>CAUOLH010000004.1:0-86326 GCA_963456375.1 uncultured Candidatus Saccharibacteria bacterium | reverse complement strand
GACCCGCCGCCGACAGCGCTTGGGCGGTTTTGGGGCCGACGCCTTTGATTTGTTCTAGTGAAGTCGTTAGCAAGACCATCCTGTTCTATTGTAGCTTCCCGCAGCCGTAAAGTCCAAAGACATCCAAACTAAAAATTGTACGGGAAAAACTTTATTTTTACATAGCTAGATCTTGACTAATTAAAGAAATACCTCTACAATACTAGAGATTAGATATTAACCTTAAAGAGAGAGTAAAAATGGCATCACGATGTGAATTGACAGGCAAGGGCAAGCAATACGGACACAACGTTAGCTTTTCTTTGCGCCGAACTAAACGCGTCTTCAAGCCAAATCTTCAGAAAAAGACTTTTGTTGTAAACGGTCAGAAAATTACTATGATTTTAAGCACAAAAGCAATACGGACACTGAAGAAAAAAGGATTGCTGCAACCGCCAGCTGCAAAGGCCGCTTAACTATAAACCCTGTCGCAATAGACAGGGTTTTTACTAGCCATAATTACTTACATCTACGTTTTTGATATCTGAACAACAGTTAGACTATCAGGCAAATCAGCAGGCTTCTTTAATCTCCATTTTAGACCAGCTTCCACAACGTTTGCATTCAATTCTTTCATAAAATCTTCTACACCAGCCTGAGGAACCTCATAATTTATAGATGAATCTGCATAATGAACTGGAATAACCACCTTTGGGTCTAGTTGCCGAACCATAGAAGAAGCGCTCACGGCATCTAATGTATAGCCGCTACCGCCTACCGGTATAATTGCAAAATCAACCACACCAATATCTTCAAGCTGATCATCGCTAAGTTTTGGCTGAATATTGCCAATCACCACCCCTCTTACGTCGCCGACAGATATCTTATATATCGTAGATTTTTTACCATCAGCATCAGTATCAATATGACGCCGAGCAGGAATACCAGAAATTGCTACATCGCCAACCTCATACTCGCCAGGACCATTGAGCAATAATCTTGGCGCAGGGTCAGTAACTGCAAATCTATCTTCCGTAGCTACTTCAACACTATCTTTAACCGAAACATTCTTAGCGCCGACAACTGCTAAATTTGGATCAAAAACTACCCGCACTTTCTTTGTAGCGAATACTATAGCATTTGCGCCCTTATATTCTATATCAAACATCCTTACTCCTTTCTCAATATATTTTCCGTATCAATCAATACCGAATGTTTGCCTTCAATGATATCCATTATAAACCGATCTCTAACACTCAACCGATAGTAAAAATCCTCGTACGACATTACTGAATAATTTAACTCATTATTCTCTGCCTTCTCTATTTTCTTAACCAGACTACCAGCATCTGCCGCTGATATATCACCCACTAACAGCAAATCTATTTTACCGTCAGCGTCGCCGACCAGTTTTCCAGCAGATATTATAACTTTAATATTAGACATTCTAGACAAAGTCTTTGACCAAACTTTGCTAGAGTCATTACCTTGCAAGTTCCTATTGTCAGAAAAAATGGCGCTTAGAGGCTCCAAATATCTATAACCTATATTAGTACTGTAATAAAGTTTATTGTCTATGTTGTCCGACTGAATAATACCAACAGAAACCATATTAGCCAACTCCCGGCGAACAGAATTTATTTGTTCATCAATAAGCCTAGTAATTTCCCGCACATAAAAGGACTTTTCTGGATTGTTCAGAAATAGATGAAGCAGCTTTACTCTCGTTTTTGAGCCGAATAGCGAATCGATCATTGTTCTATAATTGTAACATAATTTTTAGTCGCTCTCCAGCTGCTCGTTTTCTAAAATCTGAGTCAAATAATATTCGCAGCTAGCAAGATTGCCCCAAACAATAAACGGATTTTTTCTAAACCAAGTCATTTGTTTTTTTACTAAACGCATGTCGCTTTTTATAAACTCCTGCAGCATTTCTGTTTCATTTAGTATACATTTTTTATGCTTTTTAATTATTGAATAAATATTGCCTGTCATAGCCTCATTGTCCCAACCAAACTCATTCGCTGCTATTGTAGCTTCTTTTACAACGTTGTTTTTTATCATACATTCAGCTCTTTTGGCAATTCGTTCATGTAGTGTTTTTTTCAACGTTGTTATACCAACCACAATAGTATTATTAGGTGGACACTTACTTCTCTCTCCTCTTATACCGCCTCTTTCGATCGTCCGAATTAGATGCCTTTTATTTTGAATATTGTCTGGTAATTTTATGTTGTTTTTTACACAATAACTTTGTAACTCCAAGATATCCATCTTTTGAAGCGTTGTTCTTTTTTCAACAATTGGCAAATTTCCAAATTCAAAGTTGAACAATATTGCATCAATGTAAAGGCCGGAACCACCAGCCAGAATCGGCAAATGCCCCCTTGACCTGATATCGTCAATCTTTGCGTCAGCGTATCTTTTAAAGTCTGCTGCCGTATAACACTTTCCCGGATTTACTAAATCTATCCCCCAATGCACGACACCCTGTCTCTCTTCAATAGACGGTTTAGCCGTACCAATATCCAGACCGCGATAAATCGCGCGCGAGTCGGCTGAGATAATTTCACCATTAAACTTTTTTGCAAGCTTAATACTAAGTCCAGTTTTTCCGCTTGCTGTCGGTCCAACGATTACTATCAACGGTAAAGAATTTTTCATAACTTAGGTCTCCACCGCCGCTCATCAAAATCAATCACCCGATACGATTCGTCGCAAACAATACCATCTTGTTTAAGAAGCTGTCGCTGAGATTCCTGTCCATCAGGAAATCCTGTCGCTAAACCGCCCTTTGCGTTTACCAGACGATGCCATGGCAAGCTAATTGGCCCGCCATGAGCAATCTGCCCAACTTGCCGCGCCGCATACGGATACCCCGCCATAGCCGCCAAATCACCATAAGTAGTCACTTTATCCTCAGGCAACTGCGCCATTAATTCATAAATTTTATCGCGCAGACTAGCTATTGGCAACTCGCTCAATTCCCTGCTCCACCTCTATCCAATCAGCACAGCGAACAATACCTTCACCCGCCTCGACTATCGTCCTACTCCACGGAAAATCGCCAAATAACAACGCACAGCCTGGGTCTAATACACCCTCCTCTAGTGCATTATTCAAATGATGCATAGAATCATCAACCAGAACATCAGCTCCTATTTTCCTTAGAGTTTCATGTTTTGAACCGTGCCAGCCAACGAATTCAATCGTATCAAATATTCCAGGCGCATCCCGTTCAATCATCAATTCTGTTATAGGTCTCTCATGTTCTTTTCGAGCGGTTATAACTACCAGCCTGTGTCCTTCTGCACGTAGATTGTTTAGTGCACGGGCTGCATCATCGTACATTTCTATTTGACGGTACTCTTCGGCGTCTTGCAACATTCCTAATCGCTGCAACAATTCGGCATCACCGACACCCCATCCATCATAATCAGGTTCGTGTTGATGTTCAAAATCAACACTTGCATTAAACTTCTTATTATAGGAGTCTATAAAATATTTTGCTGTTGGAAATAGCGTATCATCGCAGTCAACAGCAATGGTTAATTTTCTCATCATTGAACACCTCTAATATAGTTGGCTAGTTGATCAATTGAAATTTGCTCTTCGCCGGCGCGAGTACGAATACTGACGACGCGTGCTGCTTTATCTTTTGGACCAACAATAATTTGTGTTGGAATCTTTACAACAGTTGCTTCACGGATTTTCTTACCGATCGATTCATTACGGATATCTGTAGTAAATCTTACATCGTTGTATTTTATAGGTTTCATTAACGTTACCCCTGATAGAATTGTTGTTATTTCTGCAACATAATCAAGAACCGTGTCGTTAATCGTTAAAATTCGCACTTGCTCTGGAGCCGCCCAGAATGGAAACCAACCACCAGTGTGTTCAATAAAAACACTTAAAAAGCGCTCGATTGACCCCAGCAAGGCACAATGGATCATCACAGGTGTTGTAAATTTACCATCACTTTCTGTATATTCTAAACCAAACCGTTGCGGCTGCACAAAGTCTAGCTGCACAGTTGCAACTTGGTGTTCACGACCAATTGCATCAGTCGCCATAAAGTCGATTTTTGGCCCATAAAAAGCAGCCTCTCCTTCCTGCTCAAAGTAATCCAAACCGACCTTTTCGACTGCTGATTTCAACTGATTTTGCGCAGAATTCCATAATGAGCGTTCACCCAAATATGCATCAGAATTATCACGATAACTCAGTCGCACTCTTAGTTTCATATCAATTGTGCCGTACAGCTCGCGAGCAGCCGACAATAAATTGTTAATCTCATCCTCAATTTGATCCGGACGGCAAAACACATGACTATCGTCTTGAGTTAGCGAACGCACGCGATTTAAGCCACCAAGTTCGCCAGTTTTTTCATCGCGATAATCAGTCGTCGTTTCCAAATAGCGCACCGGCATATCGCGATAGCTCCGCGG
Source organism: uncultured Candidatus Saccharibacteria bacterium (assembly GCA_963456375.1). GTDB lineage: Bacteria > Patescibacteriota > Saccharimonadia > Saccharimonadales > Saccharimonadaceae > Nanosynbacter. The sequence goes on along the minus strand of CAUOLH010000004.1, from coordinate 81,896 downwards.
CCGCGAGGCAAAAATCTGTGTATGATGCGGGCAATTCATCGGCTTGAGCGCCATTTCATCGCTCGTTTCTTGGCTTTTAACCAGGAATAGTTCTTCGCCAAACTTTGCCCAGTGACCAGAAGTTTCGTATAAGTCTTTCTTAGTGATGTGTGGCGTCCAGACCTTTTCAAAGCCAAATTTCTGCCGTAGCTGGTTTGAATATTGAGCCACTACATCGCGCAAAATCGTACCCCGCGGCGTAAACAGCGGCAAGCCGACGCCCACCAGCGGCGAAGTTGTGTATAAATCAAGCTCCTTACCCAGCTTTCGATGATCGCGCTGCTTAGCTAGCTCCAGATTTTTAAGATAATCATCCAGCTCTTTATGGGTCGCGAAAGCTACGCCATATAATCGCTGCATTTGTTGGCGTTTTTCATCGCCGCGCCAGTACGCCCCAGCCACCCGCATTAGCTTGAACGCACCAACCTTGCCCGTACTATCGGCGTGCCCGCCGCGGCATAAGTCGGTATAATCACCCTGCGAGTAGAGAGACACTGTTTTAAGTTTACTATCTCTATCGGTTACCGATCCTAAATCCTCGCCAACCAATTCCTTAGCAACGGTCGTACCAGACCGCTTGAGGTCGTTTAGTAATTCAAGTTTAAATACTTGATGATTGTTTTCTGCCCAGGCAATGGCGTCCTCAATCGGCACGTCGCGGCGTTCAAACGGATAGTTAGCAGCAATAATTTTTTTCATTTCTTTTTCTATCTTTGGAAAATCATCTTCAGAGATTGTCGCGCCACCAAGGTCAATATCATAATAAAAGCCATCATCAATGGCTGGACCGACACCAAACTTAGCCTGAGGCCATAAATGTTGAACGGCCTGCGCCATAATATGCGCTAAGCTATGCCGCATCTCGTGTAATTCATCTGTACTCATACGTCATATTATACCATGTCTTGTAATCAACCTCTTTCTCTGATAGAATCAAGAGAGCGGGCGATTAGCTCATTTGGCTAGAGCGCTTCATTGACGTTGAAGAGGTGAGAGGTTCGAATCCTCTATTGCCCACCAATTCAGGTTTTTGTATTTTATATTTGACTTTTTTGCTTGTATATGTTACTATAGACGGTATGAGTAATCTTTCTTCGACGCAAGCATCCAAGCAACTTCCGCAGCGGTCACGAAGCCCCCTGCTTGATAAGACGGTTTTATATTTCGAATATAATGAGAGAATCGCAAAGGTACGCGCAAGACTGCAGAAAAATTCTCGTTCTAAGAAGTAATTATAGTACAAAAAGGGAAATTACCTGTAAATGCAGAGTTACGATTATTTTTTTCGCCTGCCTTTAAAAATACGAGGCGACTTCTTCTTATTCTGACGCTCTTGATCGTTCATATCAATCGTAGTCTTCTCTGTCACATCAAACTTGTCTAAATACTTGCCGAGAATTAAATGCGTATGAGCATTATAGGCCGACATTGAGCTATAAAGAATTGACGTAACAGGCATCAACACCCACTGTAGTAGCATTAATATATTCCGGCGGCGTTTATAACGCTCTGGACGCGGCGGTAAAAACCTAAAAGAGGTAAATATTGAAACTACAAGACCTATCATGGCAATCTGCTGCAAAAAACTAACTGTATCTGGCAATTGATGAGCGACCACACTCCTGGCCGCTTCCTTATTGAGCAGCAGCGGCATCCAACCGCCGAAAGCTACCATAACTGAGACGCTAGCTAAGGTTACATGCCCTTCCAGTAGTCTAATAAACCGCGTAAAGCTTGGCCAGAATGGAGCGCCGCGATTGCGGCTAAAAACAATATTACCAACATACGCTACATCAGAAGAACCATATGACCAGCGCCGCAGCTGGATGAATTGCGCCTTTAACGTCTTTATATAAGTATTGCCTAGAACTGCGTCTTGATAAATCGGGACGTACATAGGCAATACTGCGTAATCGCCCTTAAAGTGAAAATAACTGCGCCAGTACTGATGCCCGTCTTCGACAATTGTACGCGTACTCCAAAAATTCATTTCAACCAGTGCATCCATCGGCTGAGCGTGAGAAGCAAAGTTGCGCAGTGAATACGGCCGCATAGAACTAATAATATTCCAGAAAGAGTTACCAGTTGCCAGCACCCGCATCGGCGCTGGCACATCCCAAATATTGTTAGTAAACAAGGATATCGGTTGATAAGACAAGTGCTTTCGATTTTCATGGACAATGTATTCATAAGTTAAATAGTCGAAATAGTATTTGTGCGGCTTATTATCGCAATCCATGGTTGTTACTATCACGTTAGAAAAAGCTATCTTCTGCTCTTCCAGATATTTTTTCAGCCATTTTCCTGCATAAGTTATATTTCCGCCCTTACCGATAACTTCATTGGGTAAATCTTTAGGATGCTTGACGATATGGAAAGAATGAAAATACTTGCCATATTTATCCCGAAGGGTTTTAGCAGTTTCCTCAATACCAGCTCCGCCACGCTCTTCGTAAGCAAAAACAATAATTAGGTGTTTTTTATCGTAAGTTGTATCAACAACCGACTTTAAAGCCGGCTCAATAACCTCAATGCTCTCGTTATACGCAGGCATAATCAAAGCATTGTATAAATCTGAAGCTTTTGGGAAAAAGCCATCCTTACTAGTAGACATCAATCGCAGGTTTTCCATGTGCCGCTTATAAAAAATGTTCTTAATTTTACGATTAGATTTTTTTAATTTATCATAGGCTGCCTTAGGGTTATCCAAATCCGCCAAGAGTCTGTTCCAGTCTGTATTTGAGGCCTTCTCCATCATACTGCGTCCGCCGACCACTCGATAGCAAATACCGATAGACCTTACTAAAGTAGATAAAATAATTATCAAAAGGTAAATTGAGGCTAAAAGCGGATTAAAAATCGATAAAACTATCAATAGAATAATTGCCCCGTAGCTAAAAAAACCAGGCAATATTTCAAAAAACCGATACTTTTTAGTCCGTTTTCCAAGAGGAATTTCTAAATCCATCACTACCCCAAAGAAGCAATCTTAATTATCGACCAGGCAAAAATCACCAATATTATCAGCAAACCAAGCGTCAGACATAGCACAAACATTGCTAGATCGCGTCTTTTAGCAAGCGCAAGCTTCACACTCAGCACCGAATGGCCAACAGCCATGATTATCGCTAAAACAGCATAGCTAAATAAATCATACCAATAACTTCTGTAAAAATTAGCAACACCATACGCCGTGTACCGAGTGATCACTTGAGATTCATTAGGCTTAATTGCTACCACCAGAAAGACAGCAATAATAACAACCGCAATCAGATTAACAACAATCAGACCAGCTAGTCCTCTGTCTGCAGCAATAACTCGTAAAGATTTTTTTACAGTGTCGTTCATAAACTATGGAGCCGCTGACCAGATTTGAACTGGTGACCTACGCTTTACGAAAGCGCCGCTCTACCAACTGAGCTACAGCGGCATACTCCTAGGAAGATTATACCAAAAGGAGGGTTTTTTTCAACCTGAACGGCTACTTATCAACAGATATGTAGTATTTTACTTTATTGCTTTTTTTAATACTATCTAGCTGCTTATTAAATACCGTCAAGGGAACTTTAATGTAAGAATAGTTCGCATTATTGCCATCGACAGCGTTCAAAACGATAAAATAATAACCATCGCCAGACAATGTCTTAACAGGTCCAGTAATTTTTCCTTTCGGCGATTTTAAGGCAGCCTCAGTCAAGCCGCCATCAGAGTTATCCTTAGAGATAGAGAGATCAAATACCGGCTGGATTCTATCGCCAAACTCATGCGCGATATCTTTTAAATTCTTGCCTGATTTTATTTTTTTCTGGATTTGCATAACTAGGTCTTCTGCTTTTTTATCAATTTTAAACGAAACTTCTTGCTTGAGAACCGTGTACTCCATAGCAGTTGTTAGCTCGCTCATAGTCCAGTGAAGATTATCCTTGACTACAGATTCATATGCCGCCTCCGAAAGCTTGCTGGCTTCGCGCTGGCGCTGTATTAAGCCCTGGACCTTATCTTTATCAACCGAGATTCCGTTTTCGCGCGCCAGTTTTTTTGCATAAGCAACGTCCAAAGCCTTATCTATGGATTGTTTCTGATAAAACTTAACTTTGTCTTTTTGATCAGACTGGCCTTGATTGTTCAAAATAGTTAACGTGCTGCGATGATACAACAAATAATCCCTATATAAAGCATCTTCGCCGTCAATATTTGCCACCGGCAGCGGAAATATCTTAACAAGCCGATACGAAATGTCTCCCGTGTCTTTCCAGACATACAACTGCAGCCATCCTAAAGTAACAAAAACCGCCAAAACAGCCAGACTGACAAACGATGTAATCCAAACAAGCCGATGTTTCGTGTATTGTATCGGGTACTTATGCTTACGTCCTGCCGCCAGCACTTTCTCGCGATGCTGCGCCACGGTATCATTAGTAATACGCGATGGCAGCTCTTTTTTAGTTTTATTCCGCTTCAATAACTTCTTCATTATCGTCCCCTTCTTTCTTAGCCGACAACTCAACCGCGTCTTGCAGTTTATTATAGATTTCATCTGGATGTTCGACATTTTTTATTACTAAATCGCCTACGAACGTCTGAATGACTATTGTACCAAACTTAAAAACCTCGCCGCTAAACCCTGGCACATTATAGCTGATATTTTGTATTTTTGACAGGCGTAGCTCAATAACATCCTTGCCGAAAAAACCGTGCTGTGTAATTTGGCGAATCCGCTGATCGGTCACAATATAATATGTATAAAACCACATTAAAAAATGGTATAAAAACATAATCAAACCAAACACGAAACTACCTACAAACACCCATAATAAATTAAGGTTATCTTGCCAAATAAGAAACGGCAGCGCCCCAATTGCCATGGGAACTAAAAGCAGGTAAAAACCCTTTCTCATAGCAATAATATGGCGGCGAAATACAAACAATAGCCGCTCTCCATCTCGCTGGCCATCAAACTGCTTTTCAACCGTACCCTCTGTCATATCTATGGTACCCCGGGCAGGAGTCGAACCTGCAACCTTATCCTTAGGACGGATCTGCTCTATCCATTTGAGCTACCGAGGCACATACTAATTATACCACGGCAGCCCTCAGGAAAGACCAGCCTAGCGCGTAAACTTCTCGTTTAGCATATGGTAATCCATCAGCTCTTCTTTATCGAACCAATGGGCAATTTCTTGGGCAGCTTCCTCTGGATCGCCAGACGCGTGAATCAAATTTGGCACGCCCTTTTGGCACTCATCCGCATATCCAAAACTCATGTGCGAGTAATCGCCGCGAATCGTTCCCATATCAGCCGCCTTTGGTTCAGTCGGACCAACGATTTTACGCACTAGCTCCACCGCCTCAACACCCTCAAACACCACAGCAACTACCGGGCCGTTCATCATAAAATCAAGCGTGACGTTAAACGCATCTTCGCCGCGGCGAGTCACCATCTTGCCGATATCTTCATAATGATGATAGTAATGCTCCCGGTCTGGCGCTGCCATCTTAATTCCAACCATTTTTAATCCAACGCGTTCAAATCTTTGCAAAATCTCGCCGACAATCCCACGCTGCACCGCATCGGGCTTGAAAACGACAAGTGTTCTCTCAACACCGCAATACTTTTTCTTATTATCCGCCATATGACATCTCCTCTGTTAACTTGTTACGCTATATAATATCAGAAATTGCTAATTTGATAAACTTTACAGAGGCAAGTACAATAAGCATATGTTTATATCAGAAGCGTTAACCGATTTCTTAGAGCATTTAGAAGTTGAGGGCGGTCGCAGTCCAAAAACAATTGCTAATTATCAATTATATTTAGAGCGCTTCATAGATTTTGCTGGCGATATTACTGTTGACAAAATTACATCAGAAGTAATTCGCCGATACAGGCTTTGGCTCAATAGATACAAAAATGAAACGACAAATGAAGAGTTGTCTTTAATCACCCAAAGTTACCACTTGATAGCTCTGCGCGGATTTTTAACCTATTTATCACGCCGGGACATTACATCTTTGGCTGCCGATAAAATCATCTTGCCTAAAACCGCCAGAAAACAAGTTACGTTTTTACAATATGACGAAGTTGTACGAATGATAAATCAAATACCAACCGACACCGAAGCTGGTCTGCGCGATCGAGCAATCGTTGAGTTATTATTTTCCAGCGGTTTGCGAGTCTCGGAGCTGGTAAATTTGAATCGCGACCATATAAACTTATCACGGCGCGAGTTTATGGTACGCGGAAAAGGCCAAAAAGATCGTCCAGTTTTTATTTCAAAGAGCGCCGCCGAACATGTTTCATCGTATTTGGATGCCAGGACAGATAGTTTACCAGCCCTATTCTTAAGCTATAGCCGAAGAAATGCTGCGCCAAATCTATCAGGAGACTATAGGCGGTTAAGCGCCCGTAGTATTCAGCGAATGATTAGCCAATATGCTCGGTTAGCCGGTATAACAAAACATGTCAGCCCGCACACCATGCGCCATAGTTTTGCCACTGATCTGCTAATGAATGGCGCAGATTTGCGATCCGTTCAGTCGCTACTGGGACATAGTAATATATCTACCACGCAAGTTTACACCCATGTCACCGACCAGCACCTTAAAGATATCCACGAACGGTTTCATAGCGATACTGACTAGGTCTAATAAGGTTTACATTCTCCGTAAGAATGCCCTGAATCAGTTACCGAAAAATCTTTACAGAGGCTATTAAGCAGCTCTATGGCGTTATCTGGATAGGCAAAATCATCGCCAATTTGCAGCCTCGCCTCAACCCGCCTGAACAAATTGCTTGCTCGTCCGGTTGAATCGACTGCTGGCTGCACGCCGTCAAACGACACTATCGAATGTCCGTTTTTTAAGGAAACTTTAACACTAGCTCCCTTATATATTGAATTTAACCGCAAGAATGCATTTGCGCTGGCGCTTCTGGTTATAGTACCGACATTTATAGAAGCCTTACAAGCATACGTGCCAGAAAATCGAAAGCTTTTACTGCAAGTAGTTATACTTACATCGTTATCGTGAGCGTGTCCGTCAGTTGCTCGCGGATGAGCTGAGGCTGTTAATGACGTACCATTTTCCAGCGATGCGCTAGGAATGTCACTTCTCGGTACATACGGGCGCAAGAACATTGTCGAGCCAGTCTTGTCTAATTGTTCTAAATTAAATGATTCGCCGGGATTAATTATTTGGGCGCGCATAAGCGACGGGGCACTAGCTCCCCACGTACTTTTGTTATATAAAAGACCAGTCATACTGCTTTCGTTCGCCGGAGAAGTGGCGTCTTCCCCAGAATTACCCTCGTCGTCCCTTTTATACCACTCGATTACCACTGTATCAAAATCGCCAGTAGCCCTTAAGGGTATAACTTGCGACTTATCCTCGACAGCCTTATATATAAAATCCTTAGTATTCATGGCTATTTTTACGCAGGTATAAGCCTGATCGAACACCTGGCCAGTAGATAAAGTTCCAGATTTAACAATAGTTTCCGTATCAGAAGCTCCATTCACTACGCCAGATCTTCTGATAACATTACAAGTGTCTCCAAAATTGACCAATGCCTGTGTAGCAGCAGTATTCCCAGTTTGAGCAGCACGCACCACCCGTTTGGCATCCTCAACGCCCGCCAAAGCAGCGTCGTAAGCGCCTTGTGATAAATTATTGTTTGTCGCCTGCTGCTGGTCAAGAATCATTAACTTAATAAAGCCAACTGTCAGTACGGTCAATAGTAATGTTGCAAAAATCACCGCAAATAGCGACGCCGCACCGCGCTGTTTATGTGTATTAGCCATTTGTCCTCGCAATCGTTTCAAACTTATTTATTGCACAAAATTGTATATTTTCTTCATCGTCAGACGGCGGCTTGCATTGTTGATTAACTGTATTTATCTCCCCTATCCTATTCGTACCGATCGTCAAACTTATTTTATACAACTCCTCGGCATCATCTCCAGAGGTAATTTTATTAACCTCAAACGAATGAATACCCAGAGTATCCTCTCCTAATCCTTTTAATAATTCTGTAGAGTCGCTCTTTTTTATCACGTACGGATATTTGCTGGCAGATGATTCAGTTTTTCTGCATAGATTACCGCCAGAGTCAGCTACGCGCACAAAGTTAATCGCTTCGCCAGAATCATACTTCACCAAATCCGGCCGGGAAGCTGCATTATCCACAGCATCATTCCAGACATAAGAATAATAACCTAGACAAATCCGACCGCCAGTTTTTCCGGAAGCAGACTTATGTTCAATAATATTTCCCGACATATCTGCCGGATCGGCACCCAAATTAATCTTCTGCGAATTAGCCTGAAGAAAATCGCGGCGAAGATTATCGCTAATATCGCGACCCGCTTGATTGATACTTCTTAAAATCGTACCTCTATTGTATAGTCTTCCCGACTGAATTGCTGTGAGGGCAATTGCCAGAAGCAACACCGACACAAACATCATCGCCAGCATCAGCTCGACGAGCGTAAACCCTTTCTTATCATAACTATGCATCGTTATCATACAACCTCACAATCGTCCCCATAGTCGTTGGCACCGCACCGCTAGGACCATACCAGCAGGCTTGAATATACGCGTCATAGTGCCTGCTTCCCTTTGTTAATTGAATAGATATCCCGTACGGCTTGACACCTTCAACCTTGGCATAAGTTTCTGGATTTTCATAATGGCTAGCGTCGCCTTTTACAATATTTTTTCCGCTGGGACGTAAGAAAAAGCTATTACGCACATCGCCGCAAGAACCGCCGTTACTACCAACGACCTGCTGCACTTCGCCGGATCCTTTCAGATTTTCGCGTAAAATATTCTTCCACAGCGAAACATAGGTTACATCATTACTGCCTGTTTTATCATGGACATAGCGCAGCATTTCTGCTTGCGAGTCGATTTGCTGGCGCACTAGAGTAATTTCTAGCGATTGCTGCGCAATTGCCACGCCCTTATTCATAATTGAAATCGCCCCAACGGCCACCATACTAAATATTGTCACAGCGAAAACCACCTCGACAATCGTATCTCCGCGATTAAACATGCGCCTACTCATTACTGCAGCCTTTCGCATTACCAACAGTTATAGCATCGGCAGATCCGGCACGCCGCGGCAAAAACACCGAAAGACGCTCGCCAGACATCCAGCCGTCATCGTAAACGCAAATCTCATTATCAGAGACAGTACTGTCTGAAAATGCCTTGGATATATTAGTATTAGAAAAATGACTATTGAATAATTTTACTTGCAAGCCGCCAGACTCTGGATCACGGTACATAAGCACCGAAATATTAGTATTAGAGTTCGCCAATTTAGTTTTAGCGCCCCAATTCACTTGATAAGAGACAGGTTCGCCAAGCGCATACTTCCAGGACGAGCCCGCTTTAGAGTAAAGTCCATAAACTGGATAAGATCGATATCTGTCACCAGCATGATCACCATCAGCAACTGTTTCAATATATCTACCCAAAATTACGCATTCTGATTGCCCTCGATTCGTATCGCCGCCGCCAATTGGGCACTTGCCAAAATTGCGGTCATTCTCCACATTAATAACTTGCGAATATTGGGAGCGCAAATAATTAGCAAAAGATTGCACAGAATCGCGGTACTGCTGGCGTTGAACAGCAGTACTAGCACCAACTAGCAGGGAAATCGCAAAGAATCCAGAGACAGCCAGAAACAGCGTCACTTCAATAATTGTAAATCCGTCTTGGCGTTTCATAACTTACTCTAATTATAGCATAGGCGGTTTGCTAAAGAATAAATTGATACCAATTCAAAATACTTTCAGAAAACAGCCAGACTATCAAAAATCCAGCGATCAACAATGGGCCAAAAGATATCCTGGAATTGCCGCGAAGTTTGCCTGTTAACATTGATGGAAGCACCAAAATTGTGCCGATAAGATTGGCAGCAAATAGTGCCGCAAATGCCAGCAGCCAGTTTCCTAAAAACAACGACAACCCCAGGCCAAGCTTAACATCACCAAAACCGACCCAAGTTTTATCCTCGCCATAACGCGCTTTTGAAAACAGATACAACAGCAGATAAATACCGCTCAGTACGAAAACTGCCCCCAAAAGAGACGTCAGCGCGCTGGTAAAGTCAGACGCCAAGTACAATTTTATACCAGCGAAAACCGCGCCTAGAACAATAAACGGAATATTAACAATATCTGGCAGTAATAACCACCTCAGGTCGTAAACAAACAAAATTGCCAGCAGTACCAGTGCCGCCAGCCATAAAACCAGCATCATAATTTGCCAAAAACTAGCAAGCGGCATCGGCCACAGGAAGACCGACAGAGCAAACAGTGCAGCCATGCCAACCTCTAATAAAAACTCCGTCCAGCCAATAAATTTTTTACAATAACGGCATTTGCCGCGTAGCGACAACCAACTAACCAGCGGAATTAAGTCGTACCACGCCAGTATATGACCGCAAGACAAGCAGCGCGACCGGTCCTTAGATGTTTTCTTAAGTAGCGGAGATAGTTTTTTTAGCTCCTTTGCACTAACTTTTTCGCCAGTCTTTTTATCTTCGACAAGCTGGCGAGCCCGTAAACGCCAAACCTGCGCGCCGGCAAAACTGCCGAACGCCGCACCCAATATTCCAATCAAAATCAACATTACCATAACTAGTATGGTAGCAAAAAATAACAGCCCCGTAAACTGGAGCTGCTATTATATAAATTGGCTTTCGCTATTCCTGATTATTGATTATCCTGGCAATAAATACCGCTACCCTCCAATTTGATACGAACAGCTACGGCGCGCTTCTTTGATCCTGCTGAAGTAAACTCCTCGCCGTTACACTTCATCTGGGTAGCATATATTATATGCGACGTAGAAGGATTTCCGCTAAACCCTACCGTATAGTTATTACCAGACTGCGGATCGACAAATTCGCCGGAACTCCGTTTCATATAATTATTCAAGAATTTCCCCATAGCATCTTTATCAGCAGATGGCACTCGGCCGCCATTATTTGTTTGATAACTGTTAATTTGCGACATAAAACGCGAAATATCGCTGCGCCGCTGGCTATCGCGCTGACCGCGCTGCAAAGCTGGCAGTGCCACAAACACCATCAAAAAGATAAGTCCGGCAATCGCTAAGACTAAAACAACTTCGATGATAGTAAATCCTTTTTTGTTCTGTTGAGTGATCATGAAAATTTCCACCTTTCTATGATCTTTTTTATTAATTTACGCTTAACGCTTACGTTTATGATACACATAAAAGCCAAATTTGTCTATATATGTATGTTATTAACCAGGCTGTAAATAGGAAATAGAATCGCCCCAACCATAAGAGCCGCCACCAAGGCTAAGAACACCATCAAAATCGGCTCAATTGCTGTTGAAATTGCACGGATTTCTTCGTCCAATTCGTTTTCGTAGACTTGGGCAGTCTTACCCATCATTTCGTCAATTTTACCCGACTGTTCGCCAATTTTAATCATTTGCGGCACCATAACCAAGAAATAATCCTCATTTTTCAAGGCAGTAGAAAGCGCCTTGCCACCCTTCACCTTATCCGCTGCTCGATGAATACTCTGCTTAATTACCACATTATTAACTGCGTCGCTGGTGATTTTTAACATATCTAGCATTGGCACGCCAGTACTTAATAATGTCTGCCCTGTCCGCGTAAACCGCGCCATATACAGCTTGCGAAACATCCCCTTAAAAAGCGGTATATTAAGCTTAAGTGTATCCTTAGCCTTGATACCAGGTTCAGTTTTCAGATACTGAACTAAAAAGTAAATTCCCACGCCGCCAATTAGTAAAAGTATCCACCAAAAATTAGTAAAGAAATTAGCCGTTCCAACCATAATGAGCGTTGGTAGCGGCAAGTCTTTATTCAAATCGTCATACAGCTGCTCAACCTGCGGCACCACCGTCAGGAGCATAAAAGCCACCACCATAATGATAACTATTAAAACAATAATCGGATAGGTCATCGCACCGCGAATTTTACTTATCATAGCAGCATCTTTTTCCTGCTGAGCGGACAAACGCTTCAATGCCTCGTCCATCGTTCCCGAAGCTTCGCCTGCTGAAACTAGCGCAATATAAACTTTATCAAAAACTTCCGGATGCTTGCCGAAAGCATCAGACAGCGATTTCCCGCCTTCAACATCAGACAAAACCTCCTGAGCAATTTCCCGCATTTTTTTGTTAGCCGTTTGTTCCTGAACTGTATTTAAGCTCTGAGCTAGCGGCAGACCAGCGCCAATCAGCGTCGCCAGCTGGCGCGTAAAAATGATTTTGTCTTTACTAGTAATCCTATTCGACCAGCGCGCGAAAAAACCCGCTTTTTCGTCCTGCAACTCAATTTTTAACGGCGCAAAACCCTGCTCGGTAAGCAACTTAGCAGCAGCATTCTCGCTTTCTGCCTGAACAGTTGATTTGACAATTTTATTATTAGCGCTATCTCTGGCTTCATACGTATATTTTTTCATATATTACCCCCTCATCAAACGCTCAAACTCCGTTAAATCAACCGCAAACTCGCGAGCGCTATCGTACGTAATTGTACCGTTTTGTACCAAATTGACCAAAGTTCTGTCCATCGTCTGCATTCCTTGATCGGCACCAGTCTGAATCACCGCGTCTAACTGATGCGATTTACCTTCGCGAATAATATTGCGGACTGCCGGGTTGGCAATCAACACTTCCGCTGCCACAACTCGTCCACCGCCGATTGATGGTACTAGTCGCTGCGAACAAATTGCCATCAGAATGTTCGATAACTGCGCACGGATCTGCGGCTGCTGATGCGGCGGGAAGACGTCAATCATACGATCAACCGATTGTGCCGCCGAGTTGGTGTGCAGTGTCGCGAACACCAAGTGTCCGGTCTCAGCAATGGTAATCGCCGCCGAAATCGTCTCGAGGTCGCGCATCTCGCCAATCAGCACCACGTCCGGGTCTTGGCGAAGGCTGGAGCGCAGCGCCGCCGAGAATGAATAGGTGTCATAATGAACCTCGCGCTGCACCACTACCGATTTTTTCGACTTGTGCGTAAACTCAATCGGGTCTTCAATAGTAATGATGTGCTGCGATTTTTCAGAGTTAATCTTATCAACTAGCGCCGCCAGAGTCGTCGATTTACCTGAACCAGTCGGCCCAGTCACCAGCACCAAACCGCGCGGAAAGTCCGCAAAGGTATTAACGACCGGCGGCATACCCAGCTCAGTTGCCGACTTAATCTCATTTGGAATCAAACGCAAAGCCGCTGCCAAATTGCCGCGTTCATGAAAGGCGTTCACTCGGAATCGCCCTAACGTACCGAAGGCAAACGAAAAGTCAAATTCCTTGTCTTTTAACAGAATCTGGCGCTGATCTTCGTCAAGAATCTGAAACACCAGCCGTTCTACCGCAGGCTCGTCCAACGGCTGGGTTCCCGCAGCCGGCATTAGCGACCCGTCAATCCTTAGCATCGGCGGCAAGCCAACCTGAATATGAAGGTCTGAAGCCCGCTTCTTTACCACTTCTTCTAGTAAAATCTCAATTCGTAATTCTTGATTATTCATATTTCCTCCTTTTATGCGGTGTCCGCCGCTACTCTATTTACTTCTTCTAATGTTGTTATACCGTTTAACGCTTTTAGATATCCGTCCTGGCGCATCGTAATCATTCCCTGTTGAATTGCTGCTTTTTGGATTTCAGCAGTCGTTGCCCGCCTAACGATTAAATTCTGAATTTCCTCCGTTACGTCCATCACTTCATACAAACCAGCCCGGCCAGAATAGCCATGCGGCGTTTGCGGTGCATCCCGGCCTTTTGCTAATATAAACGAGCTTTGGTTTGCTAACGGCAAGCTGTCATAGCCCAAATCCTGAGAAAACGCTGCCACTTGCTCTTTAGTCTGCGGCAACAAATGCCCGACCGTACTCCGAATAGTTTGCGTCTCTAATGGCGACGACTGATACAGATCGCGGCGTTTAGCAACTCGCCGCACTAGGCGCTGACCAATAATAGTATTCACCGTACTGGCAATTAAAAACGGCTCAATTCCCATATCTAATAGTCTCGGTAGAACACCAGAAGCCGAATTGGTATGAAGCGTCGAAAATACCAAATGCCCTGTTAGCGCAGCCTGAACTGCCAAATTGGCGGTTTCGCCATCGCGAATCTCGCCGACCATTACAATATCCGGATCTTGGCGTAAAATTGACCTTAATCCTGACGCAAACGTCAAACCAACTTCTGCATTGACTTGAATCTGGTTAACGCCATCAATTTTATATTCAACCGGATCTTCCAGCGTCACGATATTAACCGTATCGTCTTTAATCTCTTTAATTAACGCATAAAGGCTGGTCGATTTTCCCGAACCGGTCGGTCCCGACGTTAAAATCATGCCGTTTGGACGCTTAATTCCCTTGCGAATAGCCCTTAAAGCACGCCCGGCATAGCCCATATCCTCCAAGTTAAACGAATTGCCAGTCTTGTCTAATAAGCGAATCACTACCTGCTCGCCCCAAACGACCGGCGAAATTGCAATACGCAGGTCAACTTCTTTTCCAGCCACGCTAACCGCGAACTGGCCGTCTTGCGGAATGCGATGTTCATCAATTTTCAGATTAGATAAGATCTTAATACGACTAACTAGCGCCGGCTCAATACTCTTCGGCAGCTGCATAATCTCGCGCAGTACGCCGTCCACACGGCAGCGAATCTTCAAAGCTTTTTCTAGCGGTTCAATATGAACGTCGGAAGCATGGCTTTTAACAGCGTATTCTAAGATCGTTGACAATGCCCGAGAAATCGGCGAATCCTGAACAATAGTCTTAATATCGCTCGTCTCTGACCGCATCTCTTCCTGTGATGCCTGCGCCGCCATATTAACAGTTGATAGGTCAGTTTTATACTGGTCTAATACATGACGGACGCTCTCTTCCGAGGCCATAAATACCTTAAGCGGACGCTGAATCCGGTTTGACAAGTAGTCGACGGCCTGGACATTATTGGCATCAATCATCGCCACCGCCAAGCGGTTTTGTACTTCAGCCAGCGGTACCGCCATAAATCGTTCGGCAATATCGGACGGTAACAACGACAAAATATCCTGGCTGATCATGCTATTTTCCAGGTTTACATATGGCACGCCAGACACCTGCGCCACAGCATGAACTAACAATTCGTTGTCTAAAATCCCCTCGTCAGCCAATAAACTGAACAGCGGCTTATTTATATCAGCTGCCCGTTTCACAGCAGCATCAATTACCGGTTTTTCAATCAACCCCTCATCAACAAGCAGCTTTATCAACTTGTCCTGAATATCATCCGTAAGCAAGGCCATACGCTACGTCCCCTCCCTAATTGGCAGCATTCTGACCCACAAACACCTCGACAGTTGGATTTATCGCATTACTATTAAAGACAGCTTGGCTCGGCTTCTCTACGTCTGAAGATATCTCCCGTATAGTTTGGACTTCAACGCCTTTTTCCGGAACTTTCAAAAACGATATATTAGACGCCGCCAAATAGCCGATGCCAACACCTAGTCCGGCTATTAAAACAATCATAGCAATATCTGTTTTTTTCATGGCTTTACCACCTTCTTTTCTAAATGTATTTTTTGCGCAGGCTCATAATAGGCAACTCCCTGGATCGTCAGGCTCAACTTGTCCTCGCTAGTATGAATTTCAAACGATTTGAGTTCAATAACGCGGATTGACCGCTCAAACTTCGTTAATAATTCCCGTAATTTATCAGCCGACCCGCTAACCTCTAATGAAAAATGTAACGTATTTGGCGAATCTGCTGACTCAGAATTGTTATCTTCTGACTCCTCCCCCCGGCTATTCGGCGACGTCACCGATAAATTATCCAGCGTCAAGCCCTCAACAGTATCAACAAATTTATTCTTAATTGAAGCTCCAAAGGCATCGGCATTAGGGTTATCCGGCAAGGCGTCCAAAACCGTTTGTAGGGCGCTATTCTCGCTATTAGCCTTCACAGAATTAAGAGCTGAATTTGTCTCTAGCACGCGCACGTTCTTCTTTAATTCATCTACCGACTCTAAATTCTTATCTAATCTGAAAATTGTACTCTGCTTCTCAATAATAACTTTTGAATGAAATACGATTTGCTGAATCAAAAAGATACTAATAACTAAAGCGATTCCCGCCAAAAACGCTGCACCAGCAACAAATATAAACATCGTTTTTCTTGAAGAATCAATTTGCTGCCGCTTGCGGACCGCTACATCTTTATTATTGGCTGACATACGCTATTTATTCTCCTTGTCTGAAGATTTTTTTGTCGCCTCTTTCTTAAACAAACTATCCGGAATACTCTGGCGCGAATCAGTCACATCAACCTTGGACGTTGGAGTTACGATAGAGACGCTGCCATCACGAGAAACCCCTAAAAGCTCATCCGGATAATTAAATGAGAATGAGAACTGTAAAACTTTCTTTCCTTCAGAATTTTCGCCGAAACTAGTGTTGCCATCTTGGATACTTTCCGCCAAAGAAACCTCCGACGACTTATCGCCAGTGACCTTAATTTTTGTTTTCAATATGGTCTTCTTCAGAGTTTCCAAAGCGCTATATCCATTTGCTGCCATCCCCTCCAAAGTAATCGTCTTCGCTTCGGGATCTAGTTTGACCGTTGAAAAGCTGATGTCGTTCGGTGCAGGCGGATTCACAGCGGAAACCACATCAAACACCCGGGAGTTTATCTTCTTAGAATCGTGCTGCGAGGTAATTTTACTTAATTGGTTTTGGATTGTTACAACTTTATTCAAATCCGTAATAGACGACAATTTATTACCTTTGTCTTTTATACTGCCATTTTGCACGGCCTCCGCTGCAATCTGTCCGCCAAATATTACCGCCAGCGCAACGACTGCCGCCACTGAAGCGCTGCCAACCAAAAACGACACCGATACAACACGATTACGAATTGACCGCGCACGCAGCAAATCTCTCTTAACGCTTGGTATAAGATTTATCTCAATCATGACGAATTACTCCTTTGGGCTAATCCGACAGCTGTTGCAAACTCCGATGCTATCGGCGCTAGCTGCTGCTGATCTGTTTGCGACACTTGAACTTTCTGCCATGGATCTGCTACTGCAGACTGGATACCAGATTTCGTCGTTACATAATTATCAAGTTGCGGAATAGCTGATCCGAAACCTGACAATAAGATTCCCGGAACTGAAATATTTGGATATCTAGTTTGGAAGAATTTCACCGACTTCACCAATTCAGAAGCAAAATTGTCTAAAGTTGGATCTATTGCTCGCAGCACTTGACCGTCTAATCTATCAGCTGCCAACCCAAACTTTAAGATAAACTGCCGCGCCTGGTCGTCTTGAATGCTTAGATTTTGAACAGCGGCACGCACTAGCGACGATAGTCCTGTTGGAATTGTACGAATAAGCCTCGGCACGCCGCCATAAACCACCGCCAAATCAGTTGAACTTTCCCCCATGTCAAGTATCAACCGGGCATCCTGAATATCTGACGGAGCTAAAGCTCGAACCATAGCAATCGGATCCGGCTCTTCTGCTATGACGTTAAAGCCCAATCCCTCTACTAATTCTAGCCTCTCCTCGGCATACGTCTTAGCCGCACTAGTCAGTAAAATCTCGTATTTATCCGTCTCCCGCAAGCTGTCGCCAAGCAGCGCCCAATCAACCTCCGCCTCATCAAGCGACATTGGTATATATTGATCAATCTGATACTTCATCATCGCTTTCAGTTCCTGATCTGGAACTTTCGGCACATCGATTACGGTAGAAAATGTTTTACTTGAAGGCAAACCTACCGCTACATTAGACGTTTTTATACCGGACTGCCCAACGGCAGTGGTGATAGCCTCGCCTAAGCGGCGCTTTGACTCTGGCGAATCACCGCCGACAAGTTTCGCGTCAACAGGCGTATAGCCGTAATGAGCCAGATTCCAGCCCGTACCAGAACGCGACAACTGAACCACCCGCACTGCATTCGTGCCGATGTCTAGTCCGAAGAAGTCGCCCAACCCTTTTGCTAATTTCATAACCGATTCTAATTATATACATTAGCGGTTTAATTTGCAAACGATTTTTAATATCTTGGCGGTAATTCTTTGACGTTCATCGTACGAATCGCACCAGAACCACGATAATTGTTATAGGCCCAAATATAAGCATCGGCTCGCAGGTTCAAAACCTCAGCTGGCGTACCCGGATGCATATTATCATCATTCCTAGCAGGACTGGAATGACGACCGCCGTATGTACGCCGCAAAAACAAACTGCCTGCCATAATAGGACCATTTACCCGCAGCTGCTTATCGCACTGGCTGGATGACAACCCGCTCAACCACGACGTCATATTTACTATACTGCCGCATGTACTAACATAACCTTTGTCGCGAGTTATCAGCCACGCATTCACTTCTGAAACATCCGGCTCTATGATTATGTTTTCAGCATAGATAATTAGCTGCGGCAGGCGAGTTGTATCGCTCGTCGCTTCATATAACAAATTGCCAGAGATTTTTACGGTACCACTAGACCTAATCACGACACTTTTCCCAGTACCCAGCGTTGTTCCAGATAGCGTGACATTGCCAACCATGTACTCCCCGGTTGATAAGTTATTAACATCCACCGAGCCAGAGATACGTCCTCTATTGCCGCGCACCGACGGAGTAGTAAAACCGCCTAAAACTAAAGAGTTTTTCGTAAAATTGCCAAACGTTGGTGTATTCGCAAACGTTAACTTGTTATAGCCTGCTGTACTAACGCCATCCCTGCCGGCATACCCAGAAGATAATCCAGCCCCGGAAGATGAAATGACCTTATCTTTCGCGGCAATTCCATACTCGCCCCATGAACCATACGTACTCTGATACGTGCGATCCATAGTATACGTCATGGCTATATTATCAATCAATAAGCCCATATGCGTCCAGTCAGACTTAATGTAAAAATCAATAACATTGCCTTCGCTTTTTAATACTGTTCCCGGTTTCATGTCTGCATTGAAATATGAGGAGGCATTCCAACCAGGCTGCGCCCAAACTGTGTTTTTATACTTACCATATGGACACATTGTACACTCCTGAGCATTGACATCCATCTCGTGTCCATTTATCTTAACTCTTATCAAATTATCCACTGCCCCAGAGAACTTCAATGTTAAATTCTTTGCATTCTTCAGCTCGCCTAATTTCACGTTTTTTAAGCGGAATACATATATATTTCCATAATCTGAAATCCTATCGCCAGGCACGCCAATAATAGATCCTGGGTCGGGTCGACCTCTAAAATTAGTATGCTGTCCGTATATATTCAAACCTATCCATTTGGCGCCGCTTGAAGTTCTCATCCAAGGTCCGCGTTGACAAAGCCCGTTATGATCCTCAGATGTCAGAATATCTCCTAAAATACCAACATACCCTGCAGGAGGAGGCGACCAAGAACAAGTATAATTACCAACCATATTGCCGCGCTGCATAATTACTCTCGCCTGATATTCCGTTTTTAGACCGCTAGCATCGCCTTTACAAGCTGGCAGCCAGGTGGGATTATTACTTTGATTATACGCTTTTTGATTACCGCTGCCACCCTTATAATCCTGAGAACAAATAATAGACCAATGAGGATCTTTAGAATCATCTTTCAAAGTATTGTTATTGTTGTCAATACCAGTCTTCCATAAGCCTGAAGATTGTAGAACCGATGCATCAACCACGTGCTCCGTTTCTGATCTCATGTTTTTCTGCACGGTAATACTTGTAATTGCCTCCCTGTTTGTTCTTGCATCACCGCCCCAAATCTGGACTTTAGGTTTTTTACTGACAAATACACACTTTGAATTTGAGTACCGGAAAGTGTTTTCCCCGACAGTCCTATTATATGAGCTAACCATCGACACGTAGCATACTTTATCGCCGCTTTGCAAAATTAAATCAGACACATCATCAGAAGTATTTCCTAAGAATTCAGTCATCGCGCCAGATGCCAGCTGTTCATTATTACTTGACAAGCTCAAGCTCTTACAGCTATTAGGATTAAACCTGCCGCCAGCTATGCTCTGAACAATCGCGCAGACATCATTGCCATTATTCACCGGCCGGCTAACACCGTCTCCCGAAGACGGAACCCCAACATGCGAAGATTCTGCTTTTATCACATAGCGGGCTACTGCATATTTTTTAGTGTTAGTATCAGCTTTTGTCGGACCATTATTCTGAACGCTCGCCCTAATACCGCTGATCTCTTTTGCCTCTTCGTCTATCTTCTCTGAGTCAACACCCACAGACGGTACTAAATTGTAATCATAAAGAACGTTTGCACAAGCATAGCCAGATTGAGCATGCCCCCAATTCGGCTTATTCCACGCTTCTTTATACCAAGACACTCTCTGGCATATTTTCTTACCCAGATCATCCTGAGTTACCCTATACGTGAACATATCGCCGCTAGTTTTATCTCGCATATAGAACCACTTGCCATTATTTACGCCTCTAGACTTGTTCTTATCTATTTTGGAGAAATAGCTCCCGCCAATCTGGCTGTCATTAGGCCATCGTTTTTCCTGTTCAACACCCGTATTAACACCTTCATTCATATCTGCCGTAGTATTCTTTAACCCATGACGCCAGCTAATAATGTCTCCTGGCTTCGCAGTTAAGGCATTAGAACCCTGATGCCAAGTAGCGCCATCGTCTTTAGTAATATGAGATTGTCCATCAACCGTCCATAGACCAGGTTTTTTTCTGATTGTGACAGCTATATTCTGCCATTCAGCAGACCCATCGTCGTTAGACGGACAAGAATTAACATCAAACCATCCGTAACGAGCTACACATTCGTTATAGCGCCCCCTTGTATAATACGTAAACTGCCTATACATCCATATATTGAACGTCTTAGTGCCCCCCGCAGGTACGCTACTTATGTCCAACTTGAATCTTCTAGCACTTTGTCCGGGATAGTTCGCTTGATCAGTTGTCCAGTTATAACTGCCTATATTGTTAGTGTCTCCTCTATATAGCCAAAGATTGTTAGCAATATACCTGCCGTTAATTTGAATTTGAATATTTTTAGCATATATAAGCCCTCTTTGCGAGTGCGGACCTGGAGATGCTGAGCCTCTTAACTCTAAATCAACAGTATTCTGATTCGGATCTATATCAGGTATGTGGTCGCTAAAATAATTAGTCCCCGGATAACCAGCCCAAAAGGCACCGCAAGTTGACGCTGTACTATAATCGCTACAAATAGCATAAGAAGAATGAGCTTCGCCAGAATTTCTGGCATTAATACATCTTTGTTGATTTATAGCAGAAATAGGACCATAAAAACCGCGGCAATATCGTTCCTCTATGGCAGAAGCTGTGTTATTACCACCGAACACCCCAACAACTGCAGTAAAAAGGATACCGCCAGTTAATACAAACAGGTGTGTTCGTTTCACTTTATCCTCTACCTATACTGCTTTTATCCGTCAATTTATCTATATTATTACTTGTGGCTCCAATTTTATATAACAGACCTGTATCGTTAGATTCATCAATGGATTTTTCAAATGTTTCTTTCAGCTGTTTTATCTGATTTTTATCGTCACCCAGGCTTGCCTGATACAATACTATATAATTACAAACTGGATTCTTATCATAGTCTGCCTTTGATTTTATGTCGCTGACAATACCATCAAACGACTTTTGATCGTATCCGCTGCTTGAATCAATGATCTTTTTAAACTCATCAACCCTGCTTTGCCCGCAAGCCGACTGAGCACTGGATAAAACAACTCCCTGAGACGGACTTTTTATACCAACGTATAAATAACCCGATAGAATAAGTCCAACACAGATAAACATTACAATGGCTGGTATGCTTATAAATATTATCGCCTTATTCTTCATAATACTTATGGTAACCCAGTCATCTATAAATCGCAAGTATTTTGCTATAATAGCTATCATGAGTTTATCTATCGGAATTGTCGGTTTGCCGAATGTTGGCAAATCCACGCTTTTTAATGCTTTAACTAATAATAATATTTTAGCGGCCAATTATCCTTTTGCCACTATCGAACCAAATACTGGCATCGTACCAGTGCCAGATGAGCGGCTAGAAAAATTAGCTGAGCTGTATGGCTCTGAAAAAATCCTGCCAGCTACCGTCGAGTTTGTCGACATCGCGGGCCTGGTCGCCGGCGCCTCCAAGGGCGAGGGGCTGGGTAACAAATTTTTAGCTAATATCCGCCAGTGCGATGCTATCGTTCATGTAGTGCGCGCTTTTAAAAATGACGATATTTTGCGCCACGATGGTTCGGCGGTTGATCCGACCGCTGATATCGAGATTATTAATACCGAGCTAATTTTGGCAGACATGCAAACGATTGAGAATCGCTTACCTAAACTGCAAAAAGAAGCCAAAGCTCGCCCGGCAGCGCGCGAAACAGTTGGCTATCTTGAAAGCCTGCTGCGACATCTTGAGGCTGGCACACCGCTGTCAGCTCTGCCTTCTATTGATTATGAAAAAATCGCCGATTTACATCTATTAACCGCTAAACCCGTAATTTATGCGTTTAATGTGACAGAAGATGGCCTAACTGACGCTGGTCTACAAGAAACTTTAAGCGCCCTAGTCGCACCCGCCCGTTCACTGTTCATTTGCGCCAAAATTGAAGAAGAGCTAAAGAGCCTCTCGCCCGGTGAAGCCGCAGAATTACTCGAAAGCTACGGCGTCAAGCAGACAGGATTAGCGCAATTGATCCACGCTGCCTACAAAACGTTGGGTCTACAAAGTTATCTTACTGCCGGACCGAAAGAGATCCGCGCCTGGACAATCCGCCAAGGCTGGACAGCGCCGCAAGCTGCCGGCGTCATTCACACTGATTTCGAAAAGGGCTTTATCGCCGCCCAAGTTGTTAATTACGGCGATTTAGTCGCTGCCGGCTCAGAGGCTAATGCCCGCGCCGCTGGCAAAATCCGTACCGAGGGCAAAACTTATGTCATGCAGCCAGATGATGTGGTTGAATTTCGATTTAACGTTAGTAAATAATTTAGCATTTAATCGCTTAGATTTGATATAGCTTAGGCTAAGCTTTTCTCAATATATAAAACCGCTCCAAGTTGCCGTGCGCGCCTTTCACTTCGCTGTCTGCTTTATCAATAATTATAAAATTAGCACGCACCCACTGCTCGAATTCGCGCAAGATTGCCCGCCGCACGCCGTCATTCTTGACGACACCACCGCGAGTCAGCTGTTGGCGTTGCGCCTCAAATTGCGGCTTAACCATTGCTACTATCGTTGTATTTTTATCAACGATTTTCGCAACGTGCGGCAAAATTTGCCTCAGACTAATAAACGACACATCGATCACCACTATATCCGGAATTTCACTTGGCACAAAATCCCGAATGTCAGTTTTTTCATACAACTCAATTCGTTTGTTGCCGCGTAAGCTCGGATGCAGCTGCTCGGTGCCAACATCCACCGCAAGCACTTTTTTTGCCCCGTGCTGCAACGCAAAATCAGTAAAGCCGCCAGTGCTGCTGCCGACATCCAAAACCGTCTTGCCGCGAAAATTCAAATTGAAAGTTTTCGCCGCGCCCGCCAATTTTAGTCCGGCCCGCGACACGTAACGCTCTGACGCTGCTAATTCAATCGGCGCCGATTCATCAACGAACAATCCCGGCTTGGCTGCCGCCCGCCCGCCAACGCGCACACGTCCCAAACGAATCCAATTCTCGGCTTCCGAACGCGAACCTACCAATCCGCGCGCCAGCATCAATTTATCTAACCGTTGCTTCATTCCTCAATTCTACTATGGATACATAATCCGCTCAATGTCACGGGTGATCGCCGAAAATACCGCGCAACCCATAAACTGGCAGTCAACTAGCTAGCAACAATCCATGAGGTTATTTTTACTACAATTGATGTAAATATAGCATCAATTGTAACGTGGCTTTTTTAACAACGTAGTTATATACACATCGTTGATTATTTTACACTGCCCTTTTGCTGGTATCTTTAACATATCTGCTTTATCTCGCCAGCTACTTTATTCGTATGTACTTGCTAAATATTAGCAAGTGTAGGATAGTTTCTTTGTATTTTATACAATGTTGTATTTTTATCATCTAATTAAAGTTTTTGTTGTGCTTTTTACATATGGTTGTATAAATAACAACGTAATATTATCGTATTTCCCAGTTGCACCTCGCCAAATAAACTCTACTTCATCAAAAACAAATAAAAGCCAAACTGAACACTTATTTTGCTCAACACAGCTATGCTTGTCGTTTTTCATGTCTAGTTGTGCCTTCTCAACAAGACAACAAATCCCGATTATCTATCATTTTACGGCTCAATCTTATCGCAAACACCACGCAATAAAAAAGCGCCGTCCAAGCTTGCTGCTTTACGGCGCTTTTTACTAAATTCGTGCTAGCTTATAGTCATTTTTTACGTTCGCGATATTCACCAGTTGAAGTATCGACGCTAATAATATCTCCCTGCTTAATGAATGCTGGAACTTTTACTACCAATCCTGTTTCCATAGTTGCATCCTTCATAACCGACGAAGTCGTATCGCCTTTAACGACATCTTCTGTGTACGTAACTTTCAAATATAAGTTTTTTGGCAATTCTACATTAATAACTTTGCCGTCAAAAAACTGCAAGGTAAGCTCATCGCCTTCCTTCAAAAAGCTGCTAGCATTGTCCACAATATCTGCTGGCAATTCAAACTGCTCAAAGCTTTCTGGATCCATAAAAAAGAAATTACTGCCATCATTATACAGGTACTGAACCGTTTTATTACTCACTTCCGCCATTTCAATTCGTTCTTGCCCTTTGAATGTTTTAGGTATTACGCTACCGTCAATCAAATTCTTCAGCTTAACATTTACAATCGATCCGCCGCGGCCCATTACTTTTTGGCTATACTCTACTACTCTATACGGCTTACCATCAATCTGGCACACCGTACCTTTTTTCAAATCTGTTGGTTGATACATTTTACCTTCCTAACAAAATATCCCGCTGCCAAAATAGAACAGCAGCGAGATATTACCTTAATTTACTATTAATTGTTGGCAACAAATGGCAACAAGCCAAGATGGCGGGCGCGCTTGATCGCTACTGCCAAATTTCGCTGCTGTTTTTCGCTTAGTCCAGTTTTGCCAATTGGCTCAATCTGCCCATAAGCGTTAATGTACCGCATTAAAGTCTTGACATCTTTATAGTCAAAAACTACCGGCGTACTTTTCTTTACTTTTGCCATATAAACTCCTTATTATACTAGAAAGGAATCTCGCTCAAATCAATCGGCTTGTCGTCGATCTCTGTCACCGCTTCCTCTCTTTTGCTATTTTTCGGTGCCGTAGAAGCTGCAGAAGAGTTGTTATCATTAGCCGGACCGTCCAAAAATGTTACGTCCGTCGCCACAACCTCAATCCTGCTCTGGCGTTTGCCAGTATCCTTATCTTCCCAGCTATCCTGGCGCAAGCGCCCCTGAACAAGTACGCGACGGCCTTTGTTCAGGTATTGCATAACCAAATCACCCAATTTTTCCCATGCAGTCACATTGAAAAAATCTGCCTGATCATCCTGAGTCGCCCGGCTCACCGCGATACTAAAACTAACGACATTCTTGCCAGAAGCAGTTGTTCGCTGCTCTGGATCGCGTGTTAACCTGCCGAGCAGAATAACTTGGTTGATACTTCTTGCCATAATTTTACCCTCTCTTTTTAGTTAATAAAATAAACGGCTAATCTTTATCCAACACTTCCTCAGCGGCAGCTTTTTCTGCATTCTCTTTTTGCTCGCTTAAAGCTTTACGGGTTTTTTCATCAACTTTGACTAACAAATAGCGCAGAACTTCATCAGTAATATTCAAAATATTTGATATCTTAAGCGGCGCATCGCTTGGCAGCTTAACATCAAAGCAAACATAGATTGCAAAATCTTCCCGCTTTATCTGGTAAGCCAGCTTTTTCTTACCCCAGTTATCTTCTTTGACAATTTCACCGCCATTACTGGTGATTAAGCCGCGAACCTTATCCAGCGCCGAATCTAAAGTAGACTCTAAATCCGGATGAATAAGAACAGTCAGCTCGTACTCGTTCATATTTCCTCCTTTGGAATCCGTACGGATGGTTACGTTGTCTCACGCAACCTTAGGTTAATATACAAGAGTAATTATACACTAAAATAGTGCTGCTTACCAGAGGAAGTCCGCCCCATCCAGAAGAATTCGGCAAGAATCAGAGTGTCGCTCCTGACTGGCGTAAGTATTCTTCAACAATCGGGTGCGGTTGATGCCCTCCAAAAACTCTTGCTTTATAAACCTGATTTCTTAGCAGCACTGGGTTAGCCTGCGAAAAAAGCTCAGTTATTACACTATCGTCAACGTTAGCCCCTGCACTAATAAAGCCGTTAAGACGCGCTAAGAAGAACTCTGGATGCTTAATAAAACGAGAAGCGATCGCATCCATGTCGGCCCCAGCCGAAGCAAGAGTCGAAATAAATTCGCTGATTTGACCACCATTCATACGAGACGCAATATAGTCCGCATTCGCCCCAAGTTCAAGAAGCTTGGAAGCCTCATCTTTAAAAAGTTTTTCAATACTCATCCTGCTAGCTAATTCATCAATATCGCCAGCAGACCTAAGCACAAAATCAAAGTCATCTTCACGGTGCCTATTCTCTAAAAGCTTATCAACACGGTCATCGTCACCTAGACCAAACCCTCTAATCCTTTCGCCAAACCATAAAAATTCAAGATCTTCCGCTGTTAACTCGCCGCCAGCCTTAACACGATTATCAATCTCTGTTAGCCGTCGCATTTGTTCGACTTTCTTAAAATATTCGCTACCGCCAGGCAGCGTGTTAAGCTTTTCTGCGACAACATCCAATAAGTTATCTTCTACGTTTTGCCTGGGTGCAATACCGCGAACTTCGGCAACCTGATTGCCTTCCATGCGAATCGCAACGCGCGGCATTGTATCGTTACCGTCGTCATCCCGCGTGTAATAGACATAAAAGTCTCCTTTTGATAGCTGATACGCCGCAGTATTCGTGCCAGCCGTACACAACCTTGTGCCTTTTCCCTGTAGCGATTCAGCGAGCCGCATGGCAGTGTCGCTATCTACAAGACTTTTGTCTGTAGCCTCATATCCCTTTTGAGTACGGCGGTAACTATAATTTGGACGATAATTTCCTTTAATCCGGTTATATTTTACCCAGGAGCCATCAGTAATCTCACGCAGTTCCGGCGTTAAACCGCCAACTTCGGTGCTGTATATAGCATATGCATACATAGCTGCGAAGTTTCCCCTGTTCAGTAGCTCTACCATTTGCTTATCTTCAATGTCTTCACCTTGAATAACGCCTTTGCTTACATTGTCATATACATATGATAACGCCTCAGCGTTCAATTCTGGCCACGGCGCCACGGTAGATTTAGTACGTTTCTTGAAACCAATCCCCTTATCGTCAAATTCACCCATCTTTTTAAGCGATTCCCAAACATATACTTTAAACCAATCAGGATAGGAGTGTCCGTTTTCTTCACTGCGCAAATAATCAGACCATTTCATTAAACTTTCCTCTTGATCCGCTCGCAACACTTCAACAGCCTCTTCTTTTTGCTTGTCAGTAAGTTCGCGGTCGCCACAACCGCGTTCGCGCGCAATCCGTCTTTGTAATTCAAAATATGACGCCGGCACTTCATCTCGGCGAATCAGCAGACCCTCAATTTCTGCATCAATAAATAATTGATTTGATTCAGGTTTTATAATGCCGAAATAGCCGCTTTTTAGCGTTCCCTTAATTTTTTCTTCTTTGTTGCCTAATTTGCTAAGCTCCTGCTGTTTGCCGTTTATTTCAATAAGGCGTAGCGCGCCAGAGGCGAGGTTTCTTTCAAATACCCCCCCCAAATTAACTTTTCGCCAGAGGCTAGTTTTCTTTCAAATACCTTCCCTACTAACTTTTCGCCAATTGGCGATGAAGCGATAAATTGCTCGGGCGATTTTTGCTTTGGTCGCGGCACGTAAATTCCTCTTTTAACTCTTATTGCTCTAATTTTGTCCTGTCAATATTAGCATTACTTTATTATAATTATCAATAGTAAGACAATAATGTTCCGCATTTGCAATACCGCACATTAATGTAGCCATTGCCGCCAGCCAAAGAGTGTACTATGATACTAGCATGCGTATCGCCATCCAAGGACAAGCTGGCTCGTTTCATGAACAGGCCGCCCATAAACAATACGGCTCAGATATTGAAATTGTACCTTGCGATACCTTCGGCGATGTTTTTAGAACTTATCGCGAAGGCAAGGCCGACGCCATCATTGTAGCCGTCGAAAACACCATTCACGGCACCATCAACGAATCATACCGGCAAATTGAAGATTGTACAGCCCCTATTACCAGTGAAGTTACGCTACGCATTAGCCAAAATTTGATTACTTTGCCAGGTGCAGCACTACCCGGCATTACAAAAGTATATTCACATCCGGTCGCCCTATCCCAATGCCAAAAATTCCTGCAAGATTTTCTACCGCACGCTTCTCAGATTGAATTCTTTGACACTGCTGGCGCTGTCGAATTTGTCAAACAGCAGCAAAATCCGCAAATTGCGGCAATTGCCAGCGCGGCGGCGGCGGACTTATATAACTTGCCAATTCTCCGAACAAACATCCAGGATTCCGATGATAACCTAACCCGTTTCCTTGTCCTTGATCCGAACATGTCACCGAAAAACCCTAACCGCGCCAGCCTGGTCGTAACTACCGCCCATCACGCTGGCAGTTTGGCCGAGGTTCTCCAAATTTTTGCCCGCCAGAATATAAATCTAGCCAGCATTCATTCTCAACCTATCGCTGGACAACCTTGGAAATATAAATTTTTCCTAACAGTTGATGCGGCAGGAAACCGACTTCATCAAGCTATAGATGAGGTCAGAAGTACTGGACATAATGTCACAATACTCGGCGAATATAAATCCAGTTGTTAAACAATTATTAAGCAAATGTCTACTATCACAGAAAACGCCAGGATTATATATCCAACTCATCGACGCTGGATATCAGAACATCGCGCGGCTTTGAGCCGTTCGCTGCACTAATAATACCCCGCTCTTCCATCTCCTCGATAATTCGCGCCGCCCGCTGGTAACCAATCCCCAAACGCGTCTGTAGCATGCTTGTCGAAGCCTTACGCCGCTCAACCACCACACGCACCGCGTCCTTAAATTTATCATCGCCGCCCTCAGAGAAATCCATTATCACACCACCCTTGCCGTTCAATTGTACCGGCTGCGCCACCACCTCATCGTTATATTGCGGCGCCATCTGCATTCGCAAATGATCAGTTATTTTATTCACTTCATCATCGGTTACCCACGCGCCCTGGATACGCTTCGGCTTACTCATGCTTGGCGTATAGAATAGCATATCACCCTGGCCCAGCAGCTTTTCGGCGCCCGCCTGGTCTAAAATTGTCATACTATCCACCTGGCTAGCAACCGTAAACGAAATACGCGCTGGTACGTTTGCCTTAATCAGACCAGTGATCACGTCAACGCTCGGCCGCTGCGTCGCCAGCACCAGATGAATACCAACCGCACGAGCCTTCTGAGCCAGGCGAACAATTAGCGCCTCAACGTCGCGTTTGGCAATCATCATCAAATCCGCCATTTCATCCACCACGATCACGATGTACGGCATCGAACCGTCCTCATGCTGCTGGACATTGCCGTTTTCATCAGCGATGGCAATCTTTTTAGCGCGCGACTGCAACTTTTTATTATAATCTCGAATATTACGAATTTTCTCTGCCGCCAATAATTTATATCGCCGCTCCATCTCGTTAACCGCCCACTTCAGTGCCGAAATCGTCTTTTCCGGTTCGGTAATAACAGGCGTAAGCAAATGCGGAATATCCTCATACGGTGCCATTTCTACTTGCTTCGGGTCAACCAAAATCAGTTTCATGTCGCTCGGACTATTACGGTAAAGCAAACTAGATAACAGCGTATTGATCATCACTGACTTACCAGAACCGGTCTGTCCAGCGATCAACAAGTGCGGCATCTTTCCCAGCTCGCCAACCACCACCTTCCCGGAAATATCCTTACCAATCGCAAAGCTAAGCTGTTCGCGGGCAGATTTCCATTGTTTGGAGTTGAGTGTGCCGTATAGGCGCACGTCAGCCGCTTTACGATTTGGCACCTCTATACCAACTGCTTTTTTCCCTGGTATCGGCGCTTCGATACGCAAACTCTGCGCTGCCAAATTAAGCGCAATATTGGTCTCCAGCGCCGTAATTCGCGTTAACTTCACGCCGCTTGGCGGTCTTAAGGTGTACTGCGTCACTTTTGGCCCGACGTTAATATCACCCATTTCCGCGTCAATATTAAACTCCGACAGCGTATCGTGAATAATTTGCGCGTTTTGGCGCGTATCACCGGCATCGGCCCCGCTTTCGTTCCTCTCCAACAATTCCAAACTTGGCGGCTGCCAGTTTGGATCCCGAGTTGCCACCAAAGCAGTTTGCTCTTCCGCCTTTTCTGGATGCGGCGGCTGCTTTTTACTGCTTTTTAATAGGCTTTTCTTCTCTTTAGCAGCGTCAATAATCGGTACGCCAGCATTCAACTTAATATCGCCCAATTTATCGCCAGAATCACGCTTCGCCGCTTGTTTCATCACCGAGCGGTTCTTATCGTCTTCGGATCTGTCGGTTTTTATCATTTCCCAAACTCTACTGAACACCGTAAACGGCGAGGTTTGAGTAATAAACAGTACAGTAATAAAAATTAAGACTAAATAAATTATGGCTGCAATTGCCGAATCAACCATTTGTAGAACGCCCATATTAATTGAATCGCCGACGAAACCGCCAGACTCTGGACGCGACGCGGTTTTTAGCAAACCGAACAAGCCAGAAAACCAAACAATCTCCAAAACCGCCGCAAACTTAACAGCTAGCGGCAGCTGATTACCCTCCGCTCGAAAGGTTTCCACCGCCAAATAGATTAGCAAAATTGGCAAAGCATACATCGTATAGCCGACAGCCTGCAGCGATACCGTGTCAATCCATTTAAGCACCGGACCGCCAACGCCGAACCACGCCACTACCAGCAGCAAAGAAAACAGGATCAGTAACACCGCGCCGACTTGCGACCAAAAACCCGCCGGCAGGCTATGCTGCGGTTTAGCAGGAGCTGTCTTTTTAACTGCCTTTCGTTTCTTTGCCATACCTATTTATTATACACGTTAATACGGTCGCACGTCATGTCGTTCCCGAGCCTTGGTATCATTCGCCTCGGTGTCTGGCACCTGACGGCGCGGGAAACGGCGGCGCGGCATAGTTGGCAGAGTCATTTTTGACTCTTCCGCTGAAGCGGCGGTAGATTTTTTGCTGCGAACCGGTGTCTTTGCGATAGAGCTATTCGAAGTAGTAGTCGATTTTACCGTCTTCAAACCACCCACCTCGTTAATGACTGGGATGACAATTGGTGTCCGGCGCGTCTGATCGTACAAAATATGCGTGACTTCGTCCTTAATTTCCTTCTTCACCACGTCAAGATCATACTTGCCAGCAAAACTCCGCGCTGCCTTTTGCTTCAAGTATTGACGGATCATGTTCATCAATTCCTCGGAATCACGCAGATAGATGAAACCGCGGGAAATAATGTCTGGGCTGGTCAGTAACCGACCCGTGCCGCGTTGCACCGTCAATACCACCACGAACATGCCCTCCTGAGACATATGGATGCGGTCTTTCAGTACCACCTCAGAGACGATAGCGCCCGTATCATCATACATCACGCCGCCAGCCTGAATCCGACCGGCTTTCTTTGCCTGGCGTTCAACGTCAATTTCAATAACATCGCCGGCGTCGCACACAAAGATATTCTTCCTAGGAATACCGCACTCTTTTTCTGCCAACCGAGCATTATAGACCAGCATATGGAATTCGCCGTGAATTGGCATATAATATGTCGGATTCAAGGCGTTAATCAACTTGACGTGATCATCATAATAACCATGTCCCGACAAGTGCAGCGGCCCAATCCCCGTCAAATGAGTTTTACCGTTCTGAATCACATCAGAGCCCTCACGCATCAAGCCATCCACCGTGCGCACTACGTTTTTCTCATTGCCCGGAATTGGATTGGAGCTAAACACCACCACGTCAGAACCTTTGATCTTCATGTATTTATGCGCGCCAGTCGCCATACGACTCAGCACGGCATTAAACTCACCCTGTGAACCAGTACAAACCACGGTGATCTGGCTATCCGGCAGCTTGATGATATCCTCCATCTTCATGACGGTATCTTTCGGGATCTTGATAGTTCCTGAACGCAGCGCCACTTCCAGGTTCTGAATCATCGAAAATCCAGCAAACGCCACCTTACGCCCGTGCTTGTGCGCTTCTTCCAAAATCAATTGCAAGCGATGCACCTGCGATGAGAAACAGCTTAAAATCACTCGACTGTTACTGAATTTATCCATCACCTGACCAATGGAATATTGAATATCAAACTCAGTGTGTGTGTGCGTACCAGCTGATTCACAGTTGGTCGATTCGTTCATGAACATCAGAACGCCCTCTTTGGACGCCACTTCAGTCATACGATCAAGGTCAAATTTCTGACCGTCGACCGGACTTTCCTCAAATCGCCAGTCGCCAGAGTCAATCACCACACCCAGTGGCGTCCGGATCACCACCGCCGTTGAATCTGGAATCGAGTGATTCACCCGCACCAATTCTACCGAAAAGTGCTTCGACACCTGAATAATTTCGTGGCTCAACGGATCCATCACCCGAAAGTCTGGCTGGAAATCAGTGTCAGCGTCAGCCATCGACTTATCCAACATGCCAATGGTGAACTTTGACCCGTACACCGGTGCCGGAATTCGGTGGATAAAGTGCCGGAAGGAGCCGATGTGGTCAAGGTGCCCGTGGGTGAACACATGTGCCTTGATTTTGTGCTTATTTTCTTCTAGCCATGTGATGTCTGGTGTGATGTAGTTGATGCCTGGATAATCACTGCCTGGAAACAGGAAGCCCATATCTACGACGATAATTTCATCGTCGTACTCAATGGCGTTCATATTTTTACCAATGCCCATTTCGCCGACGCCGCCGATTGGGATGATCCTTAATTTTGGCTTGCCGTCACGAGTCCGTTTTGGCTGCATTTTGGCGCTAAATTGTTCGCCGCCATAGCCGTTGTAAACTGATTTATTGACCGGAATATCGATCACGTGCTGCGACGCCCTGAGATTGACATTCTCGCTCGTTCGTCGCTGCGCCCGAAACACTTCGCCTTTGCGAGTGGTGGTGCTATTTAAGACTGCGTTATTGCTCTTTTTCGCGTGTGGACGCTTATTGGCATCGTCCTTTTGCGGTGTTGCCAGTCGCCGCTGACCCATATTGCTATACTCCTTTTTTATTACAATAATCTAAAAACCAGGTAGAGAGGTGCTTTTACTCGCTAGAAATCCCTCTCGTTAGTAGCTTTATTCTAGCAAACTGACCGTATTTTGTCAAAAATATGTCCTAACTCACCACATCGCGTACAAATACATTCCTTTGTAAAACAGTTATGCCAATTGTATCACAGTATTCAGCTGGAGTTAGGTAGTTAAGCGCCTGATGAGGTCTGTAGAAATGCCAGTCGCTTAGCCACTTGTCTGCTTCTAGCTGGCGTTCTTTGACGCTGTATTGCCTATTCCCGGATTCGTTAAGGCATTCTTTCTGGTATTTGCCGATGAAGTTTTCGATGTGAGGCTTATCCTTTGGCGTATTAGGCCTAGCGAATAGTTGGCGGACATTGCTATTTGCCAATAGATCGAAGGTTGCGCCAAAGTTTTCGCTGCCGTTATCGCAGACTATGGTGATGTTGGCACCGAAGCGATCAAGTACTTTCTGCATAGCAATGCTGGCTTGCCGCGCCGTGCAAGAGGATCTGATGCGAATAAGCGCTTCTTTGGTGTAAGTATCTATAGCGCAAAGAGCATACTGGTTAACGCCGCCATTCTTGATGTGTTTCATATCGAATTCAATGATGTGCCGGGGACGATCCGGTTTGAGATAATGCCGCAAGCGCTCTTTCGCTTTACGCGTCTGCCAGCCTTTGGCGGCGGCTTTAGATAAGTTTCTATGCAGCGCCATAGTTTTAGAGAAGAACAGGTTAAACCTCCGAATAATTCTGCCCACCGTAGCCGAGGAAAGCTTTATGGCGTAATCTCTCAGCAAAATAACAGATACTTTCACTGCAGAGAAGCTAGGATATTTCTGCCTAATCTTCCGGATGATATTCACCGCATGCGTATCGTACTGAACCGTACGTACGCGTTTTGGTCTTCGGCTTCTGCTTTCTAGCGTGGCTAAATCCCATCGGTTATACCTTTTTATCCATTTATATACGTACGTTCGAGATACGCCAAAGTATCTAGCGGTTACGCTTACCTTTTTATGAGCTTTGTTATAGAAATAATCAAGTACTCTAAGCCTTTGCTTTGCCTCTCTCGAAAGCTTCTTAGGATAAATCCTGTATAGCTCTTTAAAGTTTGGTATGATTGAATTACAGGTCGTGGACGTGCCGATTTTACCGCGCATCACCTCTTCCTTTCTATAGTTACATTTGGTTTATATAACTATTCTACAAAAGGCTGGAGTGTCCACGATCTGTTTGAAGGGGGACAACAACTCTACGCTAACCAAAATGCCAGCGCCGTTTTCCCAAAGACGCTGGCATTTTCTAAAAGCTTCAAAGAAGGTTAATCATCGCCGTCCACCGAAGTATGAGCGAACTTGCGCTTGCCGCGGTAGATAAAGAAACCGATCGTTAACAGGTTAGCCGCCAACAAGAATCCCACTAGCACCCACATACTATCGCTATAGAACGAGCTGCCTAAACCTCCCGAAATAGCCTGGCGCAGCGCCCGGATAGAATAAGTCATCGGCACCAGCGGATTAACCGCCTGAAAGAAGCTATTGGCTGTTTGAATCGGGAACGTCCCCTCGCTTGACCCCAGCTGCAACACTAATAGTACCATCGCTAGGAAGCGTCCCGGGTTGTCCAATACAATTACCAGAAGCGACACGATCGACATATAGACAAACGACGTCAAATAAATCGCCCCGATGAAATTCACCGGATGGTCTGGCACTAGACCCAGACAGTAAACCATGATCAGCATCAAAATTGTTGCCTGAACGAAAGCCGCTGCACCAGTAACCGAAGCTTTGGCCAGCCACCAGCGAAAGGCGTTCTCTTGCTCGGCAAAAGTTTTGCGGATTGGATAAATAATATTCAGAGCAATCGCCCCGACAAACAAGCTCAGCGACAACACGTACGGCGCCAGCGCGTAGCCGTAATTCGGCACGTCGCCCTGCTTGGTCGTTTCCGACTTCACCGGATTCGCCATCTGCTGCTGGGTGGCTGCGCCAGTTGGTTGTATTTTGAGTTGCCGGGAAGCGTCTGCTAGCTTCGTAGCCAGAGTATCCGCGCCGCCCGCCAATTGCGACGCGCCATTCGTTAGTACACCAGAGCGGCTATCTAACAGCCGCGCGCCGTTCGCTAGTTGTTGGCTGCCAGTTTGCGCTTGCGTCAGACCATTCGCCAGCGATGTCGAGCCGGCCAGCAATTGGTTATTCGCTGCTCTGACGCTGTTATAGCCGTTAAGAGCAGCGGTTACATTCGGCGCCAGCTGGTTAACGCCGTTACTCAGCGTAGAAACACCGGTTTGTAATTGTGCTTGCTGCGTTGACAGACTTTGAGTAAGTGTCTGCAAATCTTTAAGCAGCGCGGCCGCTTGAACGCTGATCGTTTGCGTTTTACTAAGTGCCTGGGAAAGCTGGCTAATCTGCGGCAACGTTATGGTCGTCGAACCGCCAGAAGCTACCGCCTGGCTGCCCAAATCTTTCAATACAACACCTGCTGCTGATAAATCAGCTAAAGACGTTTGCATTGTTTGCGCCAAAATTTGCGCTTCGCTCTGCACTTTGCTCTGCTGATTAACAAGCGCCGGCGATGGATTATGGACGCTGGTATTTAATTGATTAAGGCCTGCCTGTAACTGTTTCATACCGTTTGTTAACTTCGCAACTTGCGATTCGCTTGGCAAACCGTTCGACAATTGGCCCAAGCCTGCCTGCAATTGGCGTGATCCATCGCCGAGCCGCGCTAAGCCATTAGCCATCGCCCGCTGATTTACCGCCAATTGCCGAACACCGCCAGTATACGTCTGCGCGCCCGCTTGCAGCTGCGTCAAACCGCCGTGCAGTTTAGCTGCGCCGCCCGCTGCTGTCTCCAGACCATCGCCGAGCTTACCGATATTTTCCAACACACCTTTAGCGTACGCCTGAGTAATTTGCTCGGCCACCGACGTTTTGACTTCTTCAGCCGCTTGATTGCTGACCAGCGAACCGATATAGTTCTTGGCTGGCGTAGTCGTGTAGCGAATCACCGCTTGCTGCGGTTGAGCAGCAGTAATCGACGCCGCTTTTGCCGAAAAATCCGTCGGAACAGTCACCACCGCATAGAAATGCCCGCTATTGACCCCGTCATCAGCCTGCTGTTTATTCACAAATTCCCAGCCCAAATCATGATTATTTTTGAGTTTTTGCTCGACCGATTGCCCGATATTGACCATTTGACCGTTCAGCTGCGCGCCTTTGTCCTCATTAACAAATGCCACCGGCAGATTTTTCACCTGCCCATATGGATCCCAGATTGAACCCAAGAAAAAACCGCTGTACATAATCGGAATAAACGAAATAACCGCCATCGATAGTAGTAATATTTTGTTTTTAAAGAGGTGCTGCCACTCAGCTCGCACCATATTGACGCGGCGTCTATTTGACAGCCGCTTTAGTTTTTCAACCATGCATTACCTCCTTGACAACGTCTGCTAACGTTACCGTCTTTAGATATTCGCTCCACTTCTCTTGCGCCTCGGAAAAGACTTTTTCAATCATATTCATGCCAATTTCCACCTGGCGAGGCCACGACGCAAACACTCTTTCGACAATTCCCTGAGGCTGAAAAAACGGCGCTTCGCCTTCAATCGCCAGCACCACATCGTGCAGCGTCACTTGGCCCATTTCCCGCGCCAAAATGAAACCGCCGCCAGCACCCTGCGTTGAAGTAATCAACCGTGCTACCACCAGCTTGCGGCTAATTTTCTTCAGGTACGTCGGCGATACTGCCATTTTTTCCGCCAAAGCATCGTTGGTCATCGGTGCTTTTCGCTGCGGATCAGCTAAAATTGCCATAATGCAGCATGCTTGTTCAACAGCTCCTGATAGTTTCATAAAGTCCTTTCATGAATTAGATATAGTGGATATCGATTATCCACTATACTACGGTTGCTTAATTTTGGCAAGAGTTTTTATAAAATTATCTGAATTGCTAGTATACCAACTTACGATTCAGGATTATTCTGCTGCACAAACGCCGCCGCCCGCATAAAATCGTCAATTAATGTCTGGCGCATACTGCCATTATATAGCGCCGCCGCTGGATGATATAGCGGAATCACTACAAATTCCAATTCATGCAAACGCACCCGCCGCGGCCGTCCGTGGTCCTGGCTAATCCTTAGGTCAGGGATAAAACCGCCGCCGCTGTGCCGCCCCAATGTTAACACCGCTTTTGGCTGGATAATTTCCAATTGCCGCATCAAATACGGCCAAAACTGGCGCTTTTCTTCTGGCAGCGGGTCGCGGTTATTCGGTGGCCGGTACTTCACAATGTTGGTAATATAAACGTCTGGGCGCTGCAAACCAGCTGCCGCCAGCATCTCGTCGAGGAATTTCCCCGCTGCGCCGACGAAGGGTTTACCTTGTAAATCTTCATTCTTGCCTGGTGCTTCGCCGATAAATACGATATCAGCATCAGCATTGCCATCGCCCATCACCAGCTGCGTTGCTTGGCTCGCTAACTCCGAACAAATCCCAGCTTCGACAATTTCCGCCGCCAATGTGTCTAATTCAGCTTGCTTATCCATAACTCAATAAAAGCCGCCCCTAATTGAAGCGAGGCGGCCATGTTTTCCTTTTACGAATCTTTACCTTTATGCGACAACTCTTCAATCAAATCGTTTACCTCATTCTTGATCTGCGCCTCATCAGTCCGCTTGTCGACTGAATTGGTCCATTTTTTATGCGCCGCTTCAAACCTATCGGCAGCATCCATATATTTATCGTAGGCATTTGAATCGTAGGAGTAGCTGCTTGAACTTTTAGTATTCGCATAATCTCTTACTGCTCTCAAATAACTTGCCGCTTCTGTCATCATTTGCTTCGTATCGGTATCGCTGATAGAGATATTCTCAATGTCAGTGATCATTCTATTGATATCTGAAACCGTTGAATAGCTATCAATCTGTAACACCTTAAAATATGTCGGCAACACTTTTTCGCTCAGTTCAATTGAAAAATCAATCATTTTATTGAACTTATCGCGCTTGGCATTTAATTTATCCCATTTTTCTTTTACCTTTTTATCACCGGTAATCGCTTTCATCTTGCTAAGTTTGTCAAATTTTTCATCCAACGTCTGTTTTGATTTTTTCAGCGAATCGACAGCACTAGAATTGCTTGTTCCTTTTCCGCTCGACGAAAACAAAGCATATATTTTGTCCGAAATATCTGAGTAGGCGGGGTGTGCTTCATCCAGCACTTTCTGCGCTTCCATATAATCATTTTCTGATGGACCAGAGAACATAATTAAGGACACGACTATCGCTACGATAATCAGAATAAGTCCAAAGACTCCGCCGATAATCCCCCATAATAGACCCTTATTCACTCCTTTTGGCGGCATTTGATATGGCGGCATTGGCTGCTGCATCATCGGCTGTATTGGTACTTGACCAGGCATCGGCGGCTGACCGCCAGGTATCGGTTGCGGCGGCGTCAATTGCTGCTGCGGCTGCCCATACTGTTGAGGTGGAGTTGGCGGACCTTGCGGTGGCGCCGGCTGATATGGCATTTGAGGCGGTTGCGGTTGTTCGTTCATGAATTCTCCTTTTTTCTTTTTTATACCAAAAGTATACCAAAAAACGCCCCGTCTGGCGAGGCGTTTTTAATGATTATGCTAAATGACTATTACTATTTATTAGCTTTTTCCTCTAAGATATTCTTAAAGTCTTTATATGCATCATCCAGCGCTTTCATGTCAGTACTTTTTGACATGGATGAAATAAGCGACGACGTGCTTGGATATTTCGGGTATGTCGGATAAGCCGATGAAGTATCTTTACTGCTGTATCTTTTAGCTACATCTACATAATATTTCTTCAGCGCCGAATAGTATTCTGACATACTTTTAGCAAATTCTGACACCTTTGAATTACCGGATTTTTCCATATCTTTCAACGTTTTAATACAGTCTTTCGCTTTTTCATCAAATTCTTTTGCCACTTCGTCGCCAGTCTTCGTTGTGTAGCTCACGCTTATATAAGCTTTGCAAACTTTTGTATACTTTCTATAGGAGCTTATACTTTCGGCAGATTCTACTAACTGTTTCTTGCTCTTATTCCATTCGCTGATATATTTATCGTAAGCAGCTCTTAGGTCTTTATCTTTAAGTGCTTTGTGCGAATCCATTTTTTTATGGTACTCATCAACTTTTTCTATAGCCTTATTAACGCTCTTTTTATAGCCGTCAGGATCCGAATTGTTATTGTCAGATATATCCGAGTGGTCAAAGCCATTAATCATCGACACCAAATCTTTATAATCTTCCTTGCTTGGACCACCTAAAAAGACAATAGCCAAAATTACTGCTACGACAACTACCACCAGGCCGATTGAACCACCGATAATCCCCCACAACGTACCCCTGCTTAGTTTTTTTCTTGACGGTGTTTGATACAGTAGTGCGCTAGGCTGTTCTGGCACCTGACTAGATATTGGTTGCTGCTGATTATTATTATCCATACTCCTCCTCGTTAACTTCTTCTAGTATATCATTTACAACCCGATCATCGTCAAGTTAATCTTACCGCGTTCATCAATGCCGGTGATTTTTACGCGAACGGTTTGTCCTTCCTTGACCACGTCAGTCACCTTAGCCACGCGGTGATCTGCTAGCTTCGAGATATGCACCATGCCGTCAACTCCTGGCAGAATATTTACAAACGCTCCGAAATCTTTGATGCTGACAACCTTACCTTCGTAAATTTTGCCAACTTCTGGCTCTTCGACCAGGCTTTTAATCCAGTTGAGCGCCTTCTCAATTGATTCGCCGTTCGGACTGGCGATGGTAATCAAGCCGTCTTCCTTGATGTCAACCTCGGCACCAGTCTCGCTGGTAATCTTGTTAATCACCTCGCCGCCCTTGCCGATGACCGCGCCGATTTTATCTGGATCAATTTTTAGCTTTTCAATCCGCGGCGCGTACGGGCTAAGTGCTTCACGCGGCGCTGGCAAAATACTCAGCATATGGTCAAGAATAAATGCCCGGCCAGCCTTGCTCTGCTCAATCGCTTGGCGCAGCACTGCCACCGGCAAGCCATGCACCTTCATATCCATCTGGAGCGCCGTGATACCCTTGGCTGTACCGGTCACCTTGAAATCCATATCACCAGCAAAGTCCTCAGCATCAGCAATATCGCTCAGTACGTACGGCGTATCACCGTCCATCATCAGACCCATAGCGATGCCGCTAACCGGCGCCGAGAGAGGCACGCCAGCATCCATCAGCGCCAGACAGC
Source organism: uncultured Candidatus Saccharibacteria bacterium (assembly GCA_963456375.1). Taxonomy (GTDB): domain Bacteria; phylum Patescibacteriota; class Saccharimonadia; order Saccharimonadales; family Saccharimonadaceae; genus Nanosynbacter. The sequence continues at coordinate 41,122 of CAUOLH010000004.1, read as the reverse complement.
TTGAACAGGTCGCTGCCATCGACGTCGAACCGTTCTGGCTCATAATTTCGGTGACGCTGCGAATAGCGTACGGGAAGTCTTCTTCGCTCGGCAACACCGGCGTCAAGGCCCGTTCCGCCAAGTAGCCGTGGCCAATCTCGCGCCGGCCCGGACTGCCCATCCGCTTAACCTCGCCAACCGTATAGCCCGGCGCATTGTAATGATGCATGTAGCGCCGCTCGCCATCGTTAACCTCCATAGTATCAACCAGCTGCGCGTAACTCAGCGGCGCCAAAGTCACAATGTTCATACCCTGCGTCACGCCGCGGGTAAACAAGCTCGAACCGTGTGCTCGTGGCAACAAACCAACCTCTGAGCTGAGCGGGCGGATTTCCGTCAATTTGCGACCGTCTGGACGCATATTATCCTCGACGATACCGCGGCGCACATCTTTGTGCAACGCCAAGGTAAATGCTTCATCGTATTCGTCGCGCACTTCGTCGTATTCCTCAGCGCTCAAGCCCAGCTTTTCGGCCATCGCTTCGTGGAATGCCCAGCGAATCTCATTGACCACCTCGTTGCGCTCTGGATACGGCCGGCGGATTTTCTCGCCCAGCTTGCCATCAACCCATTCGTCAGCCGTCTGCTGAATTGCTTCATCAGGTAAAATTAATTCATATTCTTGCGCAGCTGGCGCCACTTTGGCTGCTAATTCCCGCTGCAAAGCAATCGCTGGCTGCATCATCTGGTGCGCCCAGGCCATCGCATCGACGATCGCCTCTTCTGATACTTCCTTAGCACCAGCTTCCACCATGGTGATGCCACTCTCGATACCCGCCACCACTAGGTCCAAATCAGATTGCTCACGTTCCTCCGGCGTCAAAAAGGCCTTAAACTCACCATTAACTCGGCCCACCCGCAGGCCCGCCACCGGCCCGTCAAACGGCGTGCCGGTCAGCATCAAGGCACTCGAAGCCGCAATCATCGCCACCACATCCGGACGGAAATCCGGATCCATGCTCAGCACCGTCGCCACCACTTGTACTTCTTGGCGATATCCTTTCGGGAACAGCGGCCGAATCGGGCGGTCGATCAACCGGCCGATCAGCACTGCCTCGTCGCTCGGCCGGCCCTCGCGCTTGATAAACCGCGAGCCAGAAATTTTACCCGCCGCATAAAACCGCTCTTCATAATCAATTGACAGCGGAAAATAATCCAGCTGCACCGGCCGGCTGCCTACCTGGGCACTGCCCAACACCACCGTATCGCCGTAGCGAACCAGCACACTACCAGTCGTCCGAAAACCAACGCGATTGACCTCCAACGTCAACGGCTGGCCGCACAGCTCGGTGGTAACGCTAAAAATCTCCTTGCCGCTCGGGTTAATAATACTCATAAAAGAGCTCCTTTCTTCGCGGCAAGTAACAGGGGTGAAAATTCGTTCTTGGCGAGGCTATAGCGCCCTAACGCTGCACGCGACAAATTCTCGTCTCTATCACTTCCGCGTTAACAATAACTGTCTCTATTATAACAAATTTCATGCCAAAATATAAAACTCTCAAACCCTTGAACCGCCAGAAAAATCATCCTCCATCAATCATGTTATACTTTATCTATGTCTCTAAAGCTGAACGATACTAAGAAATCCCGCAAATCCAAAAGTCTGCTTACTGCCATCATAGCCCTGTCTATGATTTTGGCGGGTGGATATATGCTATTTACGATATTAACACCGCTTTTTCAGTCGCAATTTATCGACACAACCAACAACTCTACAACGAAACGCCTGGCGCAAACTCAAACCATCACCGAAAATCGCCTTTATATCCCTAAAATTGACATTAATTTGCCATACCTTGCCGGACCCGCCAGCGTTATGGAACACGGTGCTTGGTGGCGCAAGCCAGAGAACGGTAACCCGAAAGATGGCGGCAATTTTGTTCTATCAGCACATCGTTTTATTATGGGCATGACCCCGCAACAAACACTCAGAAAATCGCCATTTTATAATATCAACCGGCTAGATATCGGCGATAAAATCATCGTTGATTATAATGGCAAGCGCTACGAGTATCTTATCAGCGAAAAACGCAGCGTTAAGCCGGAAGCAGTAGAAATTGAGCAACGAACCGCCCAACCGCAACTAACCCTCTATTCCTGTACTTTAGGCGGCGCCAACGACGGTCGCGACGTACTTATCGCCAAATTGAAGAAATAATCACCACAACAAAAATCCCCCTTTCGTCAAAGGGGATTTAAGCAGTTTTCTGGCGTAAAATTATTTACGCAAACCTAACTTGGCAACAACTGCTTTGTAGCTCTCAAAATCAGTCCGCTCCAAATATTTCAGCAAGCGCTTGCGCTTACCAACCATTTGGACTAAGCCGCGGCGCGCCATGAAGTCGTGCTTATTCGCCTTCAAATGCTCCGTGACCTCTTTGATACGAGCCGTTAAAACCGACACCTGAGCCTGCGGACTACCGACGTCGTTTTTATTGACCTGAGTCAAAGCAATTGCTTTCGCTTTATTATCTTTGCTAATCATAGCCCTGTCATTATACCAAGCCTAACCTGTAAACGCAACCTAGAACACCTGCGCGTAATTATACGCAGGATTACCGGAAGTAGGAACACTGGCAGCGATATGACAATCAGCCTTTATCGTAGCGACTCGAGATGATTCGTCGCTAGTAGGACTATTCAGCGAGGCAAAAACCGCCACGCCAGTTACTGCGCCGCTTCCATCCTTGCACTGATACCAAAGAAAAATATCTTCCTTATTAGAAGCGTTTTTACTTACAGCATCATCCCTATACCCGCGTTGTATGTATTGCGGCACTAAAGAATCTACGCTATTTGCCTGGTTAAATTTTCCCTGCCCTGACGGCAAGCTGTTATTTTTCGTTTCGTACAGCTGCAGAGCATCGCCCGCTGTCTTCACAACGGAACGAATTTTAGAATCCCTGGCACGTTCGGTCATGCCTGTATAAGAAGCCACTGAAATCGTTGCCAAAATAGCAATGACCGCAGTAACGACTAATATCTCAATTAATGTAAAACCCTTATGCTTGCCCATATCCTGATAATACCACTTCACGACAGAATTCCAAAATCCGCCAGCACTCTAGCATTTTTCACGTCATAATCAGCAATTTTAATTCGCCGTAAATTCTGGCAGTAAGCGCCAGTTTTTAATTCTTTGCCAATATCCGCCGCCAAGCTGCGTACATATGTACCGCTGGAGACGTGCGTCCGCAGCTTCAAGACTGGATAATCATATCCTATCAATTCTAAATCATAAATAGTTATTGTCCGCTTGGGGATATCAACCTCTTTACCCGCCCGCGCCAACTGGTATGCTCGCCGGCCATTAACTTTTACAGCGCTAAACGCCGGCGGGGTCTGCTCTATTTTACCTGTAAACTTTTGAAGAACTTGCTTAATCTCGCCTTCATCTGGTTTTTTACCGGATATCCTGGACAGTTCTCCCTCCGGATCGCCAGTCGTCGACTCTGTGCCAAGGATAATTTCCGCTTCATACCACTTATCCAACTTAGTAAACTCCATAGCCTGGCGGCACATCCGACCCGTAACTATAATCATTAGTCCAGTTGCAAACGGATCTAATGTTCCAGTATGTCCGACTTTTACTTTCTTACCCTCTTGCTTGGACAAGACACGGCGTAAGCGCGCCACCACACCAAAGCTAGTCATGCCCGCCGGCTTATCAATCAGCAATATTTCATCCATTAACTACTTCTGACCTGGAATTTGAAACTGCGAAGGATTAAAACTTGTACTCTGCGGCGCGGCGGCAGGTTCAGGTGCTACTGGAGCGGAAGGCATACCGCCGCCCAGCGGCGGAACTGGCGGCAAACCAGCCGGCGTTCCTGTTAGTGCTGGCGGAATTGGCGGCAATGTACTAAAGTCTGGCATTGGCGGCAGTGTTGGCGCAGATGAAGCTGGAGCAGCAGCTTCAAGCTCGGCTAATGTCGGCGTCGCTGATTTGCTTGCGCTCTGCATTGGCCCCTGAGCAGTCTGCACCGGCGAAGCTGCAGCCGCAGCTGGAGGAGCAGCAGAAAGCGCAGCATCAACCGCCGCCAAAGCGGACTCGCGGTCGTTAACCGCCGGTGAAGCCGACGCTGCTGGTTTACCGGTTAACTGCGTTGTATCTTTAGCGATCGCATCCATAATTGATTCGTCCGCCGGAGAAGCTGGAGGTGTTTCCGGCGCTCCCATACCAGGCAAAGCAGCTGTTGAAGAATTATTTGCAAACGGATCAATTTTCGGCGGTTCGTCAGATTTGCCCATGGCAGCATTTAACGGCGTATCGCCAAACGACGGCTCATTAGACCCAATATACTCGCCGTGTGTCAAAATTGTCTTATTCTGATTATTTTGTAATTCTCTTTCTTTATCCTTAGCTGCTTGTTCAGTAGTTGCATTCAATGTGCCGCCCATCAACGGCGTACTACCTATCGGCTCAGGCATCGAAGTTTTTACGCTACTCTGCACTGGCGGCAACTTAATCTCTGGAGGTTTTACTGAGACTGGCTCGTCGTCTTCGTTGTCAGCAGTCGAATCTGTCTGGCTTGACGCGGCAGAATTATTTACCATCTCAATATGAGCTAGCTTAGTTTGCGCCGATTGCGCCGCTTCATGCCGTTTTTCTTGGATAGTCTGATGTGAAACCTCGTCTAAGCTGCCCTCTTTTTCATGGTTAATCGACAATGCGCCGTCAGCTCTAGCCCGTTCGCCTTCCGAGCTCTTCTTATCTGCGCCTGGTTTTTTCCGGTCTTTCGCTTCTTCAATAGCTTGCGGCCGTTCAGCCCTAGCCTCGCTTTCGGCTATCTTCATCGCCACCAGCTGCTGATTAGCGCCAATCGCCATCAGATTTGCGGCAACTGTCATTACCCTAGATGATGTCAAGCTATTACTAAACCTATTCGTCACCGCCACAATACCAGTTAACAATGCCGTAGCTATCTGTTCGTCCAGCGCTGCACTCTGCGTTCTCAGATCGTTAATCAGCTCAACCATCATCTCGCTGACACCACTCGCGCTATCTTCATGCCAATCAACCGACCCCAAACCGCTCTTAACGCCGCCCGCCGTCATAGTTACCACAATCGCGTCATGTAAAATTCGACCGTGCGCTGTCAAGGCAGCGTCAATACGCTCGCTATTCTCGACATTCAACGCCACCACCAGCTCAACATTATAATCACCCTGCGAAAATTCCAAATCCTTCTCGGAAATCGTCGTGCGGTACGGCGTAATAAAAATCTTCACCGCATCGTCAACCACTTTATACCGCAAATGATCAGCTTTTTCTTTATCCAGCGCAATGATAAAATCGCGCAGACTATCCGCCGTCTGTTCAAACGTCTTATCTGGATTTAAAAACGAAATCGCCGGCGGTACTTCGCCGCTGAACACCGCCGTGGCATGCTTGCCCAACTTGTTCAAAAAAATCGTCAACGCCAGCGCTGCCGACAATTCATCAACCGACGGATTAGCGCTAACCGTAACCAAAATATTGGTAACATCCTTGATGCTGTCAATTATTCTCTGCTTTGAAGATCCATCAGCCATATTTTTTCCTATTTTTTGTTTTTTATCTAATTACGACTTGCCTCCACTATACCATAAGCATTACTGTAAAGTCAATAGTTTTACCCTCCTCTTTACAATTTTGGCTATTTTCTGTATAATTCCTCCTGATTAGCAATAAAAAATTAGAGATTAAATTAACTTTTAAGGAGTACCATGCCAATCATAAAATCCGCCATAAAGCGCGCTAAACAAACCGTCAAACGCCGCGAACGTAATATAGGCATTAAAAAAGATATTAAAACCGCTGTAAAAGCCTTCCATGCCAACCCAAGCGCCAAAACGCTGGCCAGCGCTCAAAGCGAGCTTGATACCGCTGTAAAAAAGGGCTTGCTTAAGAAAAATACTGTCGCCCGCCGTAAAAGCGCCTTAAGCAAAATTGCCAAAAACGCCGGTGTAAAGCTGGAAACGGCTAAATAATAAATAGCTTCGTTAAGTTTTACTCGTTTTTCTTGCCAAAACAACCTCAATCAGCGCCGCCTCTATCAGCAGCCACGGCGAGGCGCTGGTTGTTTTCATTTGTAAATCCGCGTAGAACAACGCTTTGTTTATTACCGCCAACTGCCTGGAATCAATATTATTAGCGTAAGAAGACAATTTCTGTAAAACATACGGACTGGTTAAAAAATCCGCTGCGACAGATCCAGTATCATTGCCAGACAGTACCAAAGCATTCAAATTGACCGCCTGCGACGCTAATAATCCCATCGTTTGGTATGCGCTTTCTGCACCTCCCTCAGCCTCCAAATACGCGATAATTTCATGAATACGGCTAGAATTTCCAGCCAGCGCTGCTGTAAACAGTTCAAAAGCACTTTCCGTTTTCGCCAAAGGCGTTAGTTTATCAAGCAAATCATCGGTAATTTCCCCGGCAAAAGACAATTGTTCAATAAAATTGCTCAACCGCAGCTGATCATAACCCAGACGATCAATCAATGTTTCCGCCTGCACCGCACTCAGCGCGTAACCCCGTTTCCTCGCCTCGTCGGCGCACCACTTCGCCAATCGCGATTTTTGCCGTTCATTCAGCGGTGTAAATTCGTAAATTTCAGCATTTTTCCGCAGCCATTTGTATGTTTTCGTGCGCTTATCCAACTTATTCTCCAGCAAAATCACCTTAGTGCTGCCGCTAACAGCAATTTCGGGCAATTCCGCCCACAGCGCGGAGTTATCGCTCAGCCGCGAAATAATTACTGTACGCTCCAGTGTAAACAAAGATTGCCCTTGCATAATATCGCGCAAACTTGCCGCGTCCAGCTGCTCGCCGTCATAACGTTCCGGCGCAGCGCCGCCAGCAATCAATGCCACCAGCTTTTGACGCTTATCAAACTCATTCTCACCGCACAATACACATAACATTTACCAGTAATTATACCGCATATTAATAAAACCCGCCTCGTGATAAGAGACGGGTTTTTGTCTGGCTTTTGATGATTAGGACCGTTTATTACTAGTCAACCAGCTTAAGCAACTCTTGCACGTCGCCATTTTCAGCAATTTTTCTAAGTCTAATATTTTGATTATAAACATACTCAACTTTGTCTGCACCCCCGACATTCTCGTCTCCAAACTCACGATAAATATTACGCGCAAGTACTTTCATCCCATAATCATCCTGCTCATCAGCATTCCTAACTTTTCGGTTTAGTACAGTTAACAGATACAGCTCAGGAGTAATCTCTACCCGCCGTCCAGCAGCCTTAGAAAACTGCGCTTCAAGACTCTCCTTTTCTTCATCTGATAAATAGCCCGGCTCCATCGCCGCAGAAATTTCTCCCTGTAAATATTTAAGTGCAGCAGCCAATTTTTCTTTTCTTTCTCTAACATCGGGGCTCTCGTCTCCTAAGTCCTTTTTATCTTGCAAGTCCTCCTGGAGCCATTCTGTAAAATCAAGCCTCTCTTCAAGGGAAAACGGTTTAACCCCTTCCTGGAATTTTTCTTCTCCCATAAAACTCCAACGTACTTTTCCATGCCTGTACACAAACCCTAGATGTTTACCTTTTAGCATTATCTCATCTTCCTGATCGTCTGAAATACCTTCGGCAACCATTCTCCTGGCTTCAGTTGCCTTTTCCGGGTCGCACAAATAAGCACTCAACCTTTCAGCGACAACCGCCTCCTCCAAGCCATCCGGAACGCGACCCTCCAAAGCATACCACCTGCCATCAGTCCGGTCGCCGATGCCGTCTTCTACAAACCTAGCAGTTAATTTTTGTACAGCCTCGGACACATTGTCCTCTATAGATTTCTCTGGATCATGGACACCTCGCAAAAAACCAACATATTGTCCGTCAATAACCGCACGCTCCAACCTTTCTACCGCCATCTCAACAGCAAATTCATGCGGATATTTATTTTTATTATGCACCCGTACGGCCTGTCTGTCGGGATTATAAATCACATCATCATTTATTCCCTCAATTAACTTGGCCTGCTCTTCATGAGATAACGGTTCCTGCGAACTCTTCGCTTCGTGATTGGCTACCTCTACCAGCTGGCTGCTTTCGGATTCGGAATTTGGAACACTAGTACTGGATGGTTTTTCGGCTTTGCTCTTTTTCTTTCTGGCTTCACGGTCTGCCATCACCTTATTCACCGTATCTGAATCAAAAAACTCCCACTTTACATTGCCTTCTGCGTCTATTGAATACACCGGACGCATCGCCGATAAAGTATCTATCATGCGGTCGCCATCCTCGTTGGGGTTATCCACGACATTCTCAATCATGTTCCTTGCTCCGTCAGGATTTCCAATACAAGTTTCATAAAGCTTTTGAGCAAAGAGCACTGTCACCAGACCAGGATAATTTACCGCAGACACCGGATATCGCCTGCCGTCGGAATTTCTACCATCCAAATGTCTTTTCAACTCTTCCGTCCGATAATCTACCGCTCTCTGCAAGTTGTCTTCGGGAGATAGGTCTGGATCAAACGTCTCTTGTAACAGCGGTTCGGTTGATTTTTCATCTCCAAATTGCATAGTAACAACCAGACTATCCAGCATCCGCGCCGCACCCCCAAGCTCCTCGCGACATGGGAACTTTTTTGACCATCCTAGCTTCTGATGCCGATTTGCAGTTTTGTCGCTACCTAGATTATCACTAATACCTCTAAACAGCCTCCTCAGCTCACCATCACCAAGAGGCAACGACGATTCCTGCGAACTCTTCGCTTCGTGATTGGCTGCCGGCTGATTGCTTTCAGGCTGAGGATTCGGAACGCCGGATGGCTTTTCAGCTACTTTATCATGTGTAGTACGGTCTCCCATCATTCCGCGCACTTCATCATTCCCGACAACCCTATATTCAATCTGTTCTTGACCATTTTCGTCTGTAAATACTCTAAACTCTGGACGAAGCGACAGAAAATTATCTACTTCTTCTTCTGTCATACCGTTTTTAATAACCTCTCTCATCCTGTTAGCACACTTTCCATCCTCCGACACAGAGAGAAGACAATTAGCAAGCACAACCACATTCAGGTTTTTAGGAATATCAGACCATACACCTTTCATCGGATACCACTGACCATCAGACTCGCGTTCACTCAAACCGTTCTTAAATTGCGCCGTTAAAGCTACCTCGGCTGCACGCATATTTTCTGCAGGAGATTTCTCTGGATCAAATACTTCTTGCACAGCTCTGATTGCAACAATACCTTCAGACATCATGCTGTCCAGCATCTCCGCAGCAAAACTAACCTGATCTCCATCTACACCGCTCTCACGGCTCAGCAGCTCATCAGTCATTTTAGTAAACAGACTACGCCTCTCAACCTCTGATAAAGACCCCATAGGCAGCTTTGCGCTTTCTGATTCATCCGCCGATGACGCCGACCGAGCCATCAAGTCGTCAGCCCTCATTGCTCCTGCGCCTACGGTACTATGACGATTAGCCGCACCAGACTCGGCGTCTGAACTCAAACCAGACTCCAATAGCTTCCAGCCGCCTTGCGGCAACCTTTTTCGATCTGGTCCGACTACGCTTTCATTGTTTGTCATTTTTTATTTCTACTTTCTCTTAATTAGTTAATATTTAACAATATCCCCCATTATACTCTTTTCATCTTCATTTGTCAAGTTCTACCGTCTTTTAAGATTTTTATAGCGATATATTAACGGTCAATGTCGCTGTTTTATTCAGATTCAACAGGCTTCTTATGAAATATCCACAGTGTATCTGGGCTTCTGTACTGTTCAAAAACCGTACCTGCCGCTCTTTCTTCCTCTGTTGGGTTGGGTTTTATGCCGCCCGGAGTATACACAAACTGCTCTGTGCCCAACAGAGACTCCGCCTCTTCATCGGCAACAAACTCTTTGCTTTCGTATACAACCGCACCAACCATTTCAAGCCCTTCTTTGGCATACAAATCATCCGCCGAGCCATGCCAATTATTCGCCAGGACGATGCCGCCCTCCCGCAAACGTTCTAGTGCCGACTCAGACACAGAACCCGCATTATACGACAGCAACATATCAATCTGCTGCTCTTCAGGCATAGCATCAATATATTCCTCAATCCTCATATGCTTTGTCTTAAGACTTTTCCGCTCTAGAAATCCCAACGCATGACCGTCTGAATCGACATGAACAACTCTGTCCCCAAACACGTCCGCCATCGTCCCGTCGGAATTACTGCCAGGGTAAAGAATGAGTCGATTCGAATCGTCTTTTTGCCAACCAGGAAAGTTCTTTTCTATAAAAGCTTTTACACAATTAAGCTGATCGCGAAGGTCCGGATTTATGTATGCCTCGCGTTTTCCTTCAGGAATAAAAAGTGCATCTAAGTCATCTGCGCCATAACTCGTGGAATCTTCACCGCCAAATTCACCAGCCAGTTTATTCCACGGATTATCGCCAATGCAGCACGACCTGCCAGCTTCCCTGTCATCAATTATTTGATCAGAAGGATCTTTACTCATCTGTACTACTCTCCTTTTCATCATTATCAGTATTTCGAATTACATTATCAAACTGGTCTACGATACGTTCTATTTGGTCAGAAGACAATCCGGTTCTGTTACTCAAATCAGCGATACGGCGCATCATCTCCCCATTATCACCTTTAATCTTTTTTATCCATATCTCTTGCACATAGCTTGCGATAAGCACTCTATCAACAGCATCAAGCTTTCCACCAGTTTCCTCAATTATCTGTTCAATGACAACCATGCCTTTATTCGACGTCGATTTTGCCTTTTTAACAGCAGCCAGGTTGTTCATCGCCTGCTCTACTTGCTCGGACGAAACATCTTTACCGCCGAACGCTTTATTCAGAAAACCAAACCAAGACGATCTAGTATCTTCGTCAAGCTCCAACAAATGTCTAGCAATATCATTTATCTTCCTCGATAAATCAATCTCACCCTCAGAATTACCCGAATTATCTGAAAGTAACCGCTTCCCTAACTCCATAGAAGCCATAGTTATAGCAAAAATCTCAGCAGAAGTACGCCTAGTAACCCAGAGTGACGATTGCATCTCAAGATTCTCACGAACTAATCGTTCAAGAGTCTCTGGTTTATTACTATACGCTTCAAATAAAGGCTCAATGGACTGTAAATCCACTCTGCTTAGGTCACCATCTTCTACTGCTTGTATATAGCCCCGACGAGCGATTTCTCTTTTTTCAAGCCCCTCTTCCTGGCTACCTTCTGGAAAGCAAACAATAGTATCTACCCCATATCTTTTCAACATGCCACTGATTATTACATGAAGCTTGTTTCCTTGCGCAGAAACACGCTCTCCTCTATTTACTAAGTCAAACAGCTCACTGTCTACATCATCCGCGCTACCAGGGATGGCGGCCAGCTGTTCGTCTAAGCGACCATTAAACTCCGCCCATTCCCGATCCAGATCATCAGGTTGGTCGAATCCACCGCGCGGTTGTTCTAATCCTGCCATATCTTGCAATATACACTATAAACCGTTATTTGTCAAGTTTTGGCGGTTTTTGACAGATTGGACAAATATGCGTGCCGCGGCCACCGACTTTTAGCTTGATGATTTCTTGGTCGGGGTGGCGATGGCAAGCCTGGCCTTCGCGGCGAAACACATGAGCAAATGTCAGATAATTTCCTTTTCGACCCTCGGCATCAACATAATTTTTATCCGTCGAACCGCCCTGATCGATACTGAGTTGCAAAATTTTTCTAAGTTCCGTAAATAATGTGTTCAGTTGCTGATCGCTGATATTTTTTACCCGCGTTTGCGGATGTAGCTGTGCCGCCCACAGCGCCTCGTCCGCATAAATATTACCAACCCCAGCAATCACCGCTTGGTCAAGGAAAGCCGGTTTGATCATCGAGTTTTGACGGTGGCGAATCCGAGCGACGAAATCCTCCGCTCGCGTAGCTGGGTCAAGCGGCTCCGGCCCGACTTTCTGCATAAACGGCAGGTTTTGCACTTCTGCTGTTGGCAGCAGCTTCATCCAGCCAAATTTGCGCTGATCATTGAAAAACAGATGTGAATCATCATCAAAATCAATCTGCACCCGCGTCGACCGATCCGGCAACTCACCGATCAAGCTGTCATTCGGATGCCCGCCAGCAAAATCGTCGATCTCGCGAGCGGTATCCGCAGAAAAATCTTGGGCAACTTTACGTGGGCCCCGAGATTTTTTTGGGGATACCCGAGCGCTATGACGAGAGCTTTGGCGAAAAACTAACTGCCCCGTCATCTTCAAATGCACCACCAGCGAATAGCGAGTATCCAAATCAATCATCAGCACCTTTGCTCGCCGCCTCACCGCCGTCACACATGCGCCATACAAAAATTGTTCGACATCAGCCGGCGCATTCGGGAAGCTTTTTGGCGAATCGAACACTGACACCCGCGCCACCGCTCGACCCTGCAACAGCTCTGCCAAACCGCGGCGAACCGTCTCGACTTCGGGAAGTTCCGGCATAATTATTAAAGCCTAAACGGCGATTCGTCTTGGCCTAAGCCAATGCCGCTTGCCATTTTTTTACCATCGGGGATTTGCTTCAGAAACATGTCCAAAATTTCATTAACATTTGCCTGCGCCGAGCCCTTGGATCCGCTGCAATCTGACGTCCATAAGCTCTTGACAACCGAATTATTTTTTATAGTTTCAAATTTATAAATTTTACCGCTGGCACAGATACCGCGCAAATCATTTTGCTCATCAGTCAAATCCTTACCGTCCATCATTTTACGTTTATCCAGCGCATAAACCAGTTCCGTATAAGCTTTCGTATTATTATCTAACCTTTTCCGGTCAATTTGATTATCCAAATAGCCCTCATACGTTATCATTTCGCGCGAATCCGGCGTGATAGTAATACTATACGAACGAAAATTCTCGTTCGCCACAATTGGACCGCGTACCGTCAAGCGCACCGATCGGTCAACATCAGTCGACAATAAAGCGGTTTTTGCATCCTCAATATTTGGATTTGGCTGAGGACTATTAGGCGATCCGCCATCGCCAAACAGCGCCCGGCCGATAGCGATAACCGCCGCGACCGCCACAATAGTAATGATAATAACTAGCAGAATCGGGATAAAGCGAGAGATTGAGTTTCGTGGTTGAGCATATTTCATGGGGTAATTATACCATAATATTAGATTTTTCGCGCTAGTTACCTGACTTGACCTAGAAAAGCTGTGCTATTACTTGGCAAAACGAACCAGGATACTTATTTTTCAAACGATCGGCCGCTTCTTCAGGGCTCACCCAATGAAGTGTAGTACCCGGCTCGCATGAATGAGGGATTTGGTCTGCTGGCAGCTGCACGCGGTAGACAATCAACATCAGGCTCGTCATCATATTACCATACGATAGCTGCTTGACCGCTCTTGCCACATTCCAAAGCTGCCTTCCGACAACGCGATCAACGCCAATCTCTTCGTTTAGTTCACGCAAAAGTGCAGCTTCTATATCCTCGCCTTGATCCATTCTACCGCCTGGAATATCCCAATAGTCCTTATTTTTGAGCAGCAAAATTTGATTTTCATCATTTCGGATAATGGCTTTTATTCCGATTTGAAATAACTGCTCTGTCATATTATGTCTCCTCCCAGTTTTTGCCTGTTTTCACATCAACCTTCAATCGAATTGGCAGTTCCGGACAAATACTTTCCATTTCCGCACGCATCATTTCGCCGACTTGCTCGGCATCTGTTGCCCGGCACTCCACTAAAATTGAGTCGTGAACTTGCAGGACCGGCTCAGCCAGCCCAGCCAATTTGTCCTCCAGTCGAATCATCGCCAGTTTCATCAAATCCGCTTCCGTGCCCTGAATCGGCATATTCATCGCCGCCCGCTCAGCCGCCGAACGTACCATAAAATTGCTCGACTTAACGTCTGGTGTGGGCCGCCGCCGGCCAAAATAAGTCTCGACAAAACCTTGTTCGCGCGCTTGAACTAAAATTGTATCCAGATACTGGCGGATTGGTTGGCGCACCGCAAAATAGTGTTCGATAAATTTTTTTGCCTCAGTAAAGGTCATGCCCGTGGCTGCCGCCAAGCCATGCGGACTCATGCCGTATAACACCCCAAAGTTGATCACCTTGGCCGCACGACGCTGTGCTTTTGTCACCTGCTCCATCGGCACACCGTAGGTCTCGGCCGCCGTCTTCGTATGAATATCGACGTCGCTATTAAAATCGTTGATCAATTGCTCGTCACCCGCCAGCACCGCCGCCAGCCGCAGCTCAAATTGCGAATAATCCGCGCCAACGAAAACTTTGCCCTCACTCGGCACAAACGCCTGGCGAATTTTCCGACCCAATTCCGTTCGCACCGGGATGTTCTGCAGGTTGGGATTGGTGCTACTCAGCCGCCCGGTGCTGGTGACGTCTTGATTAAACGTGGTGTGAATCCGCCCGTCCTCGGCCACCAACTTCGGCAGCGCTTCAATGTAGGTGCTGATTAATTTACTCAGCTCCCGGTACCGCTCAATCAGCTCAATGATCGGGTGTTGCCCACGTAGTTTATCCAGCTCCTTCTGCCCCGTCGAGTAGCCGGTTTTGCCTTTTTTGATACCAGCCGTCGGCAGCTGTAATTTGGTAAATAGCACCTCAGATAGCTGTGCTGGACTAGCAGCATTGAACTCACGCCCAGCCATCGCATACATTTGTTGTTCAAGCTGGCTCACCTCCGCCCTCAGCTCCTCGCCCATCTGTTCAAGCAGCGCCGTATCCAACTTCATACCGCGCCTTTCCATCTGAAACAACGGCCAAATCACCGGAAAATCAAAGTCGCGAAGCACCCGGGCAATCTGCTGATGCGTCGCCATATAATCCTGCTGCTGGCGGTAAATCTGGCGTAGTCGCGCCAGCTGCCGCTCTGGGGAATTATCCTCAGAAAAATCACCGGCCAGCGCCATCAAACTGCAATCACGCCTGAGCGGATTGATCAAAAACGCCGCCTGCCCAACATCCCAGACCTCATGAAAACGCACCGTCACATCGTGAACGTCTAGTGCGTGATACAACCCCTTGACGTCCGCCGCAATCACCACGCCCTGCGCCAACAGTTGCCAAATCGACCAGCCAATTTCACCAACCTTCGCGCGCCACGCCACGCCAGGCTTGGAATTAATATAGACCGTGTCTGGCTCCGATGGATCAATATAAATAATATTTTCTGCCTCAAACAGCGGCTCAGCCGGCAGATTTTCGACGCGCGGCAACTCCAGCTCCGCCGTCTCCACTGCCTCATCCACCGCCTGCATCGTCTTTGGCAACCGCCCAATCAGCGAATGAAACTCCAATTTCCGCAAAATCTCTGCCACCCTGGCAAAATCGCAGTCGTTAACATCAGCCACCTCCCAGTCCAGCTCCACCGGCGCGTCCGTCCACAGTTCCGCCACCTGCTTGGTCAAATATGCCGACTCGCGACCGCTCTCTAACTTTGTCCGTAAAGCACCTTTTTGCTCATCCACATGCGCGTACACCCCGTCCAGCGTGTCATATGTTTGCAATAATTTCACCGCCGTCTTTTCACCAACACCCGGCACACCCGGCAAATTGTCGCTGGAATCACCCTTCAGTGCCTTCAAATCCAAAAACTGGTCCGTCCGAATACCATATTTTTGTTCAAAATATTCCGCCGTAAATTCCTCGATGTTCCTCAGGCCATTTTTCATGGCGTAGACTTTAGTGAGTGGCGACACTAATTGCAGCGCATCCAAATCCGACGTCAGCAGACAGGTCTGCACGCCGCGCGCTTCCGCTTGCCTGGCAAACGCACCCATGATGTCGTCCGCCTCATAGTCATCCAGCTCATACAGCGGCCAGCCAAAGGCATCCAGCAGTTCCATCAAAATCGGAATTTGCTGATAAAAATCATCGGGTGCCGGTTTGCGGCCCGCCTTGTATTCTGGGTATAATTCCCGCCGCTTGCGGATATTGGTGCCGCGCTTGTCCCACGCCACCGCCACGTAGTCTGGCTCTAATTTTTTGATCAGCTCAATCGCCAAACTCACAAACCCATACACCCCGCCAGTCGGCGTACCATCCGCCGTACTGAGCCCCGGCATAGCATAATACCCTCGGTAAAACACTGATTTTCCGTCGATGACCGCCAAACGCTTCATATACTCAGTATAGCAAATTTGCTATACTAACAACATGATACAACCACACGCAAAAATTATCGCCCTAGTCGGTCTGGCTGGTAGCGGCAAAAGTTCGGCAGTCGAATATTTAACAAAAAAAGGCTTCCCTAAAGTTTATTTTGGCGGTGTTATTTACAAAGCCATGGAAGAAGCTGGCATTGAGCCAACCTGGGACAATCAGCAAAAATTCCGCGAAGAAATCCGCCAGCGCGAAGGCAAAGATTTCGTTATCAAGCGTGTAATTAAGAATATTCATGATTTGATCAATGCCGGACAAAATAAAATTGTCCTGGATGGCTTATACACTTGGAGCGAGTATAAAATCCTTAAGCACGAATTTCCCGGACAAGTCGTTGTCATCGCCATCGTCACGCCAAAACACCTCCGCTACCAGCGCATGATGAAACGCCTCGAACGGCCGATGCAGCCGCGCGAAGTTGACCAGCGCGATTGGTCGGAAATTGAAAATCTAGAAAAAGGCGGACCGATTGCTATCGCCGACTATTTCATTATTAACGACAGCGATTTGACCCAACTACACCAAAAAATAGACGCCGTTACCCGCGACGCCCATTTTTGTAAATCACCCGAACAGTGCTAATTAGTCCAAATATTCGTAAAGTTTTTTAGCATCTTTATGCTTCCTGAGCTTCGCTAAAGCTTTGGCTTCAATTTGCCGGATCCGCTCGCGCGTCACCGCAAATTCCTGGCCAACTTCTTCCAATGTATGATTCTTGCCATTATCTAACCCAAACCGCATGCGCACAATTTTTTGCTCGCGGTCGCTTAAACTGGATAACATATCCTGAACCTGCTCTTTTAATAACTGGCTTGTAGCAGAATCTTCCGGCGAAACTGTGTCCTCGTCAACGATAAAATCCTGAAGCGCCGACTCGTCATCTTCGCCGTCGCGGCCCACGCTGGCATCCAGAGAAGAAATGTCTTGCTTGATTTTAATGACATATTCAATCTTCTCCGGCTCCATGTCCAATTCTTTGGACAATTCCTCAATCGTTGGCTCGCGGTTCAATTCCTGCGTCATTCGCCGCTGCGTGCGCAGCAATTTATTGATGGTTTCCACCATGTGCACTGGGATGCGAATCGTCCGCGCCTGATCGGCGATCGCCCGGGTAATCGCCTGGCGAATCCACCACGTGGCATAGGTTGAGAATTTGAAACCCTTGTCCGGATCAAACTTCTCAACTGCCCGGAGCAAGCCAGTATTTCCTTCCTGAATCAAATCTAGGAAATCCAAACCGCGCCCCGAATACCGCTTGGCAATTGACACTACCAAACGCATGTTCGCCTCGGCCATCTTATCCTTGGCCTTCTTATCGCCTTCAATAATCCGGCGCGCCAGCTCCATCTCTTCTTCGGCGCTTAGCAGCGGAATTTTACCAATTTCCCTTAGATACAGCCGCACCGAATCGTCCGACACATCATCCAAATATTGACCAGTCGAAAGCGAGGTTAAATCTTCCGATTCTTCCTCGTCTATAGCTGCCGGATCAAAATCCGCATCGTCGTTCAAATTTGCCGGCTTGGTAGTCGTATCGTCGCTCACATTTTCTCCTTAATCAGCTGGTTCAGATTCTGGCGCAAACTCTGAGATAAAACCTCGTCGCCCGCCGCCTCAGCTTCCCGCAGCTGGGTTAATAATTGATTCTTTTGGTTTTCGCGATGTTTTATTGTTATTTGCCTGACTAGCCGAGCCATTTCTTCATCCAAGCTTTTCTGCTCCCAATTGGCATAACGACTTTCACTTTTTAACTGTACTATTTTCACATACTGCTCAATTTTTTGCAAGCCTTGAGGAATATTACTTAGGTCAATATCCAAATTTTCCCGTAAATAGCCAATTAGCTGCCGCGCATTATCACTTTCAAGCATCTCGCCGGAAATCGCCGCCAGCCAGCGCCGCACTGTTTTTTCGCTTGCCGCCAGCCCTGCTAGCATGTCTTCGGTTTCATCTTGAACGGGGTGCGGTTTTTCCTTGTCAATTTTAGTTTTTCTTAGCTGTTGATTTACTGTTTTTTCACCCGCCAGCTTCGCCTTCAAGGCAGTAATCGAGGCGCCAGTTTTTTTAGAAATCACCGCCAAGTAATGCTCTTGTTCCACCGGGTCTTTCAAGCTGCGCACGATTCTCAGTGCAGTTGTCGAAAATCGCCGCTTGCCTTCGGCCGTCGCCAAATTTTCCATCTCGGCGTGCCGAGCAATCACCCAATCCACCGCCGGCTGCGCCCGCTCAACCGCCGCTTGCCACAGGGCTGGGTCTTTTTGGATCAATTCATCCGGATCTTTTACGTCATCCGGCAGACTCACCACCTCTAATTCCACGCCAATTTCCTGCGCCAAATTGATCGCCCGCTCCGTTGCGCTCACGCCCGCCCGATCGCCGTCAAATGCCACACGAATCCGCCCCGCCAACCGGCTCAGCGCCTTCAGATGTTGCAGGGTCATCGCCGTTCCCGCCGTCGCCACCACGTTTTTGACGCCAGCTTGGTGGCTACTAACCACGTCCAGATTCCCCTCGACAATCACCGCCGCGTCGCTCTTACGAATCGCCTCTTTCGCCTGATACAACCCAAAAATATGGCGCGATTTATCAAACAGCAGGGTCTGCGGCGTGTTCAGATACTTTGGCGCGCGCGGATCGTCGCGGATAATTCGCCCCGTAAAGCCAACCACCTCGCCGCTGCTATCACTCAAGGCTACCATCATCCGCCCCCGAAACAAGTCGCCACCGAACCGATTAACCAGCCCCGCGTCAGCCAGTTCCCGACGCGAAAATCCCCGCTTCTCCAGCGCTTTGGTCAGCGCATCGCCCCGATCTGGCGCATAGCCGATGATAAAATCACCGATCGTCTGCCGGTTTAGCCGCCGTTTTTTCACCGCGTATTCCAGCGCTGCCGGATTTTTCACCAAGTTTTGCTGATAAAAATTTGCCGCCAATTTCAGCGCCTCCCTTGCCCGGGCTTGCCGCTTGGCTGTCCGTCCATCACCACCAGAAAACAAACTCAAATCCACGCCCGCCTTGCGCGCCAAATGCTCCAGCGCTTGGCGAAAATCCATCCCCTCCACCAGCATCACGAACGTAAAAATATCGCCGCCCTTGCCCGAAGAAAAATCATGCCAAATCTGCTTTTCCGGACTCACCATAAAACTTGGCGTCCGCTCATCAGTGAATGGACTCAGTCCTTTAAGATTACGACCCGCCCGCTTCAGCTGAACATATTCACTAATCACATCCTCAATATTCAGCCGCGCCCGTACCTCTTCCTTGGCATCATTCATGGTTTTTATTATATCACTCTTTACCTCTGTTATCGTTTGTGCTTAAATAGATACATGTATCCAGATAATTTGAACAATTCTGTTAACTCCCAGCCATCGGGGATAGATTACCTTAATCAAATAGCCACCCCGCCGCCAGCCCAAGGTTTTGATCAAAAAACCAAGCTTATTCTTGCTATTATCGGCTTATTCGGCATCATCAGCTTGGTAGCCATTTTTATAATGTCGCAGGGCTCATCCAGCGCCTCGCCAATTCAAGTTGCTGCCCGCGTAAATAAGCTTCTAACTATTTCTCAGAAATACGATAAAAAATTACAAACCAGTACCATGCAGGCTATTAATATTTCGTTCGTCTCTGTTTTAACTAGCGCTGAAGCTGGCCTGACTGAACCGCTCCAAAATTCCGGTATTGATTATAAAAAGCAGAAAAAAGAAATTTTGAAAATGGAGCCTTCGGAAAAAATGGATAAAAAGCTTGAAGACGCCTCTCTAAATGCACAACTCGACTCCATATACGCGCATGAAATGAACGTACAAATTACTGATACGCTTGTGATGATGCAAAAACTGCAAAAAAGCACTAGGTCCAAATCAACCAAAGAGTACCTCGTAAAAACAGTCGCTGATCTAAAAAATATTCAGAAACAATTAGAAGAGTTTTTAAAAACTAATTAGTGTTTTCCGTCACCAGCCGATAGCTTAGCCGCGCCAAATCAAAAATTTCTTCGTCGCTCAATTGTCCCGAACAAATAACGGTATTCCAGTGCTTCTTATTTAGGTGATAACCTGGCAATACCGTTTCGTACTTCTCGCGGAGATTCTCAGCCAATAGCGGATCGCACTTCAGACTCACCCTGAGCGGCTTTGAGCCCTCCGCCACCAATGCCACCATCTTCCCCGCACCATCATTACTCTTACCAAATTTATACACCGCAACATCCTCGCCAAACGGATAATCCAGCCACACGCCGGGCAAACTTAGGATAAACTCTTCAAATTGTTTATGGGTCATAACCTAATTATACAATCACAATGTCTTAAGAGCAATTTTCTCAGCAATGCCCCGCGTCGCGCCAAATCGGCTCGCAGCGTTTACCGCCACAGCCGCCATACCGCGAAGCGCCGCTCGTGTTCGCGCCCTGAGAATATCTCGCCCCATCAAGCCCTTTTGCTGATCTCGCTCTGATTGCCACGCCAACCGGATTGCCCGGCCCGCCAGCGCCAAGCCTCGCTGCTTATCGCCTACTAGACTTTCAATCATACTCCAGCGAGATGCCATATTTATCTCATACTGGTCAACATCCTCTTCTTTAGAAAGCTGATTTACTTTTGCCATGTCCTGCTCGGCCTGCCGCGTCATGAACCGCGCCTTGTCTGCCAACGCTTCATCCCGACGACCATCCGCCAATAAATACGCCTTCAACGCAAACACACCAACATACGACGCCGTCGCTAATCGCTCTCGTAGCGTTTCAGCCCCGGGATTCTTGTTAGCTGCCGCATCATGAATATCATATGCCTGATCGATATATTTAAGCGCCGTATCATTTTGACCCAAACGATCACTCACAGCGGCCATGTTGCGATATACCTCTCCTAGCAGCGACTCGTTACCCTCGCCATGCAACTCCTCCATTTCCAGCGCTTTCTCACCAAGTTGCACAGCCTCAACAAAATGACCGCGCGAAATCTCATTCGTTAGCCCGGTCATATATTGCTGTAGCTCAGAACTCATTGCACACATTTTCGTCAACTCCTTTTGTCAAGAGAATATCAGAGAAACATACTTTTGTCAAATAATTCAGCAGCCGTGAATATGCTGGCTAGTAAACCTAGCTTTTCACCTTCTTCAAATAATATTTTAATTCTTGAATACTACCACGAATATCCTCCAGCGCCCGATGGTCCTCTGGTTTGGCAAATTTCTTGCCGTATTTACCTTCAAACACCACCTTCCAAGCACTGACATCCAGCATCCGATAGTGTAGTATTTTTGACAACATAGGCCACCACTGATCAATAAACCGCCGATCCTGATGAATTGAATTGCCGCCCAGTAAAATCCGTGGCTCATCCGCAAAATGTTCATCGCAAAATGCCAGCAATTCACGCTCCACTTCGACTAGCGGCTTACCAGATGCATTCTGCTCCTCCAAACCGCGTCGCGCCTCCGGATGTTCATTCCAAAAGCTGGCGTTTCGGTCCAGCAGTTTACCCAATTTCTCCGGATCATGCCGCACCACTCCCTGATACGTCGCAATTTCCGTAAAATCCCAATCCGTGACGATCGCCGCCACCTCCAAAATCTCATCATGCACCGGATCCAGCCCGGTCATCTCCAAATCCATCCATAAAATCTTTTTCGGCTTAAAACTGGCTTTCATGTTTCTATTTTACCACTTCCTTGCAGCATGCTACACTAAAACCATGACCAAACGCATTCTCCTCAAACTATCCGGCGAGCAGCTTCAGGGCGAGTTCGCCAGCGGCTTCGACCCCGCTCGCGCCCGCTGGATCGCCGAACAAATTAAACCAGCTCTAGAAACCGGCGCCGAAGTCGTCATCATGGTTGGTGGTGGCAATTACGTCCGCGGCAACCAAATCATCGGCCACGGCATTCAGCCTGTTTCAGCCCATAATATCGGCATGCTCTCTACCCTGATGAACGCCATCGCCCTGGCTGATGTCTTCAACGACGCTGGCTTGCCAACCCGCGCCCTGTCAACTGTAGAAATTAATCAATTTATCGACCACTACACCTTTCGCCGGGCGCTCAGCCACATTCAAAAAGGCCGGGTGGTCATCGTTGCCTGCGGCACTGGCCGGCCGTTCCTGACCACTGACACTGCCGCCCTGAACCTAGCTTTAGAAATGCAATGCGATATTGTGATTAAAACAACGAAAGTTGATGGCGTGTACGATAAAGATCCTGCCAAATTCCCTGATGCTATTAAATTTGATAAGCTCAGCTATCACGACGCTCTGACCAACCCCGACATCACCGTCATGGACAAAGCCGCCATCGGCCTGGCTATGGATGAACATATCCCAGTTATTATCTGCGACTTACTCACCGACGGTAACATCGCCCGGGCTAGCAGCGGCCAGCCGGTCGGTACGCTTATTTCCTAGTTTATTGAGTATGATATACCTTTTCCTGACATAAATCGTTTTATATAAAATCCGCCGTACTTGTCCGGCGGATATGTTCTTCAAAACCCAATTAGTCCTTTTTCTTATCTAATTTATCGAGATTAAACAGGTGTACAATCGCATACACCACAAAAGCTACCGCCAGCAATGTGATCAACGAGCTAATAAACGCCCCGTACAGAAACTCACCCTTACGCCCGGCAATTTCAACGGTAAACGATGCCGCCTGAAGTCCCTGCTGCGAACCAACGATCAGCTGTACTAGCGGGTCGATAAACGCTGTCACCAGCTTCTTCACTGTATCGCCAGCTGCCGTACCAATTGCCAAACCGACAGCCATACCAACCACACCTTGTTCGCGGATAAAATTAACAAACCCGCCCATATGGCTATCTTTGATTGCCTCGCGCATGACCTTTTTATCCTTAGCAGACATCGCCTTCACGACAGCTTTGGCACTGCTGGCAACCGACTTTTTAGCAGACGCCACGCCGCTGGCTGATAGTTTTCCAGCAGTTTTAAGCGACCGTTTTTTAGCAACAGGCTTCGTCTCCGGGATTTTGCTGGCTGATTTTTTTGCTGATGAAATAGTTTTCGCCATTATGTAAACTCCTTTTATTATGTTTTGATTGTAACATTTTTAATAGCCGACAGGCTTTAGCTAATTTTCCAGCTCTTAGCTTGCTGGGCGGAAGTTCACGGTACAACGCAACCGCTTCTTCCATTAAGCCTGCATCGCCAATTGCACTAGCTGCTTTCCGCTTGGTATCTGGTAAAAAGAATATGTTTTTTGAAGTATCTCCTCCAACCAGACTTTCGTCCACCGCCATAGCCACCTTGACAGCTTCCCCCCCATGCTGTTTTCTATCAGCTGACGGCACAGTCTGCCCGCTTCCGCCAAATTATTGCGCGAATCAACATCCAGATAAATGCCCGAAAGATCCTCCATTAAACCAGCTGCCTCTTCCGGACGATGCTGCCGCCGCAAAATCTCCGCATTGTACTCCATCGCCAATAATTTTCTGCCAGGAATTGACGGCAAGCTTATCATTTGTAAAATACTATCGCGAGGATTATCTTGAAACCGCATGTTTGAGCTGGAGAAATTCAACCAGGGTCTTCGATCAACAAACCGTTCCCTGTCAATAGCGGGCGGCAAATGTTTCAATACCTGATTAGTATGCAAGCTGTTTATCGCCCGAAGTTCGCCAGTTTCTAACTGATCCAGCGGATCTGCGCCGCCAACAGCTTCCGTCACTTCGCAATACAATTCCTTTGTCGGCGTGTCCAACATAAATAAACGATTGCTTTCTCTATCAGGCACTATGATTATAGTATGCTGATTCGCGTAAGCGACAAGATGTTCTACGCCAACCCCATCCAAGCACTCAGACGCCGTAATCGTATAACCAAAGCAGTTCGCCATTTCTCTTTCCGCCAGCGTCTCCGCATTAAATACCGGCGTGAGATCACTCGTCGTGGAAAAATCTAACGTTTGCCGCACTAATAGTCCAACGGCTTTTGCCGCTTCAATCTTATCATCAAACGTTTGCGGCGACTGCTGATAATCCGCTTTTATTGTCCGTAACTGTTGCGATTCTAACAACGGTGCGCGTTCCAAATCAGGATCAGCTTCCAGTAGCCTGCTTTTTGGCGTCAACAATTTAACCGAATATCGTTCGTCCATAACGGCATTATTATATACTAATATAACAGATTTTACAAGCGCTCTGGCGCCGCGATTCCCAAAATCGTCAGCCCCGCTTCCAATATGTCAGCATACACCGCCACCAAACCGACGCGGTGCGCTTCTTTATCGCTGCCGACAACTTGGTTTTTCTCGTAGTAGCGGTTGAATTCTTGCGCCAGCTCAAACAGGTAGGCGCAGACATGATGCGGCTCCAAACTTTCGGTAGCGCGGTTAACCGCCTCGGCGTATTCACTCATTTTCCTGACTAACAGCCGATCTTCGTCGAACAATTCTGTCGGAAATGCAACTGCTTGCTCAGATTTTGCCAAAATACCCCGCGCCCGAGCGTGCGCGTATTGCAAGTAGCTACCAGTGTTACCCGTCAAGCTAACCGCGTCATTGATGTCGAACACTACGTCGCTGCCGATTTTTACCTTCAGGAATTGATAGCGCAACGCGCCCGCCACTACTTCGTCGGTCGGCTCGCCGCCAGCTTGGGTGATGGCCTTCTTGAACTCGTTAAATAACCAATCAATAGTAATCACCTCGCCGGTGCGCGAACTCATCTTGCCAGTTGTTAATTTGACCAGGCCAGTCGCATAATTAAACAATTTACCTTTCAATTCTGGAATTGCGAGTTCACTAGCCGCGATCACCCCGCGGAAATACGCCGCCTGCTCTTCGCCATTGACCGTAATCGACAGGTCCAAGTTCGGATAATCTTGGCGCTTCAGCTGAATTAGCCCCATGTCGTGTGCGCCGTACAGCCCGTTGCCGTGCGAACCGACGAAAACATTATCAAACGCACCGTATTGGCTACCTTTGAAGATGTACGCACCATCTGATTTAGTAAAGACTTCTGGGGTTTTTTCTTTGATCAAGGCCTTGCCCGGCACTTCAGTCTCGCTCTCGACATAACGCCGTTCAATTGGCACATTTCCCAGCCGCGCCACATTGGCATCAATTTCATCAAAGCTCCAGGCTTTACAAATCTCATACACCTGCTTATACAGCGGATCGTCCAGCACAAACGATTGCTTGGCTAGCTCATCAATTTCCGCCCGCGCCTCTGGTGATTCCTTGGCTGCCCGCGCCCCTTCAGCATATGTACGACTCATAAATTCGTTGCGCTTATCAGCCGGAATAGCGTCTAATTTGCTGACATCGCCGTCAATTTCGCGCAGAATCGCCCACATGCTCTTACCGACATGCGTACCAACATCGCCGTGATAACTCACCCGGTGCACCGACGCGCCGTCCACCGCCAGCAAATTCGCCATAGTATCTGCCAAAACCACATTCAAAGCATGGCCAATATGCATAGCCTTAAACGGATTTGAGCAATTCGTTTCAATAACGACCGTCTTGCCTGCACGATTAGTCGCTGGCCGCACTTTCAACGACTCCAACACCGCTTGATCGCTCAATTTCACATTGATAAAGCCCGGCCCAGCCACATTGACCTCGCTAAATTCCTGGCGGCCGCGCAGCTCCTCAGCAATCGCCTCAGCAATTTCGCGCGGGTTTTTACCCAGCGGCTTAGCTAATTGTAGCGCCACATTCGTCGCAAAATCGCCAAACTTTGGATCGGGGCGCGTTAACTGCACCGCCACATCTTGATCAAAAAGTTTTGTAATAATTTCAGAAATAACTCGTTCCATACTGTTTAGTATAACAGATATAGCCTAAATTATTCCTCGCTCATTTCTTCCAACTGCAGTAAGCTCATTGAACTTGGGCTAGAACCTTTGACATGCTTTAAGACATAGTCCAAAGCTGACATATCGTCGCGGCTCAGCACGCTATTATCATCCAGCTCGCGGATATTGCTTTCTTCAGCCATTTTTATTCCTTTTTATGTTTACCTTTTTTATGTTTAGTTTAATATACTGTTTAATGATAGCATATGCTTTTTATTTTGTCAATATTATGATGCTAATTCCCAATCGTAATTCTGATGCATCCAATCCAGCACCACCCCGCCAAGAGCATTCAATATCTCCCGCTGTTTTTGACGGGCTGCTTCCGAAGACGGACCGCTCAAACTGCCCAGTACGTCCTTATAATTCTCAACGTCCTGATCGCTTGGTGTAATCGGCTCGCCAAACACTAGCAATACACCTTTTTTCGTAAGCAACCATGACGGATGAATTTCATTATCATTAAGCTGGGTTGGATTGCGGCGCTGTCCTTCAACCTGCATAAGCGCCGGCAAAATCGGCCGCCCCGTTGACAGTGCCAAATGCGGTACTAATTTGCCTGGCTTGTTTGGCAATTCACCGTTATTCTCCACGCCGTAGCCAGTCACCGGGTTATGCGCTGCCGTCACAACCGTCAAGCCGCTGTCTGTCATTCTTTGCGCCAGCCCGTCGTAGTCGCTGCTATTAAACCGCAGCGGATATTTACTTTCACCGCTACTTTCACCGCTAGCACCTGGCATATTCTCATAAGCTACTGGGTAGACATTATCCATACCGACAAGTTCATATGGTAATTTCTGATGCCAAAGCCTCAAATTAGTTTCAGCAACTGGCACTACAATTTTCTTCATCCGGGCGACGAGGCTGGCAATAGCTGCAACATCGACGTCAGTTAAATGGCTGGTTGCCGCTATAAAGTCATTATCTTCTTCAGTACCTTTAGTCTTTTCAGCTGCTTTAAGCAGATGCTCTTCACCATAAACTTCAGCTGTAACATTACCCAGTAGCGTATTAACCACCATTGACAGCGGAACTCGTAATCGCCGCTGGCTAGGCTCATATAGTCCTTCGTCCGCCCCGGCTTTAGCTTGCCAAATGATTCCTTGTATATCTAGAGAACGTGAAAATAGTGTCATAATAGTGTCATTCTACTACCCACCCCCCCCCAGTTGTCAAAAGCAGCAAAAATGACTTTTATGCATTCTGCATGATATATCATCAGCGCAGTATTCCCTAGCCAGGCTGGAATAAATAGCAAAGTAGAATATCTGGCTAAGAATCTCCAGCTAAAATAGCTCGAATCAGCCCGTCAAATAGCGGATGCGGGCGGAACGGACGCGACTTAAATTCAGGGTGAGCTTGCGTAGCTACGAAATACCGATGATGCGGCGCTTCGACAAATTCCACCAGCTGACCGTTCGGCGACGTACCAGAAATCACGAGGCCGCCCCGCTCAATCGCTTGAACAAAATCTTGATTCACCTCGTAGCGATGGCGGTGTCGCTCAATTACCTCTGTTTTACCATACATTTTGGCCGCAAGCGAACCAGATTTCAGCACCGCCGGATAATCGCCGAGGCGCATCGTGCCGCCGGTCGACTGCTTGCCCTGCTGGCCGTCCATAATATACACCACATTCGCGCCAGGCTCAGCGCCAAACTCTTCACTGTTAGCATTCGCTACGCCGCCCAAGCGCGCCGCCGCAATCACCGCCGCCTGCAAACCCAAGCAAATTCCTAGATACGGCTTGTTGTTTTTTATACAATACTCAGCCGCCTTAATCTTGCCCTCCACGCCGCGCGTACCAAAACCGCCCGGCACCACAATAGCGTCAACGCTGGCAAAATCAGCTGCGCTGGCTGTCTCAGCGTTAATCCACTTGATAGAAATCTCGCTTTTGTTCGCCCAGGCGGCAGACTTTAGCGCCTCGGTCACCGATAGGTAGGTATCAGAATTGTCAATGTATTTAGCCACCAAACCGACGGTTACCCGCTTGTCATACTCAGTTTTATCACGCTTTGCCAAACGTTTCCATCGCTGTAAATTTGGCTCCACTGAATTGTCGGTAAACTCGCCCAATAACTTCCCCAAATCACGGTGCACCGTCAATGGTACTTCATATACCGTATCGACATTTGGCATCATAATAATTCCCTCCTGGCGTACGCCAGACGAAATAGCAATTTTTTCGCCGATACTGCGCGGCGGCTTGTCATGGCCCTCCGTCCGGACTGCCACCACATCTGGCATAATGCCAAAACCGCGAAGATCCGCCAGCGCATTCTGAGCCGGCTTGGTCTTATACTCGTGCGACGCCTCCAAAAACGGCACGTACACCACATGCACAAACAGACAATTTCCCCGCCCCACATCCAGCGCAAAACCGCGAATCGCCTCAATAAAACTCAGGCCCTCGTAGTCGCCGACTGTGCCGCCAATTTCCACGATGTGAACGTCGCCCTCGGCCGCCTCGCGGATAGCCGCCTTAATAGAATTAGTCAAATGCGGCACCATCTGTACCGTCTGGCCGCCAAACTTACCAGCCCGCTCATCGGCGATCAAATCGCGCAGCAATCGGCCTGACAGCGTGGTGTTTTTCCGCGTCAATTCTAAATCTAAAAATCGCTCGTAGTGTCCTAAATCAAGGTCGGTTTCGGCACCATCTTTAGTCACAAAACATTCGCCGTGCTCTTTGGGATTTAGCAGCCCAGCATCAACATTCAGGTACGGATCGCACTTCTGAGCCGACACGACGATACCTTTAGCCTGTAATACTGCACCGATACTTGCCGCCGTGATCCCTTTACCTACACCAGACAGCACGCCACCAGTTACGAAAATATACTTCTTTATCATCACTTCTCCAACATATCAAAAGAGGCGTCAAATCGACACCTCTGTTGT
Source organism: uncultured Candidatus Saccharibacteria bacterium (assembly GCA_963456375.1). Classification (GTDB taxonomy): domain Bacteria; phylum Patescibacteriota; class Saccharimonadia; order Saccharimonadales; family Saccharimonadaceae; genus Nanosynbacter. The sequence goes on along the minus strand of CAUOLH010000004.1, from coordinate 12,205 downwards.
TTTATTCACAACCATCGCAAATCGTCAGACTCGCCGGATCAATGGGCGCAGCTACACCCCCGCTCGCCTTAGCCTGCTCATCAGCCACCGCCTGCGCTGCCTGCATCGCCGCATCGATGGCATTCAATTTTTCTTCCAATGTCATGTCGTCAGAAATAATTTGACTTGCGTTCATGTTCCTGTCTTTCTATATATTTAGTATCGCTTACGCTTATATTACGCTATATATAGCGCTTATGCAATATAGTGCAGCCAATTTCCTGTTGTAGTTTTTTCATCAAGGCTACCAATTGGCATGATGTAAATTTGCCTATGTTCCACCCGCGGCATGAAGTCGCCCAGCTTGTTGGCATACACCTCCAAGGCCGCCGCCTCCTCTTCCTCTGGTAGCTCTCGCACCTTTGTTGTCAAAAATACAGCACTCTTTTGATCATTCCAAACGACAAATTCTACAACACCGCTGCGATAGGCGTTAACAGCATGGCGGGACTGTCGGTCAGAGATCCAAATAATGTTGTCATTTTTATAACGTACAAAGTGGAGCGGCGTCACTAGCGGCGTTCTGTCACGATTGACGGTTGCCAAAGCCCCAACTTCAACTGTGTCTAAAATATCTGTTGTAATTTTGTCCATGGTAGTTACTTCGTGGTATTTACTTCATAGCTGGTGTTAGTGCTTTCAAAGAAATTGACCAATTCCAAAGTGTCATTTGCCGTAGCCATCCATTTGGCGGGGTTGGCCACATTGTACTCCGGCTCAAACCCAAGCTCGACCAAGCGGCGGTCAGTCATGTGCATGACATACTGATTGACATAATCAGCGTTCAAGCCGAGGATTCCCTTTGGTAGCATATCCTTGTTGTATTCTTTCTCCAGCTCCACCGCCTGCAAGATAAGGTTGCGGATTTCCTCGGCAAATTCCTGGGTTTGCAGTTCTGGGTTTTCGTCCAAGATGGTGAGTAGCAAATTAATGCCAAAGGTTAGGTGTAAGTTCTCATCCTTGGTGATCCAGTCCAGCAACGTACCGACATTACGCAGCAAGTTACGCTGGCGAAAGCTCATACCAACCATAAAACCCGAGTAGAACCAGATGCCTTCGAGCACAATATTATACGCCACCAGTGAGCGGACAAAATCTTTCTTGCCCTCCAGAGAGTAAATGTCCAAGTTTGGATCAAGCATCACATCCAGGTGCTTGTTCTGGAAATCTGCCTTGTCGGCCAGCGATTTCTTACCAAAGCCCGCCGCGTAAATTTCCTCGCGATCAAACGGAAACGTTTCGATGATATACTCAAAGGTCATGAAGTGGTTGGCTTCTTCCCACATTTGCTTTGACAGATATAGCTGTGCTTCAGCGGCGTTAACATATGGATAAATACCAAATGCCAGCGACTTGTTGATTAGCAGCTCGTTTGGGTTAAGGTAGCTAATCACCGTTTTGAGCGCATGCTTTTCCTCGTCCGATAATTTTTCAAAATCCGCCAAATCTTGTACCAACTGCACCTCGTTTGGGAACCAGGTGTTAGCCACTGCTTGGTTGTATAAATCGTATGCCCACGGATAACGGATTGGATGTAAACTCAATCCATCGCGTAATCCTGAACCTAAAATACCCATTTTTAATTCTCCTCTTCTTCATCAAATAATGCTAATTGACCAAGTTTACGCTGCCACTCCTCCTCAAACAAGCAATCAATTCCTGGTAATGTATCTTGATGTTCCATATCGTTCCCCCTTTATTTTTTAACTTTAGCAAATCCAAACCCACGCGTTTTAGCGCCAGTTCGAATCTTCTGTTCTGCTAATTTTTCCACTGAAACCGTGGTCTGCTCTGACTGATGGCGTGGCTTAACGTGCAGGTAATAAGTCGTTTTCAGGCCGCGTCGCCACGCTTCAGAATAAATCTCCACATATTCATCAATATCGCGAGTTTCCAGGTACATATTACGGCTAATTGCCTGGTCAACCCATTTTTGAGCCCGGGCCGCCACCTCGATAAAGGCGTAGGGACTCAGCTGGAAGCTGGTTTTATACACATCTTTCAGTTTCTGCGGAATAGCATCAATGTGCTGAATATCACCTTGGTTAGCAAAAACCTCTTCCTTGATGTCGTCCCACAAGTTCAATGCCTTGAGGTCACGCACTAAATTATTATTCACCTCCAAAAACTTACCGTTCAGCGTCGAGCGGCTAAAAATCTGAGCAAACTGCGGATCAATCCCCGGCGTCGTACCCGCCACATGACCGATGTTAGCGGTCGGGGCGATAGCCATCAGCGTAGCATTACGCATACCCTTTTTAACTTTCTTGCGTAATTTATCCCAATCTAGCCGGGTTTTGGTATCAATTTTCACCTTAACCTTGCGATTGTTCGACAATTCCGCCACTGTATCAATCGGCAAAACACCCTTACTCCAGCCGCTGCCTTTATATGTCGGATAGTTGCCTAACTTGGCTGCCAAATCCGCCGACTGGTCGATGGCATGGTAGCTGATAAACTCCGTCAATTGATCGATTAACTCATAAGCTTCATTCGATTCATAGCAATAACCGAGTTTTTCCAATACGTCCGAAAAACCCATCATGCCCAGGCCAACAGCTCTCGTCTGCTGATTGGCGTGCATCGCCTCTTTAACTGGCGTCTCAGTAATATCGATCAGATTATCCAATTGTCGAATCGCCGCCCGTGTCGCCTCTTGCAGCCGATCCCAATCCCACGTCTTATCCTCGCACAAAAACGCCGACAGATTGATACTAATTAAATTACAGGTGGCGATATTATCCTTGTCTTGAGGCAAGGTAATCTCCGTACAAAGGTTGGACAAATGAATCGTACCGGTGTTATTATTCAGCGCCCGCACATTGATAGTGTCTTTCCAGGTGAGCCACGGATGGCTAGTAGCTTGCAGACTAGTCAAAATCTGCTTAAATTGCTGACGGGCAGAAATCTTTTCAAAGACCCGCAGTTTACCAGCCTCCGCTAATTTGACATACTCTTTGTAGCGTGCGGAAAATTTCTCACCATACAGCTCTGGCAGATCCGACGTTTCCGCTGGGTCAAACAGATACCAATCTTGGTCTTTTTGCACCCGCTTCATAAATTCATCAGAGATAAATACCGCAGTGTTGGCAAAACGAGTTCGCATATATGGGTCGCCGGAGTTAGAACGCAGATCAATAAACTGCCCAAAATTAAGGTGCCAGTTCTCCATATAAATGGCGGCTGCGCCAGCCTTCTTACCCTTACGGCTAACCGCAAACAGTGCCGTATCAATCATCTTCATAAAGGGAATCGGACCAGTTGATTCGGTGTTAGTGGTTTTAACTGGACTGCCAGCTGTCCGCAATTTAGTAAAACCGATACCGATGCCGCCAGTACCCTTGGCGATAAACATGGTATCACGCACACTCTTGGCAATTGATTCCATATCATCGTCGACATTTAGTAAAAAGCAGTTAGAGAGCTGCGGGAAGGAGCCGCCAGCATTGACGCGCGTCGAGCCACCCGGCAGATATTCTAACTTACTCATATGTTCATAAAATTCAATCGCTGCCGCAGTTGGATCTGGCTCATTGTAGCTGAGACCCATAGCGATACGCATATGAGTAAATTGTGGCGTTTCCAGCGGGTCGCCGCTTTGTTTGCGCAAGGCATAGCGGTTTTTATTGGTCATCACACCAAGATATTTGCTGAGATCGTCGCGCTCTGGCTGTAATGCTTCGCCCAATTTTTTCAAATCAAATCGCCCGTCACTCATTCGCTCATCAAGCAAACCATCTTTGACCGCCGCTTTAACAAACTTCGGAAACTCCCGCGCGTGCAATTTCTTTAATTCGTCTGCCGTCTCATAATCACCCAAAATACTCTTATAAATAGTCTTTAGTAGCAAGCGGGCTGCGATTTTATCATAATCTGGATCATCTTTAACATTTTGCAGTGTCGTCTGAATCACTGCCTCGTCCAGCTGCTCGGTGGTAATCCCGTCAAACAGCGTCAGCTGCAACTCGGTCGCCACCTGCACCACCTTAGAAACCTGATCTGGTAGCCCATCACAGGCCTTCAAAATCGCTGCGTTAATTTTATTGGCATCAAACGGCTCTTTCGTCCCGTCGCGTTTGATGACGTTGATTTGTTGCATGTACCCTCCTTAATTTGCCCTGCTAAAAATCAGCCGCCAGTACCCCATCTGGTGGCTCATTTGGATAATTTGCCTTTTTGTTTATTTATGGGTTCGCTACATATATAGCGTACAACACTAACTATAGCCGCTACATATAGTGTTTTTCAAGACATTTGGTAAATTTTACAACCTATTTTTGCTATAATCAGATACGGTATGAAATTTGCCTCAATGCGCGACGTGATTTATTTTCTGGACGAGCTAATCGCCCATCCGCCCGAAAAGCATGATCGGCTGGCATATGTGACGCATATTTTGGAGATTCTTGATAATCCGCAAAATCAAATTCCCGCCATCCACATCGCCGGTACCTCCGGCAAGGGCTCGACTGCTTATTATGCTACCAGTTTACTGAACCGGGCTGGCTATACTACTGGTACATTAGTGTCGCCGCATATCGCCAACGTTGCCGAGCGCTCGCTAATCAACGGGCAGACGCTACCTGAACAAGAATATTTACATTATTTTCAAGCGTTTGCCAACCTTTGCGTAGCACACAACCTGCATCCATCCTATTTTGAATTTTTGACGATTTTTAGTTTTTGGCTATTTAAGAAAATAGACGTTAATTATATCATAATTGAGGTTGGAATTGGCGGACGGCTGGATACAACCAATGTAATTTCCCGTTCGCCAACTGTACGCGTCATCACTGATATCGGACTGGACCATACGGAATTACTAGGCAATACTCTGACAGAAATCGCCCAAGAAAAAGCTGGCATTATCCACCAGAATGATTCAACCGTGATGAACCGACAAACTTCTGAGATTGAAATGGTTGTTCGACAACGTGCAGAGTCACAGTTCTCGCAGTTTTCAATTGCTTCGCCAATTATTGACGATTTTCTGAAAATACTGCCGGATTTTCAGCAGCGGAATTGGACATTGGCGTACCGCGCCGTTGAAAAGCGGCTGGCGCTGGATAAAAAGCCGCCTCTGCCAAAAGAAGTTCTGGAAAAATCCGTGCATATCACTATTCCCGGGCGGTTAGAGAAGCGCAATATTGAAGGAGTTAACATCATATTTGACGTTGCGCATAATCCGCAGAAAATCCGCGCCCTGATTGATTCATTGCGGAAATTATATCCGGATAAAAAACCTATCTTCGTAGTAGCATTCGGGCAAAATAAGCATTCATCAATGGCAGAATCGCTTACCATAATTGATAACCTGGCGCAGCTGGCTTACGCCACTACATTCAGCGCCAATTACGGCAAAAACCACCGCAACGTGCCGCCGGAAAACATCCGCCATGTCATGAAATCTGCCGTCGAGATTGAACATAATCCAAACAAAGCCTTAGAAAAAGCCATCAAAAAAGCCCGGCAGCTTGATACGTACGTCGTTGTTACCGGGTCGTTTTATTTAGTGAGTGAATTTGCGGCAAGCTAAACCGCTACTATAACTAAATTATCTTGTGTTCAATTACGTACTGAATTGCCCGATTGAAAAAAGGACGCATATTAATGTTCTGCAACTCAGCGACAGATACCCACTTATAATCGCTATGCTCCCAGCTCAACTTCACCGCCGCCGTATTATCCAAATGCGTGACGTATAATAGCTTCGTAACCGACTTATTCTCTTTCTCATCATATGCAGTCTCGGCGTACGCTAATTGTATTTTTGCCGGATCTAAGTCTATTCCGCATTCTTCTTGCACCTCGCGGATTACCCCCAAATTCTCCGGCTCACCCGCATCCACGATTCCACCCGGCAAGTCTGGCTGATATGATCTCTCCGGATATTTTAAGTGTTCGCTCAAAGTCAAAGTTAAAACATTACCGTCACCATTGATGATCAGGATTTTTGCAATTGATTCTAATTTTGTGTTCTGCTTTGGCATGAATTAATCTCTCTGGCGGAAGGACGGGGATTCGAACCCCGGAGACCCCGTGAAGAGCCTACACACTTTCCAGGCGTGCCAGTTCAACCACTCCTGCATCCTTCCGTGATGCATATTATAACAGAAAGTCCGCTAGCGGTTGCAACATCGCCTGCTTTTTGTCTATAATAAAAAGCAATGATGAACGATCCTTCAATACGTATTAAGCTTAAGAATGTTACCAAACGCTTTGGGATCGGCGACGCCGAGATTAGCGCCTTGGATAACGTTGATTTAACTGTCAAAAAGGGCGAATTTATCGCCATTATGGGTCCAAGCGGCTGCGGCAAAACGACGCTGCTTAACATGATTGGACTATTAGACCAGCCGTCTGACGGCGAATATTACCTGGATAATCGGCCGGTTGATTTTTTGACGCCGCGCCAGCGCGCCCAGATTCGCTCCAAACAAATTGGTTTTATTTTTCAGAATTTTAATTTAGTACCGCGGCTAACCGTTATCGACAATGTTGCCCTGCCGCTGACGTACACAGGCCTAGGCAAAATTAAACGATTACAGGAAGCTAGCCGAATATTGAAAACGTTTCATTTGAACGAGCGCGAATATTACATGCCGCATCAATTGTCCGGCGGCCAAGTGCAGCGCGTCGCTATCGCCCGGGCGCTAGTCAATAGCCCGTCGATTATTCTGGCAGACGAGCCAACTGGTAATTTGGATAGTAAAGCTAGCCATTTGATCATGGAAGAATTGGCGGACATTCATCGCCGCGGCAACACTATTATTATGGTGACGCATAATCCGGAATTGACCAGTTACGCCAGCCGCGTTATCACTATGTTGGATGGTAAAATCGACACCGACGAACACCTGGGCAGGAAAAAATTTACTAAAAAATTGATTGAAGACGATGACAAAGAAAAGAAAGATAAAGACACTAAACATAAAAGCGAAAGTCATAAAGAAAAGCAGGAAACTGGCGAAAAAACCGTAAGTAAGACCGCTAAAGACGACAAAGAAAATAAAGAAAGCAAACATCCTAAAACAGAGACTAAAAAGACCGAGAAGCCAGAGAAGACCGAGAAAGCTGAGAAAATTGAAAAACCCGAAAAAGCTGATAAGAAAAAGGAAAAAGAATCGTGAGTATGTTATTAAAGAACCATTTTGAAAACGCCACTCAGGCCTTGAAAGCTAATCGCGGCCGGACATTTTTGACAATTATCGGCATCACTGTCGGCATCGCCAGTATAACCATGGTATTATCGTTAGCCAGCAGCGTTACCAAACTGTTTGGCGGACAGCAGAACATCAACACCAACGAGCCAGTCGCCATCATCCGGTCCGGCGGACAAAAAACTGGCGCGAACATTTTTACTGAAGCAGACGGATCAACTACAGTCAATACGCTAACCGAGCAAGATGTAAGCGATTTGGGAAAAATTCCCAACCTTAAGACAGCGCCCATCGCTTTTTTACACAGCGAGCTAAAAGCGCGCGACGGTAAAGTTGACACCCAGAAAGCCGCGATAGTCGGCAGTACCGGCTCATTAAAGTCAATCGCCAACCTGGAAGTTAGCGAAGGTCAGTTCATCGACGAGGCTGACGGTATCGTCGTCGGACAGCAATTATCCGTCGACCTATTTGGCACCGATAAATCTATCGGCAACGTCATCAATATCCACGGCCAGCCAGTTACAGTCGCTGGCGTCTTAAAAAACGTCAGCCATCCCGCCAAACATCTTAATGTCGACTTTAATAATGCCGCCATCATGCCGCTGTCTGTTATAAAAAGATTCACTCAGAATACTGCTCAAATTCAGCAAATCGCTGTCGCTGCAGATTCTCGCGAACAGTTACAGTCTGGTCTTTCTGAAGCAGAGAAAATCCTGCATAAAAACCACGACGGCAATAATGATTACCGTATCCTTACGGGTAACGAAATAAACGAGAGTAAAAGCAACTTAGTCAATTTACTGTCATTCGTGATGGCTGTTATCGGCGGCGTATCACTGATAGTTGGCGGTGTCGGTATTATGAATATTATGCTAGTTAATGTCGCTGAACGCCGGCGCGAAGTAGGAATTCGCCGCGCTGTGGGCGCTACCGGCCAGCATATCATCAATCAGTTCGTCATTGAATCGGCAATCGTCGGTCTACTGGGCGGCATCATCGGTTATATCTTAGGCCTTTGCGGCGCTTATATAGTTGGCGCTTATTTATCGTTTGCGCCATATATTTATTGGCAAACTATTGTAATAACGATCTTCCTATCGCTGCTTATCGGCATCATCGCTGGCCTATATCCAGCCTTCCGCGCCACCAAGCGCGACCCTATTGAGTCGCTTCGGTATTAAACTCTCTGCCCAGAGCAGCAAATTCTCTGAGCTCTGCCCAGAGCAGTAAATTCTCTGAGCAACGAAGTGGAAGCAGATCAAACTGCCGCACTTAATAGAGCCAACTGGCTTAAGAATTGAGCTAATCGCTAACTCAATTCTTGCTTCAACCGCTCAACCAGCGCCACCGGGCCAGGATTAACACCGTTTAATATAGCGGTATAGATACTAGCAGCATCTGCCAGTACCAAACCCCAAAGCAACTGCCTCATCAACGTCTCGCCGGCGAGCTCCACCACATATGCTTTCGGACGCTTGCCGCTCAGCAGACGGTCGCTTAACTCCATACGCTCGCGAATCCTCGGCCGCTCTAAGCTGCTTCGAAGGTCAAAAATCGCGAACGGCTTTTCTACCGGATGCGACGACCAGCCGATAAACTCATTGTGATTAAACTCCGGATACTGATTGGAAAAAGCCAGATTCTTCGCCGATTCGTTCCAGCTGATTTTCCATTTATATGCCAGCGGCCAGGTTAATTCCCCAGCAAAAAACTCTGGTGTTTTACCGATTACCATTTTAGCAATCTGTTTCGCGTAATTATGCGCCTCGGGGACGTCTGCTGCCCAGCCAGCCGCTTCGCTGCGCAGCCAGCCTGCGCTATCCGCGACTTGCTGGTATAGATCGCCGTCAATAATCCAAAAATGTTGTAATAATTTCAACAAACCTCGCAAATGATACACTGTTGACATTCTAGGCTGCGCGCCTGATGGGACTTCTACGTACGCCGCGCGGTCAGACTTGGCGCGCTCAATCAGCGATCCTCCCGTTGATAACGCCGCTAAACAAGCCTGTTTTTCCAATGCTTGCTGATAGCAGCTCAGCGTTTCCTCAGTATTGCCCGAGTGGCTAATAGTAATCACCAGCGTCTCCTCACCGACAAATCCCGGTAGATCATAGCCTTTTACCACCGCAAGCGGTATATGCAGCCAGCCGTCCGTTAAGACTTTAATCATATCCGCCGCCAAAGCCGATCCGCCCATACCAGCTAAAACCACATTCTTAAATTCGCGCCGCTGGTTATCGCCAGGAACTACCTCTATTTCGTACACTGCCTGCTTGGAAATATCTAAAATACCGCCGAGCGTATCAGACGGATCGCGTTGTTTTATTACATTCAAATCATCTAACATCTTGCATTTCTCCCTTTGTCCATGTTAAAGTATAACATAAGCGTAAACAGAATTAATATAAAGGTGGGTATATGAGTTCTCATACTAATCAATCAATCAGCGACGATCAAGAACTAGCCAAGGTGTTGGCCGGTGTTTCTCAAGAGGCGGATAATAATATGCAGTTCGAGGAAACTGGCAGCGTCGCAGCGCCAGCAACTGTAAATCCAGCTACTATCTCGCCAGATCCAGCGCCTGCTGCCGACCCGGTGCAAACTGCCGATCCAGATCCGGTACAGAACGCCACGTCTGCCGCGAAGGATGCAGCGAAAACATCTTTGTCTTCAGGTTCAGGGCGAACTGTCCAGCCAGGAGCGCCTCAGTCAACTACGTCTGATTCAACGCTTGACGAGATCAAACAAACCGCCCTATACGAACTGCGTCCGCTTATTAACAAGCTTAATGTGTCGCCAGAAGAAAAGTTTGACACTTATCTATTACTGCTGCGTTCAACTGACGACAGGGACTTGATCGCGCCAGCGCATGAAGCTGCTGTTGCCATCGTCGACGAATCTCGCCGCGCCCAAGCACTGCTAGATATCGTTAAAGAAATCGATTACTTTTCTGAATCCAGCAAATAAAAGTTTAGTTTATTAAATAAAAATACCCGCTACTTAGCGGGTATTTTTATCGGCTGCGGGCGGCTTTGGCAAAATCTGCAAACCCGCCCGCTTAACCAGCCGCTAGAGGTTACATCATCCCCATGCCCGGCATACCGCCAGGTGCAGCTGGAGCTTCTGGCTCTGGCACATCGACGACCAATGCGCCCATGGTTGCTGCGGTTGAAGCGATAGATACCGCGTTCTGCACCGCTTCCTTGGTGACGCGCGCTGGGTCGATGACGCCAGCTTTTTTGACATCCACCAATTCGTTCTCAGGCTTCATCACATTAACGCCAAATCCAGCCTTGCCCGCTTCGACTTGCGCTAGGAGCGCATCAGCGTTCAAGCCAGCATTACGCATAATCTGCAGGAACGGCTGCTTCAAGGCATCCTTCAGAATCTGCCGGCCAGCCGCGATACTGTCTGCGCCAGTCACCTTCAGGCCGCCAGCCAAATTCACCAGTGTTACGCCGCCGCCGGCGACAATTCCCTCGGCCAAGGCTGCCTTAGTAGCTGCCACGGCGTCGTCCACCCGGAACTTCTTTTCGTCAATTTCTGTCTCGGTCGCACCGCCGACTTTAATGACTGCCACTTTGCCGCTCAAGGCCGCTGCTCGCTTGTCGAATTGTTCTTTTTCGTATTCACTAGAGGCGTTGTCAGACAGTGCCTTGATCTGAGCGATCTGCTCCTTCACTGCTGATGGCTTGCCCGCGCCCTCAACGATGGTGGTTTCATCTTTACCGACAATCACCTTGCGTGCCGAACCTAAGACCTCCAGGCCAGCATTCTCAAACGTCAACCCGTGGTCTTCAGAAATCACCGTTGCCCCGGTCAGCACCGCGATGTCGCGCAAAATCTCCTTGCGGCGGTCGCCAAAGCTTGGTGCCTTAACCGCCACGGTATTAAATACGCCCTTAAGCTTGTTCAGCACCAAGATGCTCAGCGCTTCACCCTCAACTTCATCAGCAATCAGTACCACGTCCTTCTTACCGCTTTGTGCCAATTTCTCCAGCATTGGCAGGAATTCTTGCACGCTAGAAATCTTCTTATCGGTGATCAAAATCGCTGGCTTTTCATAAACCGCCTCTTGCCGACCAGTGTCGGTGACGAAGAATGGACTGACCCAGCCCTTGTCTAGGCTAAAGCCTTCAACGACCTCTGCCTCCAACTCCAAGCCTTGGCCTGCTTCGACCGTCACCACGCCGTCTTTGCCAACTTTTTCGATGACACCAGCGATCAATTTGCCAATTTCCGCGTCGCCCGCCGAAATGGTTGCCACTTCCGCCACGCGCTCAGACTTGCCCTCAATTGGCTCAGCTAATTTGTTCAGCTCTTTGACGATTTCCGCGCCGGCCTGCTCAATACCCTTGCGCAGCTCCATTGGGTTGTGTCCCGCTGCGATCAACCGATTGGCTTCCTTCAAAATCGAATAAGTCAGCACCGTCACGGTCGTGGTACCGTCGCCAGCCTGCTTGTTCAAGTTCTTGGCTGCCTGCTTGATCAAATCAGCGCCGACCTTATAACCCAGCGTCTCGTCGTCTTGCTCACCCAGCTCAATACCTTCCGCCACCGTCACGCCGTCGTGCGTCACCGTCGGTCCGCCAAATCCCTTAGCAATCACCACATTGCGGCCCTTTGGTCCATACGTCACCTTGACTGCGTTATACAGCGCCTCGGCACCGCCCAACACGCGAGCGCGCGCATCGTCATCGTAAAAAACTTTTTTTGCCATACTAAAAACTCCCCTTTTCTCAAACAACCGTTGCTAAAATATCTTCCTCGCGGACGATCAAATATTCCGTGCCGTCAATTTTCAAATCCGTGGTCGAATATTCCTTATACACAATCTTGTCGCCCACCTTCACATTCTTGACGTCGCCGCCAACTGCTTTAACCTCGGCCACCACCGGCTTCTCCTTGGCGTTGTCCGGCAAATATAATCCGCTAGCCGTCTGCGTCTTCGCCTCCTCGCGCACCGCTACCACGCGGTCGCCGAGAGGCTTGATAGGTGTATC
>CAUOLH010000003.1:0-94694 GCA_963456375.1 uncultured Candidatus Saccharibacteria bacterium | reverse complement strand
CACGTTCTAGGAAATACTTGCAACCTTCATTCATCATAGCCTCGATAAACATACCGCGGGTAGGAATCTGGCCAAACAATTGTTTTAGGCGTTCAAAATTTTCTTCGTGTTCCACAATGCTTTGAGAGATGTGAGCCTTAGTGACTGATCCCAGTGACAGTAGGCTTTCTTTTGAAGCAATTGCCCACCCGTCTTTTTCAAACATATCAACGACGCGGTTCATATACTCAATTCTAAAATCATGCTGCCTCTTTAAGACGTTATGTAGAGCGTCATTCTCATGATCAATAAAAAGTCCCAAAACATGAATACCGACGGATCGATACTTGGCTGAAATTTCAACTCCAGGGATGAGGCGAATGTCACGCTTCTTAGCCTGTTCAAATGTTGATTCGTCTTCATATGCGCCTAACGTATCGTGGTCAGCGATCGACAGTACGGATACACCATTATCATATGCTCGATCAATTAGCTCAATTGGCGTTAATACTCCGTCAGAGTAGATAGTATGGGTATGTAGGTCAATGATGTGTTGTCGTTTCATTTCCAAGAATTAATCCTTTCCTTTAGGCATCGTGCAACACCGGGCGCTTCAAGCTGGCGTTTCTCTTTCTCGGCTCTGTCGGCTACGGCTTTTATTGGATCGTCAGTAATTAAATCATGTACTTCGTGTCGAGCGCTTGACAGCGCTTCTAGGAGCTCATTGTCATTCCATGTGTGAGGAGTGAAAGAAAATAGAAAATCCTTTATAAAATCGTAAGGCTCATTAGTATCCTCCCAAACCTTGTGCAATGAGCGCGGAGCAATACTAACGGCTCTGCCTTTTCGAATTGCGTCAGGAGTTGCTTTTAGACACTCCAAGAGTTCTACTTTAGTAATTATATGCATATCTACTGGTAGCATTGCTCCCGGTTGAAAACCTCTAAGAACTGTCTCCATAGCGTATCTTGTTGTTTCGAGCGTCTGAATGATATTACTATCAGACGATTCAAATGAAGCTGCTTGAGCGCATCCTTGAATTTTCTTCTCTTGCCGACGAAGGTCTGCCTCAGGAGCGTCATCAACTACAATCCAATAATCTAAATCAAGCAATGCTTTAAAGATATCTCTTGGCTTAAAGTCGACTGAATCGCATGGTTTACAATACTTTTTAAGATCGGGTAAGTCGCAAGCTAGCTCGCAAGCGCCACAAAGCCATCCGCCATATGACCGCAGACGATCCCTATTAATTGCTGCTTGAAACGATTTCTGGTAACGTCGTATCTCAGGTACATCTGCGATGGAGCCGTCGTTCTGGTAGGCATAGAAAGGATATCCAGTCCCAAAAACTCCTATTACACCTGGAATATCCTTGACTGAATCATGAAATCGATCGAACTGATTATTGAAATACTTGCTCTTTGCCCGACTTTCATCGGCAGTAAAGCGAATCGCTGTATTCAGAATGTCTGTCAACGCTCGATGCGACCAGAATTCTCTGGGATATGTCGCTTTAAATTCAGCCACGCGATCACTGGGCCATTGTGGATGACCACCCGGCTTACTAAGTGGCGGTTCTGATAAGTACGCTAACCTCATGGATTTTTTTATTATATTATGTTGCAGCTAAAAGGTCAAATCAATTTTTCACAGCAGAATTGACGACCAGGCACAAATAGTGTACACTCTCTAGGAGTAAGACATTAATCAAAGAGTTGTAAGAAAAGGAAGAAATTACACATGTTAGCAATTCGTTTGCAACGATTGGGCCGCAAAGGTTACCCAGTGTACCGCCTGGCGGTACAAGAGGCGCATCGTCACCCGTCAAGTGGCCGTGTGGTCGCGTATGTTGGTAGCTACAACCCGCATACTAAAGAAGCAAATATTCAGGTTGAGTCAGCGCAGAAATATTTAGATAACGGTGCTCAGCCAACCCCGCGCGTCGTTAAACTATTGAAAGAAGCTGGTGTTAAATTACCGAAATGGGTTAAAGAGTCGGCTGCTGATAAGCATAAATCTATCCGCAACCCAGAGAAACTTCGCAAGAATCAGCCAAAGGAAGAACCGGCTGAAGAGTCTGCCGAGTAGATATTATAGAATAATTGCAAACCGCTCGTTAATCGGGCGGTTTTGTTTTATGCTATAATTACCTCTATGAACACACAAGAAATCCGCCAGAAATATCTCGAATTTTGTCAAAGGAACGGTCACGCTATTATTGAGCGGGCGCCGCTGATGCTACACAATGACCCGACGACGTTATTTACCGGCTCGGGCATGCAGCCGTTGCTGCCGTATTTGCTAGGCCAGGATCATCCGCAAGGCACTAAATTGGCTGATAGCCAGACGTGTTTGCGGGCGCAGGATATTGAGGATGTTGGCGATAATCGACACACGACGTTCTTTGAGATGCTGGGCAATTGGAGTATGGGCGAATACTTCAAACGCCAGCAGATTGAGTGGTTTTTCGAATTTTTGACAGAAATAGTTGGGCTAGATCCGCACAAAATCTACGTTAGCTGTTTTATCGGCGACGATAAAAATAACATTCCGCGCGACGATGAAGTAGCGCAAATTTGGCAAGAAGTTTTTGCTAAAAAAGGCATTGAAGCTAAAATCGTCGAGCTGGATAGCGCTGAAAATGGCGACAGGCTGGGTATGCAGGGCGGCCGGATTTTCTTTTACAATGATAAGGAGAATTGGTGGAGCCGCGGCGGCGGCATTGATAGTACGCCGATTGGTGATCCGTGCGGGCCGGATAGCGAGGTGTTTTATGATTTTGGCGAGCAGCATCATGACGCCAGCTTTGGGCAGGCGCATCCAGCTAGTGATAGCGGCCGATTTATGGAAATTGGCAACCAAGTGTTTATGCAATATCGGCGGCTGGACGATGGTAGCTTTGAACCGCTGAAACGCAAGAATGTTGATTTCGGCGGCGGCTTGGAGCGGATTGCTGCGGCAGCAATTGACAGTCCTGACGTTTTTAAGATCAGCCTACTACAGCCAATTATTAAAAAGCTAGAAAGTCTAAGCGGCAAGGAATACGCTACGCACACCGCGTCAATGCGAGTGATCGCCGATCATCTCAGAGCGGCGGTATTTTTGGCGGTCGATGGCTGTGTGCCGAGCAATAAGGAGCAGGGC
The DNA here is from genome assembly GCA_963456375.1 of uncultured Candidatus Saccharibacteria bacterium. Classification (GTDB taxonomy): domain Bacteria; phylum Patescibacteriota; class Saccharimonadia; order Saccharimonadales; family Saccharimonadaceae; genus Nanosynbacter. The sequence goes on along the minus strand of CAUOLH010000003.1, from coordinate 91,571 downwards.
TACGTGATGCGCCGCTTACTGCGCCGGGCGATTCGCTATAGTTTTGACCTGGGGATTGAGCAGAATTTCCTCCAGGAAGTCGTACCAGTAATCGCTGATTTATATGAAGCAGATTTTCCAGAGGTTAAGGAAAACCGCGAGAGTATCATCGCGGTGCTGGTCAAGGAAGAAAAAGCCTTCCGCCAAACGCTGCGTAAAGGTCTCAGGCAAATGCAGCATTATATTGATGACGGCTTGACTGGCGAAGAGTTATTTACGCTGTACGATACGTTTGGTTTTCCGGTGGAGCTGAGTACCGAGGAAGCCTATAAACAAGGCATTAAACTTTCTGATGATTGGCGCGCCGAATTTGATGCGCGAATGGCCGAGCAGCGCCAACGCTCCAAGACGGCGCGCAAGGGGCAGTTTAGCGGCGGCCTGGAGGGTCACGATCCGATTCATCTGAAATATCATACGGCGACGCACTTGTTGGGAGCGGCACTGCGCAAAGTTCTGAAGGCGCCGGATTTGCAGCAGCATGGCAGCAATATCACGTCTGAGCGCCTGCGTTTTGATTTTAATCATGATAAATTGACGCCAGAGGAAAAACAGGCGGTGGAAGATCAGGTCAATGCGTGGATTGACGCTGATTTACCAGTCAGCTTTGCCGTTTATCCGACTGACGAGGCGCTAAAAATGGGTGCAATCGGCGCCTTTGGCGAGCGCTACGGCGATAAAGTAAAAGTCTATTCCATCGGTGAAGGCGACAATATTGTTAGTTTCGAAGTTTGCGGCGGTCCGCACGTCGAGCACACGGGTGTTTTGTCCGAGGGCGGTAAGCGCTTTAAAATCATCAAAGAAGAGTCTAGTTCGGCGGGAATTCGTAGGATTAAAGCTATTTTGAAATAAATAAAAAAAGGAGGCAATTTATTAGTGAAAAAGTCAACAATTGCCTCAAAATCACAAGCGTTATATAATAAACCTGTATGGCATTGAGAGACATGTTAAAAAAAACCGATAAAGATACTCCGGAATTGTTAGTTGGTTTGGATATTGGTACAGAGGTCGTTAAGGCGCTGATTGCCGAAATAAAAGATGATAATTTGGAAATTATCGGTGTCGGGCGCAAACAGCAAGAGATGGGCGACATGCATTTAGGTGCGATTGCTGATATTGCTGGTGTGGTCGCAAATTGCGAAGCGGCGCTTACCGAGGCGGAAGATCAAGCTGGCATACAGGGTAAACGCGTGATTATTGGTATTGCTGGCGAACTAGTAAAGGGCGTTACTAATACGATTCGTTACCGTCGTCCGCAGCCGAATAAGACTTTAGACGTGGCAGAGATGGAGTTTATCATTGAGAAGGTGCAAGAGCGGGCGCAAAGCAAGGCTCAGGCGCAGATAGCACTGGAGACTGGCAACGAGGATGTTGAAGTGAAGCTAGTTAATTCGGCGCTGGTAAGTATTCATATTGATGGCTATAAAGTGTCTAATCCGATTGGTTTTCAGGGGCGGGACGTAGCAGTACAAATTTATACGGCATTTGCGCCGATGGTGCATATTGGAGCGTTGGAGAAAGTGGCTGACGAATTAGCATTAGAATTGGTGGCGGTAGCTGCCGAGCCTTTTGCAGTAAGCCGCAGTGTTTTAGGAACAGATACCGACAGTAATTTTACAGCAATTTTAGCGGATATCGGCGGCGGCACGACCGATATTGCAGTAGTAAACGACGGCGGGGTTGAGGGCACGAAGATGTTTGGTATCGGCGGTCGTAGTTTTACGCGGACGATTGCTGCTGATTTGGATTTGAGCTTTAAGGATGCTGAGAAGTTAAAACTAAACCTTAATGATGGTAATATTAAGCCGACAGTGAAAAGGCGAGTTGATGAGGCGATTGATAAGACATTAGAGGTATGGCTGTCCGGTGTGGAATTAGCATTAAGCGAGTTTGATAACGTTGATTATTTACCGAACCGCATTTTGCTGTGTGGCGGCGGTTCTAATTTGAAGAAAATTACTGAGGCGCTGGAAAAACACCAATGGCATGAGGATTTGCCGTTTACAAAAAAACCAGTCGTGCAATACATTAAGCCTAGCGACGTGACTGGCATAATTGATACCACAGGTGATATAGCCGATCATACGTTTATCACGGTTATGGGTTTACTCCGGGTGGGGTATGATACAATAATTGGAAACCAGGAAAGTAATGGTTTGGTCGAAAAAGTAAACAGGTTATTAAAGATTTGAAATGAATAAAGACGTTATCCATATTGATACAGAAGACGATATTACGTCAATAATTGGCAAGATTAAATCGTCAAAAGAGCGGATTATTGCCTTGGTGCCGCCACGGCGAATCGGCGTTTTGCAGAGTGCGGTTAACATTCGACTGTTGGCGCGAGCAGCTAAATCAGCGGACAAAAGAGTGGTAATAATTACCAGCGACAATGTATTGGCAGGATTGGCGGCGACAGCCGATATTCCAGTAGCAAAAACATTGCAAAGTAAGCCGGAAATTGCGGAGATTCCAGCGCTGAAAGTAGACGATAGTGATGTGATTGATGGCGGACAGCTGCCAGTTGGCGATATGGCAGATTCGGTTCATAAAAAACCAAAAGACGATAAGGGAGTTAACGGGGAAAATACCCCAGATGCCGCCAATAAGAATAAATCTCCTGGCAATTCAGTAAAAAGTAATAAGAAAAAGCCGAAGATCCCAGATTTTAATGTTTTCCGTAAGAAGTTCGTCTTGATTGGCGGCGGCGTACTGTTATTAATTATATTTTTAGTGTGGGCGACTTGGTTTGCGCCGCACGCGACAGTAATTATTACCGCTAAAACAAAGGGCGTAAAAGTCAGCGAGACGGTAAAATTAACGACGGACGACACAGTCAGCGCTAAAAATGACAGCATTAAGGTTCAGAAACGAGAGTTACAAAAAGAAATCAGTGTTGAGTTTGCGGCAACTGGTAAAAAGAATGTTGGAGAAAAGGCGACTGGGTCAGTTAGGTTTAGTAATTCCTCAAAGAATAGCGTGACTATAGCTGCGGGGACGATTCTTAAGAACAATGATTTGTCTTATGTGCTATCTTCTTCGGTGACAGTTCCGGCGGCGACGTTGTCATGGGATTGTTCTGGTAAAACTTGTTCCGGAACGGCGACTGCTTCAGTGCGGGCGGCTGAAGGCGGTTCGCAGTATAATGCAGCGTCGGGCAGTATGTCGATTTCGGTTGATGGCATAAAGGCTTCGCTGATGTTGCCAACCAGCGGTGGAACTGACAAAACAGCTACCGTAGTGACGGCTTCTGACGTTGCTAGCGCAAAATCGAAATTAAACGAGCAGAAGGATAATGGTCTAAAAAATCAGCTTGCTGGATCTTTCGGTAGCTCTGCGAAAGTTATTACCGATAGTTATTCTGAAAATCGATCAGATCCAACTCCTAGCGTGGCTGTTGATAGCGAGGCCTCGGGTAGCGTGCTGCTAAAATCGACAATTACTGCCAGTATGCTGGCAGCAGATAAATCTGATATAAAATCTTTCATTGACGCTAAAATTAGAGAAGATGATATTGGCGATAAAAAGTCGCAAAAAATTTACGACAGCGGTGTAGATAAAGCGGAATTTTCTCAATTTACTGATAGAGGCGGTGTTCAGAGTCTTGTTGTGACCGCTAACGGCAAGATTGGTCCGGAAATTAATGAGGCTAAGGTGAAAGAGCAGGCAAAAGGCCGGACGTACGGTGACGTACAGTCGTCGATTGAGTCTATTGAAGGTGTTGAGGATGTTGATGTAAAATTCTCGCCGTTTTGGGTAAGATCTGTACCAAATGATATAAAAAAGATTAACGTTGAGTTTAAGCTGAAGGATGCCAAATAGGAATTTTTTGGCTCTGGATGTCGGTACGCGGCGGATCGGCGTAGCGATGGCTGATTCTCGGGTTAAAATTGCGGTGCCTTTTGGGTGGCTGGAGAATGACGAGTCAATAATCCAAAAAATTGTCGAATTAGTTTTACGAAACGATATTAATACTATCGTCGTAGGTTATCCGCGCAATCAATCTGGCGAACCAACGCAGCAGACGAAATATGTAGAGAATTTTGTCGACCAATTAGCAGAGATTGATTTGGATACGAAGGTAGTCTTCCAGGACGAGTCGCTGACAAGCGTCCAGGCGGAGCAAAGACTGGGTAATAAAGTTAAAGATAAAGGCGAAATTGATGCCGAGGCGGCTAGTATAATTTTGCAAGATTATTTGGAGGAACATATATGAAAATTCGAAGAAGCCGCAGGAGATGGCTAATAGCTTTGTCGGTGCTAGTTGCTGTGGTCGGCGTGGCGTCGCTAAGCGCGGCGATGTGGTATCGACAGATGCTCATGCCAGCCGATATTAGTAATAAAGCAGCTGTGAGGATTGATATTAAGGAAGGTATGAATTCTGGCGATATAGCTGATAGCTTGGAGCAGAAAAAGCTTATCCGCAGTTCGCTGGCTTTTTCGGCGTATGTGCGTCTACATAATGCTAGCAGCAAGTTTCAATCTGGTGTATATTCAGTAAAGCCGTCACAGACAGTGCCGGAAATTGTAGCTCGCTTAACTAGCGGTAAATCAGATGAGATTTCGATAACGTTTTATCCAGGTGCAACGCTGCATACGAAAATCAAAAATTCAGATGGTCGAGAAGTAGAATCGGTACTGAAAAAGGCGGAATTTTCGGATAAAAAAATAAAAGAAGCGTTTAGTGCCAAATATACGAATCCAATTTTAGCTAGCCGCCCGAACGGCGCTGACCTGGAAGGCTATGTTTATGGTGAAACATTTTATATTTCGCCTAATGAGTCAATTGAACAAGTAATTAAGCGTTCGCTCAATCATTTTGAGGCTGTCGTGAAAAAATATAATCTAGTAGAGAAGTTTAAGGCTCGTGGTTTGACGCTGCATCAGGGGATTACATTGGCATCAATTATTCAAAAGGAGTCAATTGGCTGTGGTGCTGGGGCGGAAACATGCGCTGATCAGCGAAAAATTGCGAGCGTATTCTATAATCGTTTGAAAGCGAATATGCCGTTAGGGTCTGATGTAACGTATCAATACGCTGCTGATAAAACTGGCGCAGTACGGACGCCGGATTTAAATTCTCCGTATAACACTCGTAAACACAAGGGTTTGCCGCCAGGACCGATTGCTGTGCCGTCTCTGAGCGCGCTAAACGCAGCGGCTGATCCAGAAAACACTCCATATAAGTACTTTTTGAGCGGTGATGATGACGTTACGTATTTTGCGGTAACGAATGATGAGCATGAGAAGAATATCAAGCAGCATTGCCAGAAAAAATGCCAGATTTCTTGACAAATTAGCATTTCATAAAATCTATTGACAATAATGTCAATGTCGTGTAAAATAAACAGTAGCTCGTTCGCGAGTTGAGTTGTTGGGGACTGGCACGACGAACGGCCTGCCAAGATTGTCGCTACGGATACGATAAACCAAATCATTTTAGAATATAAACTAATTATTAGGTCGACAAGGTATCCTGTTCTATTGCGAGAAGAAAGACAGTTTGGTAGTAGCACTGGCGGCAACGCTGATGCAAGGAGTACGAAGATTCGTAATCAAGTATCTACTCTTCGGAGTAAAAGAAGTAAGCTGCGTTCATTTGCAGTTTATGGCGGAATATTTATTTTAGTTATTTCGTTTTTAATATATGGATATAATAACGGCGAGTCGGCGGCAGCAGAGAATAAAACAGTTGCCTCATCTAATACGAAATCATCAAAATCGCATAATGAAAATACCGCAGCAAGTGCAGTATCTGTTGACCAGCTAGCAGCGGCTACTGTAGTGACGAATCTTGCTGAAACGACTGAATTACCATCGGCTGGCGATCTGCGTGAAACTACTACGTCTCTGGGGATCAAAAAGGATTTATCGCAAAATGACGCCGAGGTAATCACGAAACCGGAAATTGTCAAACCTGATACTTCAGCTGGTCGCGGAATTACGACTTATGTAACGAAGAATGGCGACACTATGAATACTGTTGCTAAGAAGTTCAAGATCTCGGCGCAAACACTGCGCTGGGCTAATAATACGGATTCTGATGCAATTGAGCCAGGCAAGACTTTGACTGTGCCGTTGGTTGACGGCGTGGTTTATACGGTTAAGAGCGGCGATACTGCTCAATCGCTAGCAGAAAAGTATAAGACTAGTGCTGAGCGAATTGTGTTATATAACGATATTGAGGAAAAAACAGGGCTTAATGTTGGCGCTCGCGTAGTTTTGCCTGGCGGGGAATTACCGGAGACTGAGCGTCCAGGCTATGTAGCTCCGCGGCCGCGTTACGGTAACCGATACGCCTCCTCTTATGGTAGTGCCTCTGGAGGTACGGCAACCAGAAGTTCAGCTATTGCCTCTGTCGGTAACCGATATGCTGCTGGTAACTGTACTTGGTATGCATATGAGCGCCGTTTGCAATTAGGACGTCCAATCGGTAGCTTCTGGGGTAATGCCAATACGTGGGCAGCAAGCGCCAGGGCAGCTGGTCTTCTGGTTAATAGCACTCCAGCACCAGGCGCGATTTTCCAGACGAGAACTGGTTATTACGGTCACGTTGGTATTGTCGAACGGGTTGAGAATGGTGTAGTTTACGTCAGTGACATGAATTTTGCCGGCTATGGTATAGTTACTCATCGTGTCCTTGACAACCCAGGCGGCTACACTTATATCCACTAAGTAGATTAACTATATTAGCGCCTCCGCTATCTCTTGGGGGCGCTTTTTGGTATACTGAAATTATGTTTGTAGATACAGCGAAAGTGTTAGTGCGAGCTGGCAAGGGCGGTAATGGCGCGGTCAGTTTTCGGCATGAGAAATATGTTGACAAGGGTGGCCCTGATGGTGGTGACGGCGGACGCGGCGGTGATGTGGTGTTTTTGGCGACCAAAGACCTGAATACACTGCTGAATTTTCGCTACAAGCCAGAGCTAAAAGCAGAAAATGGCGGCGATGGCAGTAAGCGCAACAAGCGCGGCAAAAGCGGTTCGCCACTGGTCGTCAAAGTGCCAATGGGCACGTTAGTCAAGCGTGACGGCAAGGTAGTGGCAGATTTGACAGCAGACCAGCAACAAGCGGTTGTTGCCCGTGGCGGTGACGGTGGCTTTGGTAACGCGCATTTTACGTCCAGTACGCGCCAAGCACCGAAGATGGCTGAACTTGGTGAGGCAGGTGAAGAATTTGAGGCGGAGCTGGAATTGAAATTGCTGGCCGACGTTGGTTTGGTTGGTTTCCCTAATGCTGGTAAATCGACATTCTTGAGCGTGGTTTCCAGTGCTCGACCGGAAATTGCTAATTATGAATTTACGACATTGACGCCAAATTTGGGCGTGGCGGATGTGGATGATGGTTCAGTGTTGATTGCTGACATCCCGGGGCTGATTGAAGGAGCTTCGGAAGGCAAGGGTTTGGGTGACCAGTTCCTTCGCCACGTTGAGCGGACGGCCGTATTACTACACATGATTGATGCATATAGTGACGACCCTGCGGAAAAATACCAGACCATTCGCCGCGAGCTGGAAAAATATTCTGAGGAGCTAGCGGCGCGTCCAGAAATCATCGCTTTGACGAAATGTGAAGGGCTGGATGATGAGATTATTGCCATGCAATCAACGGCACTCCAAAATGTAGCCAATGGTTCGCCAGTGGTGGCGATTTCGTCGCAGACACATGCCGGCGTGACCGAACTCCTGCGTTTGCTGCGCCGTGAAGTTACCGAATATCGGGCGCGGGAAGCTGAGTTGATCGAAGAAGAAAGCGATGATTTGCCAGTCATTGCTTTGGATGCGCAAGCAGCATCTGATGCCTGGACGGTAGAGCGGGTGGTTGGCGCGGAGCCTGACAATGTAGACGATGAAGATGCGGTTAGTTTCATTATCCACGGCGTTAAAATTGAAAAGTTTGCTCGCCGTACTAATTTTGATCAATTTGAATCAGTCAATCGCCTGCGGGATATCATGAGAAAAATGGGCATCACTCATGAGTTAATTCGTCAGGGTGCGGTGGGCGAGACCTTGGTGCAGATTGGCGAATCGACGCCGTTTACGCTGGTTGAACAGTGATATCATGACGTTCGCTGTTTTGTCATGATGGATGGTCAGTATATCTGATGATATAATAGTATACATAGGAGGCGTGTGTGAGCAAAAAGGAAGAAACACCAAAGATGAAAGTGCCAGGTACTCTAGAGATGGTGGCTTTAGACCTGAAAGGAGCTTATGAGACGGGACGTAGGGATAGTAGAGGCGGTGTTCTTGCTAGCAGGACTTGTGGTGCTGTTGAAGCTCTTCTGCACGCTGTCGCGGCTCCATTTCTTCGATGTCACGACCGTGGTCCTGGCGGTTTTGAACAGGATATGTTTATAAATACTCAAATAGATATCAGATATGCGTTAGAAGGGAAGGCTCCCTTAATGGGCGATCGTTGGCTAGGTAACTATCCGGAAGAGTATGCTACACACTTGGTTAGGGCGGTACGCGAGGGGGACGCTGAGTCATTATCAGATACAAATGTCGGTAAGGTGGCGCAGTACATTCTTTATAATCTACAGAAAAAAGAAGAACCCGGCGAAGATGCAAATCTTTATTTTGCTAGCTGGCTAGATGCTGTACTATATGATCACGACAGAATGAAGCGGCGCGAAGCGTCTAGAAATGTATATTTGCAAGAAATTTATAACAGGAAAGGCAGAGAGAACGATGTGCGCTTAGTGCTTGCTGGAGCTGATTTGCGTACTGGTGATCTATCTGGCTGTTTTAGGGAAGATATTAGCCAGGCGATGGCGATAGCTAGTCTTTATAAAAATTGGGAGAGGGGAAAGATTTATGTACCTCGCGAAGTACTTGAAGAGGCTGGTGTTGGTCCCGATCAGTCGATTGACGATGTGAAGGGGTCGCGAGTTATCAGGATATGGCGGCGGGATACTGGACTGGATATAGTAAAACGCTTAAAAGGGAATGTGTATGAGCTAGAGCATGGAGTAGGAGATAGACATAGAATAGATAGAAGAGCGAAAAGATGTCTTGCTCGTCGGGTTATAAATGTTATTGAAGGTGATTATTATTAACTATGGCGCAAACATTTTTCTTCTACGACCTGGAAACCAGCGGGCTAAACCCGCGGCAAGATCGGATCATGCAGTTTGCTGGGCAGCGGACGGACATGAATCTCAAGTCGATTGGCGAGCCGTACAACCTGCTGGTGATACTGAATGATGATACGTTGCCGAGTCCTGATGCGCTGATGGTAACGGGTATTACGCCGCAAAAAACAGTCGAGGAGGGTTACAGCGAGGCGCAGTTTGCCCGGATGTTGAGCGAGGAAATTTTCACACCAGATACCATCGCGGTTGGTTTTAACAATGTTCGGTTTGACGACGAATTTATCCGCCATTTGTTGTGGCGTAATTTTTACGATCCGTACGAATGGAGCTGGAAAGATGGTCGCTCGCGTTGGGATTTACTAGATGTGGTGCGATTGACGCGGGCGCTTAGGTCGGAAGGAATCAATTGGCCGCTTGACGCTAAGGGCGAGCCGAGCAATCGTTTGGAGCTCATCACCAATGCCAATGGCATAGCCCACGAAAATGCTCATGACGCTTTGGCGGACGTGACGGCGCTGATTGCCGTAACGAAATTGATCAAGCAAAAACAGCCACAGCTGTATAATTATTTGCTGAAAATGCGTGATAAAAAATTAGTCCAGCAGTTGGTCAACGTGGATGATAAAAAGCCGTTTGTTTATGCCAGTGGGCGTTACGACAAAGAATTTGCTAAAACCACGGTGGCCTTCCCACTGACGACCAGCCGAAATGGCGGTGTGGTTGTCTATGATTTGCGGTATGATCCGATACCGTTTGTTGAGCTGAGTGCGGAGGAATTGGCGAAGAAAATATTTGCGTCGTGGGAGGAGCGCCAGGCTGAAGATTTCGTTAAATTGCCAGTCAAAGAATTGCAATATAATCGCTGTCCGGCGGTGTCTCCGCTGGGTGTGCTGGAACAAGGCGATGGCTGGCGGAAGATTTCGCTTGATCTAAAGACAGTGCAGAAACATCAAAATATTTTACTGAATCACCCGGACTTTGCCGAAAAATTACGGAATATTTTTGAAAACAAGCCAGCCTTCAAAAAACTGCCCGATCCAGAAGCGCAATTGTATGATGGCTTTTTGAACGACCGTGATCGTATCCGTGTCGAGGCGGTGCGTAATGCCGATGAGCGTGAGCTGGCTGATTTTCATCCAGAGTTTCAGGACGAACGGTTAACGCCGCTATTACTACACTACAAAGCACGTAATTTTCCGCGTTCGCTCAGCGAAGATGATCTGGCGCAGTGGGAAGCGTGGCGAGCTCAGCGCTTGCAGGCACAATTGCCGCAATTCATGGCGTCTCTACAGCGGCTAGCGTCGACGGCAACGGACGAGCAGTTTATATTGCAAGAATTGCAGTTGTGGGCGGAGGCGGTATTGCCGAGCAGTGACTAACTCTTGAACTTTTAGTTAAGTCAATCGTCTTTTGGTGGTAGAGGACGTTGTGCTGAGTTTTCAATAGCGATAAGTATATTCAGCGCTATAGCGCCATAAAATAGCAACATTAGCCAGTATGGAATTGACATATGTGTACCAGGTATAGCACCAGCTATTATAAAATTTACAATTACATCATAAAGCCCAAAGTGTAGCAGCGCGATAATTAGTGCGCTAATAATACATATCAGTAAAATACGCAACTTGAAACTAAGACTTTTGAAAAATTCCACTATCACACTCATTTGACTACACTATAGCAAATGTACTATAGTATGCGCAACGATAAGCAGAATGCGCTGCAGTTTGGATTAATGCGATAGCCAGGTAGACTTAAGTATTTAACAAGTTATGATATGCCGTTTGTATGCCTAAGTGTTTGCCTTGATTGGCCAGAAGAATATCCAAATGTCTCCACGTCAGAACTGACTGGCATACTTATATAACAGCGACATATGGATAAAATATATGAACGACGATTTTCAGAATCTGTTCATGAGGATTTTAAAGATGAACAAGTGGACATACAGTTCGCTGACTGGAAAAAGTTGTGAAAAATAGGTATAATGTAGCGGTTATGGTAGAGTTTATTCGCGTCAAGGGCGCCCGTGAACATAATCTGAAAAATATTGACGTGGAGATTCCGCGCGATAAACTAGTGGTGATCACTGGCCTGAGCGGCAGCGGTAAGTCGTCGCTGGCGTTTGATACGATTTACGCCGAGGGCCAGCGCCGCTATGTCGAAAGCCTGTCGAGCTATGCGCGGCAATTTTTAGGCATTATGGATAAGCCGGATGTTGATAGCATTGAGGGCCTGAGTCCGGCAATTTCAATTGATCAAAAGTCAACCAGCCGTAATCCGCGTTCAACCGTGGCGACGGTGACCGAGATTTATGATTATCTGCGCCTCTTGTTTGCGCGGATTGGCACGCCGCATTGTCCAGCTCTCAAGCCAGACGGCACGCGCTGCCATAAGCCAGTGTCGCGCCGCACAGCCGAGGCGATTATCCAGGAGATTGCTAAGCAATATGATGGCAAGCGATTGCTGCTACTCGCGCCAATTGTCAAAAATAAGAAGGGCGAGTTTGCGCACATTCCAGAGCAGTATCGGCGGCTAGGCTACGCCCGGGTGCGCGTGGATGGCGTGGTGTATGCGCTGGATGAGTTTCCGCAATTACAGAAAAGTTACAAGCACAGTATTGAGTTAGTGGTTGATCGCCTGGCAATGAACAATGATCTGACTAGCCGGTTGAGCCAGAGTGTCGAGCAGGCGCTGGAGCTTGGCCAGGGTGTGGTTGAGGTGCTGGATGCTGATACGGATGAACTGAAGACGTTCTCACAGCGATATGCCTGTGTTGATCATCCGGATGAGGAGATCCCAGAGCTTGAGCCGCGTCTGTTTAGTTTTAATGCACCGCAAGGGGCCTGTCCGAGCTGCACTGGACTTGGCAGCCGTCTGGAGGTTGATCCTAGTTTAGTGTTGAATGAGAATCTGACGATTGCTGAGGGGGCGATTCGGCCATACAACCGGATCAATGTCGATAACTTTTACATGCGCAAGATTTCGGCGGTAGCCGAGGCGCATGGTTTCAGTATCCGGACACCGGTCGGGCAGTTGTCTGAGGGGGCGCGCCACAAGGTGCTCTACGGCACGGGCGATCAGAAATATCCAGTGCAGCTCGGTAATGGGCGGCATTACGATACAACCTATGAAGGAGTGATTCCCAATTTGGAACGACGCTGGAAAGAAACCGATAGTGAATTTATGCGCAAGGATATTGAGCGGTTTATGCGCCAGCGGGATTGTTATGTTTGCGGCGGTGCGCGGCTGAAGCCGGTTGTCCTGGCGGTAACGGTGCAGGGTCTGAATATCATGGATATTTGCGACCTCGGTGTTGATGACGCGCTCGATTTGTTCACTCACAAGTTAACATTGAACGAGCAGCAAGCGATGATTGCCCGGCTGATTCTGAAAGAGATTACGGCACGGCTCGGGTTTATGAGTAATGTTGGTCTGAACTACTTAGAGTTAGGGCGGGCGGCTAATACGCTAAGCGGCGGCGAGGCGCAGCGGATTCGGCTGGCAACGCAAATTGGCAGCGGTTTGCAGGGCGTGTTATATGTGCTGGATGAGCCGTCGATTGGCCTGCATCAGCGAGATAACGACAGGCTGATTGCTACGCTGAAGCGTCTGCGCGACCTCGGCAATACGGTGCTGGTAGTCGAACACGACGAGGATACCATTCGCCAGAGCGACTTTTTGATTGACATGGGACCAGGCGCTGGTGTGCATGGCGGCGCGGTGGTGGCGCTGGGTGCACCAGATGAGGTCGCCAAATGCACAGATAGTATCACTGGTCGGTATCTGTCGGGAGCAGAAAAAATTGCCGTGCCAAAACATCGCCGCCAGGCTGATGCTAGTCGTCAACTGATCGTCCGCGGGGCTCGCGAGAATAATTTGAAACAAATTGATGTGGCATTCCCCTTGGGCTTGATGACTGTAGTATCTGGTGTATCGGGTAGCGGTAAATCAACTCTGGTCAATGATATTATCGCCAAGGAATTAGCGGCACGGCTCAACCGGGCTAGTGACGTACCTGGCGCACACGATAAAATTGAGGGAATAAAGCAGTTGGATAAGGCTATCGTCATCGATCAGTCGCCAATTGGCCGCACGCCGCGCTCTAACCCAGCAACCTACACTGGTATTTTTACGCCAATTCGCGAGCTGTTCGCCAGTACGCCTGAGGCTAATGTCCGCGGCTATAAAGCGGGCCGGTTTAGCTTTAATGTCAAGGGTGGCCGCTGCGAAAATTGTCAGGGCGACGGCATGATCAAGATCGAAATGCATTTCTTGCCGGATGTCTACGTCCAGTGCGACGAGTGTCATGGCCAGCGCTACAACCGTGAGGCGTTAGAAATTAAGTATAAAAATAAGACCATTGCTGACGTGCTGAACATGACAGTCGAGCAGGCGGCAGACTTCTTTGATAGCGTGCCAAATATCGCTCGGAAACTACAAACGCTGGTGGAGGTTGGCCTTGGCTATATCAAGCTCGGCCAGCCGGCAACTACCTTCTCGGGCGGCGAGGCGCAGCGGATTAAACTAGCGACGGAACTTTCCAAGCGCTCGACGGGCAAGACGATGTATATTTTAGACGAGCCGACAACTGGGCTACATTCTGCCGACGTTAAGCGGCTGCTGGGGATTTTGCAACAACTGGTTGATGGTGGTAACAGTATGATCATCATCGAGCACAATTTGGATGTCATCAAATCAGCCGACTGGATTATCGATATGGGGCCTGAGGGTGGTCTCGGCGGCGGTACGGTGGTGGCGAGCGGCACGCCAGAAGAAGTCGCCAAAGTGCCAACCTCGTTTACTGGCAAGTATTTGAAGAATTTACTATAAAAAGATGACTGATTGTAAGCGATGCTCGGGCTTTATTTTTTTCGGCGGCGGGTAGTTTTTGATAATAAAACCAGGAGTTGTTTTTTTATTGCTGCGCGGGATGAAGGTTTTTTGAGAGCATGGATAATCATCGGTGAAACAGACAGGAATATAATAATAAGTGCGGCAACTTCAATGTTGATACCAGCTTTGGTCAGAATTTCTCCAGCATAAAATCCTAGATAAATAAACAGCGATGACCATAAGAACCCACCGATTAAATTAAAAATTAAAAAGGTTTTATAGTGCATTTTGCTAGCTCCAGCAACGATTGGTGCAAAGGTGCGGACGATTGGCACGAATCTAGCTAGGACAATTGTTACTGAGCCGTGTTTGTCATAAAATTTTTCGGTTTGTTCCAAATATTTTTTCTTGAAAAATCGAGAATTTTCTTTTTCAAACAGTTTACGCCCAACTTTATGTCCAAAACTGTAGCCGACGCTATCTCCGAGTACTGCTGCTATAAAAACTAAGATTGCGAAAATATGAATGTCAATATGTAGAATGTTCTGCTGAACCATGTAGCCAGAAGTGAATAACAAACTATCTCCAGGAAGGACGAATCCTATAAGTAATCCCGACTCCGCGAACACTACTAATAAAATTGCTAATACGCCGAAGCTAGTAATTAGATGAATGAACGATTCCATAATTACACTATTATAACATACAGTAACCGCTTATGTATTTTGGTATAATATAATAGTAATATAAATTTACCTCCGAACAGGTACCCGAAAGGAGAAGTATGGGAGAAAAAATTACATTAAATATTCAACCTCGCCAGATTCATGGTAAGAAAGTGTCTAAATTGCGGCGAGAAGGGCTGGTGCCAGGAGTAGTCTACGGCGCTAGTGTAAAAGCGTACAATATTCAAGCAGCTGCTGGTGAAGTCGCCAAAGTTGTTGCGGCGGCAGGCAAGCATACTCCAGTACAGCTGGCTGGCAAAAAACGGCAAATTGCCATGATAAAGAGTGTTGATATACATCCAGTAAAGCGTACTATTCGTCATGTTGCCTTTCATGCAGTTCGGGCTGATGAGCCGGTGATTGCCGAAGTGCCGATTCGTTTGAGCGGTACAGGAGAATCTGAAGCGGAGCGTGCCGGCTTGGTGGTATTGCAAGCGCTTGAGAAAATTAAAGTCAAGGCCTTGCCGATGGATCTGCCGGAAGCATTGGAAGCGCCGACAGACGGTCTTGTTAAAGAAGGTGACCGCGTGACCGTGGGCGATATTGTTTTGCCGGCTGATGTTGAGCTGGTTGAGAACGACGATGGCCGCGAAGGTACGGCTGACGACGATGTTACGGTCAAGGATTTGGTTGTGGCAAACGTCTATGAGCCGAGCGCTTTAGCAGCTGCTAACGATGCGGCGGCCGGCGAAGCTGAGTCCGCCGACGCCGAGCAAGTCGAAGTTACAGGAGAAGCTGAAAAGACTGAAATGTCGGAATAGTTTGGTCTTAGACTATCAAAAAACACCGTCATGATTTGGCGGTGTTTTTCTATTGTTGCTACAGTCGGAAATGCTAGAAATTATTCCTCAATAAATCCGCCTGATTGCCGCGCCCATAACTTAGCGTAAATGCCGCGTTTTTTGGCGAGCAATTGATCGTGCGAACCGTCTTCGACAATGCGTCCGTTTTCCAGGACGATGATACGATCGAGTTTGGCGATGGTTGATAAACGGTGGGCGATGACAATTGACGTTCGGTTTTTCATCAATGTTTCCAGCGACTTTTGGATTAGCGCTTCTGATTCTGAGTCTAATGCTGATGTCGCCTCGTCAAGGACTAGAATTGGCGCATCTTTCAAAATTGCTCTGGCAATGGCAATGCGCTGGCGCTGCCCGCCCGAAAGTTTGACGCCGCGTTCACCGACTAGCGTGTCAAAACCGTCTTGCAGTTTGACGATGAAGTCGTAAGCACCAGCCTTCTTAGCAGCTTTTTCAATTTCTGTATCAGTTGCATCAGGACGACTGTAAGCAATATTTTCACGCACCGAACGGTGAAATAGCAACGGTTCTTGCGGCACGTAAGCAATCTGCTCGCGCAAACTTGTCTGCGTAACTTCGGCGATATCTTGCGAGTCGATGGTGATCTTGCCCGAGTCAATATCGGCAAATCGTAGCAATAATTTGGTGAGGGTAGTTTTGCCAGACCCACTTGATCCGACTAAGCCGATTTTTTCACTTGGCTGAATATTGAGCGAGAAATCATGAAACAAGGTATCGCCTTGGCCTTCGTCGTGCGTAAAGGTTACGTTGTCCATGACAATGCCGCCGCGTTTAATTTTTAGTTTTTTGTCGCTGCGATCAACTAGCGTCGTTGGTGTTTTAAGGATTTCTACCATCTCGTGAGCATCGCCAATAACACGATTGTAGCTACGCATGATACTGTTCATATTCCACAATTCACGCGCCACGCTGCCCGTATACGTTATGATTAAGTAGACTGATGCTACTGATACTAGATTGTGCTGGGCGGCGTATATCGCAAAAGCAATTGCACCAATTCTGATAATTGTGTTGATACTAGAATAAACGGTACTAACCTTTAAGAAGCCGCGCATTGTACCCAAGCTGGCGCTGCGCCATAAATCGACCGTTTTTGAAAAACGTTTTTGTTCTAGCGATTCAGCGCCAGATGATTTAACCGCCAGAATATTTGAAACCATGTCGGCTAATTGGCCGCTAACTTTATTGCTGGCTTTAGCCTCTTTTTCGCTTAATTTAGCCATTGGCCTAGAGCCAAAATAGACGGCAATACTAAAAATAATTGAAAAGATAAACAGGAATAAAGCATACTGCCAAATTAATGTCGATAAAATGATTATTGATCCAATTAAAGAGATAGCTAATGGCAAAATCGACCAAAAAATTGTATCCCAAAAACGTTCGACTGCGCCGTTTAGTTTATTGGTTTGGCTTACAAGTGAGCCGCCGAATTTATTAGCATGGAAAAACATTGTTTGATTGGTCAATTTACTAAAGCAGCGCGAGTATAAATCGCGTTGCAATGCAGTCTCGAACGTCCAAGTGAGATACAATACCAAACGCCAGCCAATAACCATCGAACACAGCTGGCTAATGCCATATAGGATAATTAGTGTCCATAGATTATTGGCAGTTTGCAACTGGTTGTGCTGGATAATATTAAGCAGCTCTGCGATAACAAGCGGGCCAACAAAAATAGAAATGACAATTGTAACAATTGCAAAAAATAGTGCCAGATTCCTGCGGCGCCTGTAGGGCACAGATACTTGCCAGAATAGGCGTAAAATTTCTTTATCGTTAATTTTATTTTTCAAGATAGCTCCTTTCGTCGGTAAAATATTTTTTTGCTAATTTAACCATTCGTTCGCCGATTTTACCGTAGTTTATTAGTGAGTTAACTTAATTTAAATCAACCAAGGTATTTTTAATAACTCCGCCGCCTGGATCATTAACAAACTCGTCGATTTTTTCCAATTTGGCATATACGCGAAATTGGAAAATTTGCTTACCATCAGGTTCGGTTAAGTGCTGATATCCAAGCGGTTGCCATTCAATCACGCGCATATTGCATTCTTCAATCATCTCGCGAGCAATAGTCTGTTCAATTGTCTCGCCTGGCTCGGTACGCCCGCCTGGTAAATTAAATTCTTTTTCGCATGTTAGGCTGGTGATGAGCGGTACTTGACCATTCAAGTTGCCTATCGCATAAACTTGTTGCCACGGTAAATCGGGGATCCTACTTTTAGTAGTCACTGTGTACCAGTTTGCCAGTATTTTCTGACCGTTATAAATGAATGATGACTCTATCTCTGGTTTCATGACTTTCCTTATTTAAGTTTTTAATTGCGAATTAGTATTCTCTTAGTTGTTTGAATGTTAGCATAGGATTTATTGCAAATACTTGCATGAGCAAACTTGTAAGGTTACTAATTATAGAGTATATTGTAGATGATGTCAAATGATATAATGGTAAAAATTAATCAAGTACATTACAAATTAGGAAGACGGGTTGTATTACTATTGTAAATCATTTACAATAGTAATATGAAGCAGGCGACTAGTCGAAGAATAACAAAATACACAGGCGATGTGTTGTCGATTATATGCCAGTTGCAGCATGCTACTAATTCCGAAATTGCTGATCGTCTGAGAGAATCGTATCCGGACATTAGCGACACTACAGTCCATCGCATTACGCAGCGCTTATATAATGACGGCGCAATTGGACTGGCGCCTTCCTCGAGCCAGGGCTGTTTGCGGTACGACTTTTCACCGGAATCACACGATCATTTTATATGCAGCGAGTGCGATAGTTTACAGGATATCAAAGTTCCTGATTCAGTGCGCTGCCAGATCGAGCGCCAGCTTGACGGCTGCTGTTTCGATGGTCCTTTAGCTATTACTGGAGTATGTCAACAATGTAAAAATAGAAGGAGGAATTATGGCATTAATTAGTATTACAACTAAGCAAGAGTTTGAAGAAAAAGTACTAAAAAACAAGCGTCCGGTCTTGGTCGATTTTTGGGCACCATGGTGTCCGCCATGCCGAGCGATGGCGCCGATATTGCAGCAGATCGCTGACGAGACAGACTTTGATGTTGTTAAAATTGACATTGATGCCAGTAGTGATAATAAAGAACTGGCTACGCACTACCGCGTGCAGGGCATCCCAAATATGAAGATTTTTGTTGCTGGTGAGGAAGTTGCTGAATTGATTGGCATGAAGTCAAAACAGATACTAATTGATGCGTTGGAAGGGGCTATTAAAGTAGAGAATTAGTGTATTGCACATTAATATTAACGCCAAGTATAATATAGTTTATGAAGTGTGCTGATAATAGCCTGGCTTATTATTGTCTATTGGCTATAATGTCAGGCGGCGTACTGGCGGCTACTGCTTTTGCTCCCCATTGGATATTGCAGTTACCGGCTATATTAGCTACAGCACCAATATTTTGGCTGCTGCGAAATGTGTCCGTAAAGTATACATATGCGGTAGGCGTGTGTTTTACGCTCGCTTGGCTGATACCGACGACATATTGGTATTATACTTTCATGCTGCCTGGCGCTGCGTTTGCGGCAAGCGTCGGATGGGCGGCATTGGTCTCTAATCTATTTTGGCTTGTTGGCTTGAGGAAAAAAATTGGAACACTGGCGGTCTGGATATTATTCACTCTTTTTTGGCTGATATTAACGTGGCTTCGGCTGCGATTGCCGATTACTGAGGATTGGTGGCTGCCGCATTTAGGCTATAGCATTTGGCACAACAGCGGTGTCGTTTGGCTTGGTAAATTCGGCGGCGAGATAGTAATGGAGCTGGCGCTATTGCTTAGCGGTATGATTATTGCTGGTGTATTTGTTTGCTGCGGTTGGCGTAAGATGTTGGTAGCTAGTGTGTTAATTGTTGTGGCGTTTGTTGGGTTGAATAATATAGTTTGGAATATGCCTGCAAAACCAATTCATCCTGTCGTCGCTATACAAAAGATGACTCGCGGCGGTATAGATATGCCAGCAACTAAGCAAGATATAGAGGACCTGATAGCTATGACAAAGCAGGCGGCAAGTAGCCGTCGCAATGTACCTACAACGATCGTATGGCCAGAGAACTCAGTTCCTAAATCTTCTTATAATCGCGTAGCAGAATTTGCGGCGCAAATGCGTAGCTTAATTATATATCATACAACAGAGCGTGTTGGTAAAAAGGTATATAAAAAAGTTGTTGCTATTGACGGTACAACAGGCAAAATTATTCTTACTAATTATAAACAACACTTAGCGCCGGATGAGAGAACTGGCTTGCCGCGAATGTCGCGGAATATAAGTGCATTTTATAACCGACATGTAACCGCCTATATATGTTATGATTTGCACTATCCAGATATCGTTGAACGATTACGTGGTAGCGATATTGCATATGTAACTCTCAATGACGCAGCGTATGGTTATTTACAGAAGCAGTTTCATGCAGCAGATATTGCTTTGCGCGCTGTTCAGGCATATACGTCTATTGTTGTCGCTGGGACTAATGGTCCAACTATGATTGTCAATAGTAATGGGGTTATTCTCAGATCATTGCACAGTGTTAATGCTGGGTATATCCAGGGCGGCTATTAATACAAAAGGAAATGTTAATCATATATACTTGATATGAAATCACAAGGTAATAATTATCAAAAGCTTTTCGTGCGAAGATCGCTAAGATATTTACCGCACCATATCCTAACGTTAATTATTTACAAAAGTAAGTTGCTTCGTTTTGAAAAGGCTTTAGATGCTATCGCTAAAAGGAAAATAATTAATGTAAATGATTTACTTTCATTTGACAACTCTGATATAAAAGAATATCAAAAACTAACGAAAGATACTCAACTTTGGCATGGTACTGGTCGTTGGCAGTATGGTAAGGATAGTATCGTTGACGTGATGAAAGGTTTTTGCGATATTGCTGGCCTCAAGCCATCCCGTGATGTGTATGCAGTTTTTGGCGGCAGTGATCAGCATATCGTACACTCGATTTCATTATGCCGAAGTCGAATGGTGGCGCGATCATATGCTGACATGCATGGTCTTGGCTGGAAAGAGAAAAACCGCTATGGTGACGCTCTGACTTGGACGTCGTATTACTACAGTTTGTTTTATGCGCGGTTATTTACGGTCAATGGAGTCAAAGTGTTGCGTCGTTGGAAAACTTGGCGCGCATTATCGCATGATGAAAATGGCGATAATACTTGGGGAAAGAAAGTGAATAAGCAGGCACGCGATGTGTGGGATATCTTCTGTCTGGGTAGTGATATTTTGGGTAATTATCCAATTTTAGTTGGTGTTAGGAGTCTTGATTCGCAATTAAAACTAGAAAAACCGATGAGTCACTACGAAGTACGCTCTGATAAACGAATAGGCGTTGCAAATATTTCACACATAGAAGTTCCTCGCGATAAGCAGGACGAAATGCGAGAATTATTGCTTTCATGCGGTATCGACATACCGGTGACGAGCATTGAATTAGGCGAATGTGTCAGTATACAGAAGCGTTTTACTGAATTGCTCGGCTGGTAGAGAAAAGAAATTAGGCTAAAGCTGATGAAGTGGATGTGATAAGATTATTAATAATATATGAAGTCACATACTAAACCGCTTTTATATGATCAGATTGCAGCCGATCCAATGAATGATGATTTTGCTAATAGAGGTTGGTTGCCTGTGTATTCTGCTTCGTCAAGTTCGCGAATTGTACTGGTCGGGCAGGCGCCAGGTCGAATTGCTCAGCAAACGCTAAAGCCGTGGAATGATGCGAGCGGTCGTTTGCTTCGGCAATGGCTGAACGTAACGGATGAGCAGTTTTACAATCCCGATCTCTTTGCGCTGATGCCGATAGATTTTTATTATCCAGGCAGGGGAGCGCACGGTGATTTGCCGCCGCGCTTGGATTTTGCCAGGAAATGGCACCCGCGTTTGCTAGCGCAGATGCCGAATGTGCGATTGACAATTTTGGTTGGTTCGTATGCGCAAAAATATTATCTTGATCGCCGCGCCAAGCAGAATTTGACAGCAACTGTGGCGGACTTTAATATGTATTTGCCAGATTATTTTCCATTGGTTCATCCATCGCCGCTCAATATTGGCTGGCGCAAACGTAATCCCTGGTTTGAATCGGACGTTATTCCAGTTCTACAAACTATAGTTAAGGAGGTGCTGTCATGACAGTTTATAAAATTAAACGAATTTACGAATCGCCAGAATCGGACGATGGCTACCGCGTGCTAGTTGACCGATTATGGCCGCGCGGTATCAGTAAAGAACGAGCAGCGCTAGACGAGCGGGCTAAAGAAATCGCGCCAACCAATGAGCTGCGCCAATGGTTTAATCATGACCCAGAAAAATTTACAGAATTTTCAGAACGTTATGTAAAAGAGTTAGGTGGAAATCCTGCCGCTATCAAGGCGAGAAATGACTGGACTAATCATCCAACCGTTACGCTATTGTATAGCGCTAAGGATGCGGAGTTTAACCAGGCGGTAGTACTTAAGCAATGGTTGGAGAAGACAGATTCTAATAATGTAATCTGAGACGATGATTATCAATACGTTTTTAGAAAAACACGACTAGCTTGGTGATCGTTGACAAGAAAGTACGCAATGAAATATCGAAACAAGAACTAAACCGCCAATACGCTGGCGGTTTAGTATATTAAATATGAGTTTATAGTTTTATTTTTCTAACTTTTTCTTCTGCTTTGACTTTACAATTGGCGAGGCAACAGCGCAGCCAATCGCTCCAAGTATCGATACGACGGCGATTTGGCGCATAATATATTTACCCCTGCCGAACGGACCTTCTTCCCATGCCATATGAGCTTTCAAACTTTCTGAAGTTATCGGGCAATTTTTCTTAGTGTCTTTGAATCCGGAACTTGGCTGGCCGTTTTTGACGCAAACGTATTCTGGTTCCGGTTCGGACGGCGGTATGCAGCTGACAGCAATTAATACTGCTGCAATAACCGCAAGCGATCCAGCGATGATTAATAGTAATTTTGGCGTTTTCATAAAACCTCCTTAATTTAACAAAGCTTACAGATATTGTAGCATGAGGTTTACCTGTTGATAATTTTAAGTTTACCGTATCGGGCGATTAATAGCCAAACAGTTGCTAAACCCGCTAGTATGCCGTCGCCAATTCCTGAGGGTATCATAAAAATCATCAGAATAAGGGTGATTATGCACATAATCATTGCTAGCCACCAGCTCCATAATAAATTTCGCCACAGACCAGTTGCTGCAGCTATTCTCAACAATCCAAAAATTATGCCGATGACACCGATCATTATCAAATTATCTCGCAAAAATGGCATTGCAAAAATATAATCTTTGGTTTTGCTAACTGGCAAAAGCGCCATCAGCCCGCCAACAATTTCAAGAGAGCCGTGAATAGATAGTGTGATTGCTGCATATTTTAAGTGCTTCATACGCTAACATAATTGTAGCATGCCGATGTATTGTGGAGAAATGTCTGCGGTAGTTTATTGTTAATTAAATCTAGTGGTGCAGACGGTAGTTGTAGGCTATAATTAATTGTTATGAATAATAGGCAAACTTCTGAACTTAATAAAGTTAAACTATTAGTCCGTGAATTACTGGGCGGCGACACCTCAGGTCACGCTGATGATCATGTCGAGCGAGTGGCGCTGCTGGCAGAGCGTTTTGCTAGTGAATGCAGCGAATCAGTGGATCTGCAAGAAGTGCTGCTGACGGCTTGGCTGCATGACGTCGACGACTACAAACTAGTCGGCAAGGCGCAGGCAGAGAAATTGACGAACGCAGTAAATATTATGGCGCAGGCAGAAGTGTTTAATAGTCTAAGCCAGGCGGTGCTGGAAAATATTGCGGCGATTGGTTATAGCAAACGGCTGAACGGCAGGCAACCACAGCGGCTGGCGGGTCAAATTGTGTCTGACGCTGACATGTGCGATGCTATTGGCGCGGTTGGGATTGAGCGGGCGCTGGTCTATGCTTGCCATCACGGCGGGCGGATTTTTGATCCCAAAGCTTGGCCGAATGTTAATCTGGCGGCGCACGAATATAATGCTGATGGCAATACTCATGATACTGACGGCTTTATCAATCACTTCTTTGAAAAGCTGCTGAAACTGAAAGGCTTGATGCTGACGGAGCCGGGACGAATAGAGGCAGAAAACCGCCAGCAAATTATGGTTGATTTCTTACGTCACTATTTCCGCGAAAAGAACGTGCCGGAGTGGAGCGAGTTTCTGGAAAAATATTTGTTAAAAATAGCTAATGTAAATGATTTACAATAGGTAGAAAGGTTCGTATTATGGGTAAAACTTCAGAAAATGTCTACTCACTACTTGTCGCGCGCGGTTTTCATGACAGAATGGAAGATTGCGAAGTCCCGTATAACGTTGTCGGTGGGCTAGGTTTGCATGCAGTTACCAACTCTGCCGAAATTGATTGGGACAATCATGTTGTTTATCTGCCTAGCGGCGTGTGCTTACCGCGTTTACGCGAAAATGGTACGGTGCGAGACCTTGATACATTAGTGCAAAGCACAGATAAGACTGTTGTGAAGGGCTGTCGACAGAAAATTGCTGACGCTATCGGTGATAAGTTGGTAGTTTCAGCATTTGGACTTAATCCATACGAAAAGAATCGTCGCGGTATATTTGATTTCGTCGGCGATCGTTATGTTGATAATGAAGGTCGTCTATATTGGCGCCTAAGCGGTATTGAGACGGAAATTCCTTCAGCTAGTCTTGAGCAATGGCTTGTCAAGAGAGGTGGCGAGACGGTATGTGCTATACCTAATCCAGTTGCTCAACTAGGAGCGTACGGGTGTCGCTCAAGCACTGGCCTGCGTCCAAAAGATGAAGAAAAAGTTGCGGCGTTGACAGGTATTATTATGCCAAACGGTAAAATTTCAGATATTCCAGCGGCTTATCGTGAACAGTACCTCGCATTTTTGAAGCAATCTCAAAAAGTTGCCGCAGCTAGGAAGAAGTTGGGTTGGTTTGGGCTAAAGGCTGGATTGTTATCACTCCTTGAGCGTCAAGAGTGGGCGATACGACTTGCTCAGGGCGAGCTGGATGGCGTACTAAGCGGCATCGTCGGTAAGGCTTGACTGTCTGTATAAGTTATAATGATACTGTGAATAAACGGTTGCAACAAAAACTCAAAACCCTACCGCGCACTCCCGGTGTCTATTTTCATAAGTCGGCCAGCGGCGAGATTATTTATGTGGGCAAGGCGGCGGTGCTGAAAAACCGCGTGCGCCAGTATTTTCAGGATTCGCGCGGGCGGGACAATAAAACCATGGCGTTGGTGGCGGAAATTGCTGATACTGATTGGATTGAGACAGAGAGTGAGGTTGACGCGCTGTTTCTGGAAAGCGAGATGGTCAAGCGCTATATGCCGCGTTACAACGTGCTGCTACGCGATGATAAGTCGCAGATGTATGTGCGAATCGACATGAAAAGCGAGTGGCCGACCGTCAGCTTTACGCGTAATCCCGCGGATGACGGTGCGGAATATGTTGGCCCGTTTTACAATGGCTTTGCGTTAAAAAAAGCCTTGCGATATCTGCGGCGAGTGTTTCCGTATTTGACCAGGCAGCGACGGCCAGGGCAGTCGAAATTAGATGAAGATTTGGGCTTGAGCCCGCGGCTGAGTGATGGGTCAGCTACCTATAAAGCTAATCTACGCAAACTCATCAGCTACATCAAGGGCAACCGTAAAGCCATCGCTGCCGAGCTGGAGCGCGACATGAAAACGGCAGCTGGGCTGCATGATTTTGAGAGGGCGGCTGATCTTCGCAATAAGCTGCGCGCCATGCAGGAGTTGCAGCGGCGGGTTTGTTTTGGCGACAAAGAGTTTTTGGATATTTCTAAAGACAAGGCGCTGGCTGATTTGGCGAAATTGTTGGGTCTAAAAGGTATTCCAGCGCGCATCGAGGGTTATGATATTTCGCATATGAGCGGGCGGCACGTGGTCGCTAGCATGGTGGTATTTACCAATGGCGCGAGCGATCGGGCGGAGTACCGCAAATTCAAAGTCAGTGAGAAAAATGATGACACGGGTAATATCTATCAGACGATTTTTCGCCGGCTGAGCGAGCGTCATCTGAAAAGCTGGGGTCGTCCCGATTTGCTGCTGATTGACGGCGGTAAAGGCCAGCTGGCGGCGGCCATCAAAGCGCGTGATGAGCGTGGTGTCACCGTGCCGATTATCAGCATCGCCAAGCGCGAGGAAGAGTTGCTGATACATAAAATTGGTTCGCAGATTGATACGGCGTTCATTGAGTATATTCGGTCGCAGCCACGGGCAGATATCGCGATTCACGAAGACGGCGATGTTTATATAGTGAATTTACACCCAAGCCAGCGCAACGCCGGTTCTCACTCAAAAAACTTGCGAGCTAGCACTGAGCAAAATCATAAAGAGCATTCGAAGACGGACAAGAATACTCTCGCAACAACTGACATCGTCAAATTGTTCCAGCGCATCCGCGACGAGTCGCACCGCTTTGCGGTGAGCTACCACACGGCGCTCAAACGTCAGCAGCAAACGAAAAACCAGCTGGAGGAAATTCCTGGCGTGGGACCAAAAACACGGCGAAAATTGATAAGAAAATTTGGTAGCGTAACAGGCGTGTCCAGAGCTAGCATCCAAGAATTGTCTATGTCTATCGGCGAGCAAAAAGCTAAAACAGTTGCCGCTTTTTTGAGGGATGTTCTTAAAACATAAGCGATGTGATATAGTGAAGACATGAAAAAGAATGGATTTACCATTGTTGAGTTGATGATAGTCATTGTAGTGATTGCTATTTTGGCGGGTATTGCTATATTTGGCTATGCATCTTGGCGGTCAAGTACTATTGAAACGGCGCTATCATCAGATTTAAGTTCAGCGGCCAGCGCCATGAAACAGGAATTAAATTTCAATAATACCTATCCAACAACTATACCAAAATCTTATAGGGGTAGTACTGGTATATCTGTGAAATGGGCAAATTCTTCGAAGTTCTGCATAGAAGCCGAGAAGAGTAATATTAAAATGCGCTGGCTCAGTACGGAAGGCAAGGCCGAAAGAGCCTCTTGTCCAACAACTCCATAGAGTAGTGGAAGTTTTTATTTTGTAGTATAATAGACGGTGATATGAAGAGGCAATCAGCAACTTTTTTACTGCGTTGGATCTTAAATTCAGTGGGTATTTGGGTGGCAATTCGACTGTTCGGTAGTGAGATCTCGGGATTGACATCAGTCTGGACTTTTGTGCTGGCAGGGTTGATTTTTTCTTTGGTAAATACTATTTTAAAGCCAGTTATTACCATTCTTGCCTTGCCAGCGATTTTGTTAACGCTAGGCTTATTTACTTTGGTTGTTAACGGTCTGATGGTCTATATTTCGTTAGCGATTGCGCCGGGGCTTTCCATGACGTTTGCTAACTCAATTCTTGCTGGAATTATACTTAGTCTGGTAAACTATATAATAAGTAGCGCGCTGGTTTTACAGCGGGAAGAGGAGTAATTATATTATTATGGCAATAGATACAATTTTACCTTATATTACGCTGGGTTCGGCGGTTTTAATGATCGCAGCAATTTTATTGCAGCAGCGCGGGGCTAGCTTGGGTGCTGGTTTCGGCGCATCTGGAGAATTATTTACGACGCGACGCGGTTTTGATAAGAACTTATTTGATGTAACAATCATCTTTGCAGTTATTTTTGTGTTGTCTATTCTAGCAAGCATGATTTTGCCGGGACTACAAAAATAGGAGAATAGTTTTGAGTTCGGGGGGGTCTTCTTGGAATCGGTTTACTCGGCTGAAATTTTCCAGCAAAGTTGTTAATAAACGCTTACAAAAACTAGAGCGAGGCAGTTTGCGGCATGCTCGTAAGTTTGTGACTTCGCGGTTAGATAGGTTATCTAGCGTGCGGCGTAACGTGTCTGGTTGGATTATTTTAGTAATGCTGATGATCGGCGTCAGTGCAGCGCAATGGGCTGCGTCCAAAGATGCTTATATGATTACGACGTATACTTCCGGCGGCTCGTATTCTGATGGCGTTCTCGGACCGTTAGAGACCTTAAATCCGATATTTGCCAAGACAAGCGCTGAACGCTCTGCTGCAAAGCTTCTGTTTGCTGGTTTGTATAAATACGACACGACTGGAAATATAAAAAGCGACTTAGCCGAAAGCATGACAGTCAATCAGAAGGAGACTGAATATATAGTTAAGTTAAGAAAAGATTTGAGATGGTCTGACGGCAAAAACATAACAGCTGCGGATGTATTATTTACTTTGAGGTTGTTGGCGAGCCCAGAGACTAGAGCGGAGATTTCTGGTTGGCAGTCAATAAAGTTTGAGAAGATTAACGAACTTACTGTTAAGTTTATTTTGCCTTCGTCGTATGCTCCATTTGTGCACGCCTTAACTTTTCCAGTATTGCCTGAGCATATTCTGAGAGATGTAAAACCTTCGGAGTTACGTGAACATCCGTTTGGTAAATCGCCAGTGACGAGCGGGCCATTTGCTTTTAGGATGCTGCAGAACGTCACATCGGATGGCAGTAAGAAAATTTTATATACTGTCGCGAACGACAATTATTATGGCGGTACACCAAAATTGGAAAGATTCCAGCTGTATGTTTATCCATCACAAAACGACATTGTAAAAAGCTTGCGAACGCGCGAAATAACTGGAACGCCGGAGCTTGTGTATAATAATCAATCGGATGAGATAAAAAATACATATTCTTCAGAGCCGCATACTATAAATAATGGCGTGTACGCACTATTTAATTCGACGAGCCAGTACTTGCAATCAAAACCAGTACGTCAGGCATTAGCTTTGAGTATTAACGTGTCAGAGATGCGAAAGCTGTTGTCATCTGAAACTGAAGAGATGAACGGTCCAGTGCTTAATAGTTTTCTGGATGAAAAGATAAAGCCTAAAGGTTATAACGTTAAAAAAGCCAAGGGGCTATTGGACACTGCGGGATGGAAGGTTATAGGTGGTGTTAGACAAAAAGACAATCAGAAATTAACGTTGAATATTGTTGCGCCAAAAAATGAAAATTATGAAAAACTTGCGAAAAAGTTGGCGGAGGTATGGCAAAAGGAATTAAATATTGCTACTGATGTAAAAATCGTTGATGTTAATGATGTCTCGCAGAGCATTCTTCAGAATGTGTTGCTGCCCCGTAATTTTGATGTTTTAATTTATGAATTAGCTATGGGGGGCGATCCGGACGTATATGCTTATTGGCACTCGTCTCAGGCTACTAGCGGCGGACTGAATTTTTCAAACTATAATAATGCAGTGGCAGACGATGCTCTGGCAAGCGGACGCTCAAAGCTATCCAAGAGACAGCGCATGGATAGGTATGGTAAATTTACTTCAATTTGGCAGCAAGACATCCCGGCAATTGCGTTATATCAGACGAAAATTGATTATATTCATTTGAATTCGGTTAAGGCTTTGGCGGAGGATGCCAGTTTAGTTAGCGCGGTAGATAGATATACGGATGTCACATATTGGTCGGTAAATAAAACCCAGGTTTACAAAACACCGTAAATTAAAGTATAATGACTAGCAAGCACAGATGTATCGTTTTCTGAGATCAAAAAACAGTACTTTGTAAGTTTTGTGCTTATCGTGCGGGCGTGGCGGAATTGGTAGACGCGCTAGCTTGAGGGGCTAGTGAGCATTGCGCTCGTGGAAGTTCAAGTCTTCTCGCTCGCACCAAACAGAGTTATTTTGATTTTTTACCATGACAAATTCGTCAGAAAATGATAAGCCTCAAACCCGTCGGATTGTTGAAACGCTGGTTAATGTTATGGTAACAATTTGGCGGACATCACCACGCGCTATTTTTATCCAAGCAGTTGCCGCGGTACTGACGGCGTCGTTGCCGCTCGCGACGACATATTTTGCAGCGCTGACAACGACTGCGCTAGCCGAGGCATACGCTGGCGGTGATCCGCGGCAGTTGTTTGCTTATGTGGTTATTACAGTGATACTTGGTGTGATCATGAGTTTTTGGGGAATTGTGCAGGCATATTTTGAGCAATTGATGCGCTACCAGCTAGAATCGAGCATCAATGATCAGATGTTTATGCGGCTGCACGGACTGGATTTTTGGCGTTATGATGATCCAGCGACGATTGATATGTTTGATCGGGCGAGACGTTTTGCCAGTTCATTCTCGTATCTATTTTCGCGGCTGACTAACATCGCTACAAATATCGTCTCGTTGGTAGTTGGGTTATGGATTATTTCATCAGTTGGTTGGTGGTTGGGCTTGCTGCTTGTTGTGGCTATTATCCCCAGTGGCATTATTCAATTTCGTCTGTCTCGTTTGACGTCAAATTATTGGCGCAAAAATACTAATATCAGGCGGCACATGTGGTGGATTGAGTACGCGATTAGCAAACCTGAAGATATTGCCGAGTTGAGACTGTACGGTGTTATCAAACATTTGCTGGCAGAGAGGGCTGCCCTGCGAGATAAAGATCAGCTGCAGATGATTAAGTATGAGCGCAGTTTTATGGCTAAGCGATTTGGCGGCGAGGTGCTACAGGCAGTTGCGGAAGTAGCGGCGCTGGTGTGGGTGACACTGGAAATTATTGCTCATCGCCAGCCAATCGGCCAGTTCGTTTTAGTACAGCAAATGGTGAGCCGGGTACTTAGTAGCGTTGATAGCTTGATTTCGACCTATAATTCTATTGACGAGGAAGTGGCAAATATGGTCGATTATCAGCGGTTCATGGAATTGCCGTTAGCTGATACCAAGCCAAGCCTGCCGCTTAGCATGGACAAATCAATTACGGTGAGTAATGTCAAATTTCATTATCCAGGCAGCGAAACTTTAGTACTCAAAGGTTTGTCGCTGGATATTAAGCGCGGCCAGCATGTGGCGATTGTTGGCGAGAATGGTGCGGGTAAAACCACGCTGGTGAAATTATTGACGGGATTGTATCAACCGACTGGTGGCGAGATTTTGATTGATGGGCAAAATCTTAGCGAGGTAAATATGGCTGATTGGCACCGACAATTAGCTGTTTTGAGCCAGAGTTTCATTCGCTATGATTTTGCAACCGCTTATGAAAATGTGTGGTACGGCGATGTTTCTCGTGAGTTAGACCTAAAGAGACTGGCGGTCGCACTTAAGCAGGCGGAAGCTGATGATTTCGTGAAGAAATTGCCAAAGGGCGGGGATAGCTATGTTGACAAATGGATGACGGATGATAGTGATGACAAGGGTGTGGACTTGTCGGGCGGGCAATGGCAGCGGCTGGCGTTGGCGCGTAATTTTTATCGCGATGCACCGATCGTTATTTTGGATGAACCTACCAGCGCTGTCGACGCCGCCGCCGAGGCGCGGATTTTCCAAAGACTGTTCCGCCAGAAATCAAAAACCATTGTCGCCATTAGCCATCGCCTCAGCACCGTTAAAAAAGCCGACGTGATTTACTTTATGAAAGATGGTCGAATTGTCGAGCAGGGAGCGTGCAGCGAGTTGATTGCTAAATGCGGCGAATTTTACGAGATGTTCAAAGAGCAGCTGTAATTTGATATAATGAATGAAGCGGCGCGTTGGCGGAGCGGTTACGCAGAGGTCTGCAAAACCTTTTAGACGAGTTCGACTCTCGTACGTGCCTCCAAGTGACTATGAAACGCCTGGATATCGGGCGTTTTTTATTTTTTGAGCAGTTCTTTCAACTCCGGAAAGGTCGGTTGGAAAAAGTGGTTGCGGTCTTCAAAAATATGCACCTTGGCGGTCGGTAAATCACGCTGAAATTTGGCAAGTTCAGAGAACGGCACTACTGGATCGTCTTGACTGTGAAATAAATGAACTTCCTTTGCTGATTTTTCTAAACCAGCAGCACTTGTCACTCGAAAACTGCCTAAATCTTCAACTGATTCGTCGTCATAGCACGGCGACACTAATACCAGCCGTCGGACTGGCGAACCAAGTGGTGATTCGTGTAAATATTTAGCCAAAAACATTGCGCCCAGGCTATAGCCAACCAACTGAACGTCGCTGCCGAGTAGCGGCAATAGCTTTTCGAAATAAGTCTTCCATTCTTCGTACTGCGCATTCTGTTTGTTTGGGAAATTTGGCAGTAATACATCGTAGCCAGTTGTGGTTTGCGCCAGCCATTCGCGCCATTTTTGCGCCCAAAGCAATCGCTCGTAGTGGAGAGGGCTATTTTTTAGACTATCCAAGTAATTTTCATAACTGTTAAAACTTGACCCGCCGTGAACTATTACAATTTGCTTCATAAATATAGTATAATACAAGCAGCGCTGGTTAGTGAAATTCTGGCGTGTAAATAAAAATCAGCGCGAGTGGCGGAATTGGTAGACGCGAGGGACTTAAAATCCCTTGACCAAAAGTCGTGCGGGTTCGATTCCCGCCTTGCGCACCAAAAATGTACGTAGTATAATGAATATGTAAACCATAAGGAGATTTGTCAATGGGGTTAGCAATAACATTAATAGTAGTAATCGGTGTCATCATCTTGCTGGTGATAGGATTCTTTATCGGCACATATAATAGTTTAGTGACGCTGCGCAATCGCGTAGAGGAAGCATGGAGCGATATCACTGTGCAGCTCAAACGCCGGACTGATTTGATTCCAAACTTAGTCAACTCGGTTAAGGGATATGCTACGCATGAAAAAGAAGTATTTGAAAAGGTGACTGAGGCGCGTTCAGCTATTATGGACGCCAAGGGTGTGGCTGATACTGCTCAGGCGGAGAATATGCTGGAAGGTGCGCTAAAAAGCTTATTCGCTGTCGCTGAGGCATATCCAGAGTTGAAGGCTAATGAAAACTTCTTACAACTACAGCAAGAGCTGGTTGATACAGAGGACAAGATTCAGGCGTCGCGCCGATTCTATAATGGCGGCGTCCGCGACTTAAATACGAAGATTCAAACATTCCCGGCAAATATTGTCGCTGGCATGTTTAGTTTCCAGGCTAAGGAATTCTTTGAAGTTGCCGATCGAGCAAGCGTTGAAAATCCAGTTGAGGTAAAATTCTAAAGTAGGATAATCTTTGCATCAACTAAGCCGCTCGCCTGTTTTCGGCGGGCGGTTTTTGGTATAATGAATATATGTATAGTGCAATTTCTCATAATAAGCGAAACACCGTATTAATTATGGCAGTGTTTGTGGCGATTATCGGCGTTATCGGCGTATTTGTCGGCGCGGCAACTGATAACTATTCTTTGGCGGCGATAGTCTTTGGCTGTTCAATTCTATATGCTTGGCTGCAGTATTTTATTGCTGGTAAATTAGCTATGGCGATGACTGGCGCGCAGGAAATTGAAAAAAAGGATGCGCCAGAATTGTGGCGAGTGGTGGAAAATTTGGCGATTACTTCTGGCATGCCCATGCCGAAGGTATATATTATCGATGATCCAGCGCCAAATGCCTTTGCGACAGGACGCGACCCAAAACACGCTATTGTCGGTGCGACTACTGGACTGCTAGAAATTATGGATAAGCGCGAGTTGGAGGCGGTGATGGCGCATGAGATGAGTCATGTGCGTAATTACGATATTCGCGTCAGTATGATTGCTTTTGGTCTGGTGAGCGCAATCGGTTTGTTTGCAGATTTGGCATTAAGGATGATGTTTTATAGCGACGATCGCGATAGAGATGTCAATCCAGTTATCTATGCTCTTGGACTAGTGGTGGTTATTTTAGCGCCGATTTTGGCCACAATCACTCAGCTGGCAGTCAGCCGGCAGCGCGAGTATTTAGCGGATGCCTCGGGGGTATTATTAACGCGCGATACTGAAGGCTTAGCTAGTGCGCTAGAGAAGTTGCGGCAATACGGCAAACCAATGCGAAGGCAAAGCTCTTCAACTGCTAATTTATTCATGAACAATCCGTTGAAGCCTGGTTTTTTCTCAAAGTTATTTAGCACCCACCCGCCGCTAGAGGATCGTATTACTAGATTAAGGAATAACGCCGCAAAGATGTAATTATGACAACAAAGAAATCTAAGAAACAAATTAACAAAGAGACGATTAAATCTCAGAGTAAAAAGCCAGCGCCAAAGAAAAAAAAGTTCTGGCCTAAGTTTAAAAGAGATTTTAGTAAACTGAGTCAGCGGCGGCAGAATTTTTTGGCGCGACGCCCGCATCGCAGTTTCCGTTTGTCTAAGCGGCGTGATTATCGGCGACAATTAAAGCTTCCGGGATACTGGTCTTTTACGAAGCAGGTTTTTACGATATTATGGAAAAATAAGAAAACGTTTTTTGCGTTAGTCTTAGTATTTACGTCTTTGGCTTTTTTGCTCTCAAACGCTATGTCGCAAAATACCTACCAGCAGCTAAAAGATGCTATGAATGAGATGAAGGATAGTGGGTTTAATGGCTTTTTTACAACAATTGGAATATTTTCTGGCGTAGTGATTAATTACACAACTGGCTCGTCCGCTACTAGCCCTTCGCAGCAAGCGGCTAACGTTTTGATTGGTTTGTTCGCGTGGCTTTCGGCAGTTTGGCTGGTGCGTGCTATCTCCGCTGGACAGAAGCCAAAAATGCGCGACGGTTTGTATAGCTCTGGTTCGCCGGTAATTGCTTTAATGGTGCTGATTCTTGTGCTGCTTATTCAGCTTATTCCGGCTGCAGCTGCTGTTATTATTTATGGCGCCCTTTCTGCTTCGGGTATGCTAAGCCAGACAATTATTTTAATGCTGGCGGGCGGTGCGTCAATTTTAGTTATTACACTGTCTGCTTTTTGGATATTATCAACGTTGTTCGCGATGATTATCGTTACGCTTCCTGGGATGTATCCGTTTAGGGCGTTGCGGTTGGCTGGAGATATAGTGACGGGTCGTCGTGTTCGAATACTATTCCGGTTGTCTTGGGGCTTTGTAATTATCGCATTGATGTGGGTCGTTGTCTTGATGCCGACTATTATGATAGACGGTGCATTAAAAAGTGCTTTACCGGTCATTGATTGGATGCCGATCGTGTCAGTTGTCGGATTAATGCTGGTGTATATCACGATTGTGATAATTGCTGCCTATGTCTATACATTTTATAGGAAAGTTGTTGAAAGTGACAGTAAGCCAACGAAGAGTTGACGAGCTAAAAAAACTGCTCAATCAATACAGTTACGAATATTACGCGCTTGACCAGCCAAGCGTCAGCGATGCGGTGTACGACAGCTTGATGATAGAACTAAGGAGCATTGAAGCAGCGCATCCAGAGTGGATTACGCCAGATAGTCCGACGCAGCGGGTGGGTAACAAGCTGCTTGAAGGTTTTCAAAAAGTGCGCCACGAGCGGCGGATGGTTAGCCTGAACGACGTGTTTGATAAGAATGAAATCGAAGCGTGGATTGAGCGTACTGATAAGCTGATGCCGGGACATAAGCATGAATTTTTTACCGATATCAAGATGGATGGCTTGGCATGCGCGTTGATTTATATTGATGGAGTGCTTTCGCAGGCGGTGACGCGCGGTGACAGCTTTATCGGCGAGGATGTGACGAACAATGTGCGGACTATAAAAAATGTACCGCTGCGGTTGCATGAAGCGTCAGGCTTTGAACAATTTTTGCGCGGGCGGACAGAAATTCGCGGCGAGATTGTGATGCTGAAACGTGACTTTGCGGCACTCAATGATAAACAAAAATCCTCCGGGCAGCCAGAATTTGCGAATCCGCGCAATTTGGCAGCAGGGACAATTCGCCAGCTTAATCCGTCTTTGGTGGCGGCGCGACCGCTGTATTTTCGCGGCTATGATGTACTGCGCGATGACGACGCTGAGGTACCGACCAACAGCTTTGCTTACGAGGCGCTGACTGCTCTAGGAATTGCTCGTAATCAGCAGGCAAGCGTTTTTACTACTTTAGCGGATGTAATGAATTTCGTTAACAAATGGGATGACAAGCGGCACGATTTGCCGTTTAATACTGATGGTTTGGTGATTAAGATCAATGATCGAGCGTTGTATGAAAGCCTTGGGTTGGTTGGTAAAAATCCGCGCGGCGCCGTGGCCTACAAGTATGCTGCTGAGCAGACTACAACCATCGTCCGCGATATGGTTATTTCCATCGGTCGAACAGGTGCAGCTACGCCAGTAGCGGTGTTTGACCCCGTGGTGGTGGCAGGTACGACGGTGCAGCACGCTAGCTTGCATAACGCCGACGAAATTGCTAGGTTGGATGTGCGCCGCGGTGACACGGTGGTGATTTTCAAGGCGGGCGATATCATTCCGCAGGTTGAGAGTGTTTTGAAAGAATTGCGGTCAGCAGACTCCAAGCCAATTGATTACCTGGCAGAATTGGCACGCCAATATCCGGAGCTAGAGTTTGTGCGGCCAGAGGGTGAGGCAGTCTACCGCGTTAAAGGTTTGAGCGGCCCGCTGATTTTGAAGCGAGCCCTAGCTCATTTTGCCTCCAAAGGCGCGCTGGACATTGATACTTTAGGCGAGAAAAATGTCGAGGCGTTGGTTGAGGCTGGGCTGGTTAATGACTTGGCGGATATTTACAAGTTGACGAAAGATGATTTACTGCAGTTGGAGCGCTTCGCTGAGATTTCTGCGCAAAAACTCATTGATGCCATTGCTGCTAAAAAACAGCCAGTGTTGGAACGATTTTTGTTCGGCCTCGGCATTCGTCATGTCGGCGCGCAGACGGCAATTGATCTGGCAAACCACTTTGAGAGTCTTGAGGCTATGTCTCGCGCGACCATTGATGAGCTGCGCGAGGTGGATGGTGTGGGTGAAATTGTTGCCGAGTCGATCGTGGCGTGGTTCGCTGATGAGGATAATGTAGGGCTGCTTGAAAAATTTGCTGACTTGGGCGTGATGCCGCAGTTTAGCCAAAAATCCGACCGACTAGCTGGCCAAAGTTTCGTCATCACTGGCACTCTGCAGTCGATGGGCCGTGATACTGCTGCGGAAAAAATCCGCGAACTCGGCGGCACCTTCCAAACCGCTGTTGCAAAAGATACAACATATTTAGTAGCCGGCGGCAAGGTCGGTGCCAGTAAATTGAAAAAAGCCGAACAATACGGCACCAAAATTATTGACGAGCAAACATTATTAGAACTCATACAGTAACGTAGGCATAGCCATGATACAGCAACCACATCGCGCCCTCACCATCAAACCCGCCGACACGGTTGTGTTTGCCGCCATGTCCAAGAAATATTTTTACATGAGATTTTTCGTCACGAAATTTGTGCTTGACCAGGGCGTTGTGCCGATTAATCCATTTACCAGCTTTGATTATTTTTTGCTCGACGCGGTAGAGCGTGACACGGTGCGACGCGCCAATAATACGCTGGTGGCGCGCGCTGATGAGCTGTGGGTATTTGGCGATATTGCTGATGGCGTGCGGGCGGAAATAATGCAGGCTTGGCAGCAGCAGAAAACCGTTCGATTTTTCGTGTTTCGCGGCGATAAACATATTTACGAAATCACGATTGACGACTTAGTTTATGAAGATGGCGTCGAGCCTTTAATTCACGTAGGAGAATAAAATGAAGAATGGTAGCGCCGATCTAAAGACTATCAGAGTCATTCGCCAGAATCATAGGTTTGCGGTTAGCGAAGTAGATTGGTTTGGCGAACGCGTGTTTTGTAAGCAGTCGCAGCCCGGGGTGACTGGCAAAGATGAAATATTGCGCGAAGTGAATGGTTTGCGAACTTTTGATAAATTGACTCATAATTTTAACGATATACCATTTTCTGTACCAAAGTTGCTGTATCATGACGATGTGAAAATCTTAACGCAATTTATCGACGGATGGACGCCAGAGCTAGCCGACGTGCCTGATGACTTTTTTGTACAAAGCTTCGTGCAAATAGACTACTATTTTCGCAGTCAGAAACGTCGTTGCTCGCGCTGGTCGCGACAAAATAAAGGCGGAGAATATATTTGGCAGAAACTAGAGCGAATTATATCCGGGTTTAATTTAGAAGCGATACCGCCGGAAATATTTCGGGCTAGTTTGGATTTCTTGCGTAATAATCATAGCTTATGCGAAGCGCGACCAATGCATGCGGATTTTACCGAAAATAATCTATTGTATGACGGTGATAGATATTGGCTAGTTGACTTTGAGAGTTTTCGTGATGATTGGCCGCGCTGGTACGATGTAGTTAATTTTACGTACAACCGCGAGATGGAACGCCCCGAAACTGCCAAACGTATGTGCAATATTCGGCGTTTGGTCATTGAGCAGTTGGGCGAGGAGCCGACGACTCAGCGAGAAATCGCTTGTATCAAGATCGTACGCGGTTTATCGTTAATTATTGAGCGCATGACTCTCGGCGGGCGTAATCACGCAGTGATAGTCCTACTCGACAATGCCTTGCGCCAGAGGATAATAAAATCATTAGCTGCTATAATAAATGGAGGAGGTTTACTAGCATGATTCGATTTTACTTACAAAAACTAGTTCGCGATAAAGTCGTGAAAAAGTGTCTGGATGACGAAGAAGTTTTACATACGGAGTACCGCGAACTAAACAAGCAAGAATTTCGCCGCGAACTGCTCCGCAAGGTTCACGAGGAGGCAGATGAAATTCCGCTGGGCGATAATCAGCGTGATGAATCGCTCAAAGAGCTGGCTGATTTGCAGGAAGTCGTTGACGCGCTGCGCCAGGATTTTGGCTTTTCTACAGAGCAAGTCCAGGAAGAAATGGCGCGTAAAAAGCAGGATAAAGGCGGCTTTGATAAACGACATTACATTAAATATCATGACTTGGCAGATGATAGTAAATGGGTGAAAATCTTCCGTGCTCAGCCAGAGAAGTATCGCGAAGAAACGGCGGACAGCAAAGAACGGAGCCGTTGCGCAAAAATCAGCAAGGGCACGTACAAGCATAGCAAGTCAAGCAAACTATACGAGGTGATCGGTCTAGCATTAGAAACTGAGACGGAAGAGCTCCTGGTGATTTACAGACCTCTCTGTGAGAATGAATACGAATTATTCGCCCGCCCTGCCAGTATGTTCACGGAAACAGTAGTACTGGACGAGAAATCTGTGCCACGATTTCAGAAGATAAACTCTGAAATTAAGGTGTAAGCACGATGAAGACGGTTACTTTTATCACCGGCAATCCGCACAAGGCAGATTACTTATCGCGCATGCTGGGCTTACCGCTGAAACATCGAGCGGTTGATTTAACAGAAATTCAATCAACTAGCCTGGAAGAAGTTGTTGAACATAAGGTGCGTCAGGCGTATGTAGTCGCTAAATGTCCGGTTTTGGTTGAGGATGTGGCGCTTGAGTTTACAGCGTTGGGCGGACTGCCGGGTCCGTTTATTAAGTTTTTTGTGGAGGCGCCGAACGGTTTAGAGAATCTTTGCCGGATGCTTGATGGCTTTGGCGATCGATCGGCAGTGGCGGCGTGTGTATTTGGCTACTACGACGGCGAGCGGGTCAAATTGTTTCGTGCTGAACTTCATGGCGCCATCTCTGAGCATCCCATAGGCGATGGCGGTTTTGGCTGGGATAAAATATTTTGCCCAGATGGTTATGGCGGCAAAACTCGCGCCGAACTAACGCCGGATGAGGACGCTGAAACGTACCGCTTATTTAAACCAATTGATAGTGTTCGCCGATTTCTCGCTACGTTGTAATAAGAAGCCTGAAATAAGAGGTGCTATAATAAATCTTATGTCTAAACGAATTACATTTGCTACTGGCAACCAGCACAAACTTGAAGAAGCCAAGTCGGTTCTGAAAGATTATAGTATTGTTGTTGAGCCGCTGCAAATTGACATTGATGAAATCCAGCATCATGATCCGCTGAAAATTACCGAAGCGAAAGTTAAGTCGGCGTACGAAAAAGCAGGCCAGCCGGTTGTCGTTAACGATAGCAGCTGGGAAATTCCAGCACTTGGCGGCTTTCCGGGCGGTTATATGAAAGATGTTGCTAATTGGTTTACGGCTGAAGATTTTTTGGCTTTGATGAAAGATAAAAATGATCGGAGAATTATATTGCATGACGTCGTGGCGTACTTTGATGGCGAGTAATTAAAGTTATTTATATCTGATCAAACTGGCGTGTTTATAAACGAGCCGCGCGGCGAAGGAACGTCAATGAATCAGGTTGTATCAATGGAGGATAGCGGCGGGTTAACAATTGCTGAAGAATTTGCGCTCCGCCATGACGGTGCGGAGATTAACCCTTGTCACTTTCAACATTGGCAGAAATTCGGTGAATGGTTTACTGCTCGCGACAACGACTAGCCGCCATAATGGTGTATAATTCATCATATGAATAAGTTTAAGAAGCCGAAACTTTACTGCTTTTCGCCGCCAGTGATGCTGGCAACGCTAGCGATTGAGCTTGTTTTGGCGCTATATACGTTTTGGCGCTATAAGCTAAACGCTGTAACAAGGATTGCTATGGCGCTGCTCGTCTGCCTGGCGCTGTTTCAGTGGGCCGAGTATAATGTCTGCGAAGGTACGATTTTTCTTGATAGTCTAGGTTGGGCGAAGCTCGGTTATGTAGCGATTACCATGCTGCCGCCTCTGGGTGTTCATCTGATTTATCAACTTTCTGGCGATAAAAGGCGCTGGATTCCGGTTCTAGGTTATATTTTGTCAGCACTATTCGTTGGTTATTTTTTACTGGAAGCTGACGGCGTAAAAGCTGGCGCCTGCTTAGGCAATTACGTAATCTTTGAGAATCGCGATGAATTTTATCCGATTTATGCGGGATACTACTATGGTTTGTTGATTATTGCTATTGTATACGCTTACATCCAGAGTAAAGCTGCTGTAAAAAATATTCGCCGATCTCTGTGTTCGCTAATGATTGGCTATATCTTGTTTATGGTGCCGACAACGTTTGTTAATATCGTAGATCCGTCGACGATTTCTGGTATTCCGTCGATTATGTGTGGTTTCGCGGTCCTACTAGCAGGGGTGTTAGTAGGGAAAGTTTTACCTGATTATTTTAATAAGTAATATGCTTGTGTTTTTTTACTGGATAGTGCATAATTGATCGTGAGCTGGTACGCATAGGGGCATCTCCTATGCTTGCCAATTGAAAGACAAACACGTTTCAAACATGCCCCGGGTGGGCGCGTAGCAGCTCTTTCATGCCGCTTATGGTATGATGTAGTTATGGTTGTTATAATTTCAAAAAAGAAAGAAGAAAAGCTGGCGGAATTGGTGCGAGAATTTTTCGCGACTCATCCCGGTATAAAAATAATTGCCGTTACAGGTAGCGCCGGCAAGGCTAGCGCGAAAATTGCCATAGGTACAGTTTTGGCGCAGCAATTTAATATCAGGCTTAACGAAGAAGAGCCCAGGACTAAGGCTGACGTTCTATTACAGTTAATGGGCGTAAATATGCCGGAAAAAGGGTTATTTAGATGGTTCAGGCTGCGGCGCAAAATAAAAAAATATATTAAAACAGAAAACTCGGCGGTTCAGCTAATTGTTCAGGAATTTAATCCGCAAGAACCTGGCTATAATGAGTGGTTTAGGAGTTATATAATTCCCGATATTACTATTGTAACTTCTGTAACAAACGGACGTATGCAGGTTGAGCATTCTCTGGAAGAGGTAGCAAACGAGATGATTTCATTAGCAAACTTTTCACGGATGGCAATGATAAACCGCGATGATATCGATGGGCGTTTTGCGAGCTTTTTGACAAATCCTAATATTACGACATATGGCAGCGATCCGGTGGCGGAGTATAATTTTGATGACCGTAATTTTTCTTTGGAGGACGGACATCATGGCTTTATTATGTCGCCGGAAAACACCGAAGGATTGGAAGTTAACGTCAAGCTGATTGGCGAGCATAATATTCGTCCAGTAATTGTAGCAGCAGCCGTTGGTTATGCTACAGGCGAAAGCGAGGATAATATTAAAAAAGGCGTAGAAAGCTTGCGTCCGTTGCCAGGCAGGATGAATCTACTTCGCGGCGCGGATAATACTTGGCTGCTCGACGATAGTTACAGCTCAACGCCATTGACAGCATTGGCGGCTTTACAGTCGTTATATAAGATGGAAACGCCGCAGCGGATTGCTGTGCTGGGTAATATGAACGGGCTGCGCGGCATTTTTGAACAGGCACATGCTGATTTGGGGTCGCATTGTAGTACAGAGCTGCTGGATTGGGTTGTTACGGTTGGCGAAAAAGCGAATATGTATTTGGCGCCAGCTGCTCGCCAGAAAGGCTGCCAAGTAAAAGAATGCCGCAATGCAATTGAAGCCGGGGCATTTGTTCGCGATAAATTAAAATCTGAAGGTATTGCTTTGTTTAAGGGTTCTAGCGGCGGAGTATGGTTAGAGGAGGCTATAAAAATAAATCTTCATAGTACTGAGGATGAGAAAAAGTTGGTGCGCCAAACGCCGCAGTGGATTGCCAGGAAAAATCAATTTTTCTCGCAATTTAAAGGGTAATTTGTTATAGTATAAAGTGCTTAAATAAAGAGAGGGGATTTATGGATAATAGTAAACAGACAAAAGCACAGAAGTCGCCATCTGGATCATTGCCGAAGTCGCAAAAAAAGCCAGCCGCTTCATCTGTGTCTGTGACACATCCGCCATATGGTAATGCAGCGATAAAACCAAAGAAAAAAGTTGGATTGATTGTTGGCATTATTTCTGGCGTGTTAATTTTAATTTTAGCCATTGCTGCCGCGCTATTGTATTTCTTATGGTGGCAGAATCCGCAGAAGATAGTAACCGATGCCGTAGTCAATACCATGACGACCAAAAAGGCGTTAGTAAATGGCAAGATGACAGTGATTGCTAGTAATGATAGTAAAATTGAATTAAATATCAAATCTGCTGCCGACTCGCCGAAAACCAAAACTGATGTTGAAGCGAAAATAACTCTTAAGAACGTTTCAAAAACTGTTAATTTGAAGGCTGCTGTTGTTGCTGATCAGGATGGCACGATTTACATTAAGCTTGATGGTATGCGAAAGCTTGTGGAAAGTGTGGTTAGCCTGGCAATAGAATCAAACGTACCTAGCTCAGCGTATGAGGCCAGCCCGTCGTTAAAGCAGCAAATAGAAGCTGTTAAAAAGCAAATTATATCGCAGCTTGAAGAGAAGATGTCAAAAATTGATGGCAAATGGCTAAAGACGACGGCTGAAGATATTGCCAACAGTAATACCGATATTAAATGCTCGGCGGAGATTGTTAAAAAACTGCAAAATGACAGTAAGGCCCGAAAAGAGATTGCCGATATATATAGGCAAAACAGTTTCTTAATTATAAAAGATACAAAAATTGACGATCGTAATGGTGGTCGTGGCTTTGAGATAGATTTAAATAGTGATGAATCTGTATCTAAGGCAAAGGATTTTTCGAAAGCTTTAGAAAGTACGTCAATTGGCAAAGATATTAAAAATTGCACTAAAGATGTCCGCCATAATAACGGATCAGTAAATAAAACAGGTAGATCTAACGGTACGTTGAAAATTTGGGCTGATGTCAATTCACATGCGCTAAAAGCAGTTGAGATTAAGGGTAAAGGCAAAGATTCATCGGCGAGTTTATCTCTCGATATTGATACGAGTAAAACCGAATCCATTGATATTCCGTCTAATGCTGCTAGCCTGAAGTCGGTTGTTGAAGAATTATTCAAGGGTATGTCTAACTCTTCAGTGTCTCAATCTGCATAAGAAATGTGCTTACGTCAAGGAAACTCCGTTTTTTTGAAGCGGAGTTCTTTGATATAATTACGGGTATGAAACGATATAATCCGACGGAAATTGAGAAAAAATGGCAAGATAAATGGGAAGCTGACGGTACCTATGTCACTGACCTTAGTGATACAATGCGTCCAAAGTACTATAGTCTCAGCATGCTTCCTGGCATCACTGGCGCGGGTATTCACATCGGTCACGGTCGGACGTTTCAATTTGCTGATATTAAAGCGCGCCTTAAGCGCCAACAGGGCTATAATACTTATCATCCAATTGGTTGGGATAGCTTTGGTCTGCCAGTGGAAAACTATGCCATCAAGGTTGGTAAAACGCCGCGAGTGGCGCATGACGAAGCCAAGGTTCATTTTAAGGAGCAGCTGAAGCGCCTCGGATTTAGTTATGATTGGTCAAAGGAGATTTCCACCGCTGACCCCGAGTATTACAAGTGGACC
Organism: uncultured Candidatus Saccharibacteria bacterium; assembly: GCA_963456375.1. Classification (GTDB taxonomy): domain Bacteria; phylum Patescibacteriota; class Saccharimonadia; order Saccharimonadales; family Saccharimonadaceae; genus Nanosynbacter. The sequence continues at coordinate 47,952 of CAUOLH010000003.1, read as the reverse complement.
CAGTGGATTTTTACGCAGCTATACAAGCATGATTTGGCGTACCAAAAGGAGCAGCCGCAATGGTGGTGTGATACTGACAATACGGTACTAGCTAACGAGCAAGTTGAGGGCGGCAAATGTTGGCGCTGCGGCAACCCCGTCACCAAGCGCAACCTCAAACAGTGGTTTTTCCGCATCACAGCCTATGCTGATGAGATTCTAGAGGCGACTGATGACTTGGATTGGACGGAAATGGTTAAGACCATGCAGAAAAATTGGATCGGCCGGTCAATCGGTGCGGAGGTTGAGTTCGCAGTTGAGGGCTGCGACGACGTCATCACTGTTTTCACTACGCGCCCTGACACGCTGTTTGGTGCGACGTATGTGGCACTGGCACCAGAGCATCCGCTAGTGTCTCAGCTGGTTAATGCCGACACGCGTGCTAAAGTCGAATCGTACATTCAAGCAGCGCAGAAAAAATCCGACGTCGAACGCCAAGAAAATAAAGATAAAACAGGCGTCTTTACTGGCAGCTATGCTATCAATCCAGTCAACGGCCAGAAAGTGCAAATTTGGGTGGCGGACTACATCCTTGGTGGTTACGGTACTGGCGCGATTATGGCGGTGCCGGCGCATGATGAGCGCGATTTGGAGTTTGCCGAAAAATTTGATTTGCCAGTAGTGCAAGTGATTGAAAAGCCAGAAAACTCGGTGGATGCTGGCTGTTACACGGGCGAAGGCGAATTGATTAATTCGGGTGATTTTGATGGCCTGCGCAGCGAAGAGGCTCGCGAACAGGTGGTAGCCTGGCTGGAGCAACAGGGCCTGGGCCGGAGCAAGACTACCTATAAGATGCGCGATTGGCTGATTTCTCGCCAGCGGTACTGGGGTGCGCCAATTCCGATGGTTCATGTTGACGGTTTCGGGCCAATCGCTGTGGCGGACGAATGTTTGCCGGTGATTTTGCCAGAGGTCGAGGATTTCAAGCCGACGGGCGGCAACACTTCGGTATTGGCACAGGTTGATGACTGGGTGCGCGTGTGGGTTGATGTTGAGACGGGTAAAACTGTGCCAATCACCGAGCCAAAGCCAGCGGGCGACAATTGGCATGAGGGGCGACGCGAAACTGATACGCTGGACGGCTATGCTTGTTCCAGCTGGTACTTCCTGCGCTATCTCGATCCGCACAACGACCAGCAGGCGTGGAATCCGGAGCTTATCAAGCACTGGGCGCCGGTTGATTATTACAATGGCGCCGATCATGCGGTAGCACACCTATTGTATAGTCGTTTTTGGATGCGCTTTTTCTATAAACTCGGTCTAGTGCCGACGCCGGAGCCATTCAAGCGGATGATGTACAATGCCTACATTATGGCGCCGGACGGCCAAAAGATGTCCAAGTCAAAGGGCAATGTCATCGACCCGATGGAAATTATGGACAGTGGTTACGGCGCTGACGCATTGCGCGTATACGAGATGTTTATTGCACCGTACGACATGGACGCGCCATGGGATCCGCGCGGCGTGCCGGGGACGTATCGGTTCTTAAACCGAGTGTGGAATGTGGTGCAGGAGTTTGTTGAGGCGGCTACATTACCTCCTCTGACAGAGGCTGTGAAGTGTTCGCGAATAGCGGACGCTTCAGCCGAACGCTCGCGAGAAATCTCCAGTGGAGATTTGAGCGAAGAGTGTACTCTGGAAGAGGATGGTGATGTAGTCGCGGAGCTGTTGCGCCTCACTCACCTCACTATCAAGAAAGTCACCCGCGATATCGAGGACGAAAAATTCAACACGGCAGTGGCAGCGATGATGGAAATGGTTAATGGTTTATACAAGTTCAAAGAATCACATGGCATGCAAGCGTCAGAAACATGGCGGTTTACCCTGGAGAGTCTGCTGCAAATTTTGGCACCATTTGCGCCGCACATCACCGAGGAATTGTGGCAGGAATTGGGCCATGCTGATACCATTCACGTTAATCACTGGCCAAAGTGGGATGAAAAATATCTGGTGAGCGATGTGATGACCATCATCGTTCAGGTCAACGGTAAGCTTCGCGCCAAATTGGAGCTACCGGCCGATACTAACAAGGATGCTATCGAACAAGCGGCGCTGGCTGATGAAAATGTCGTCAAATTCACAAGCAATAAACCGCCAAAAAAGGTGATTTATGTGCCGAATAAATTAGTGAACATAGTTGTTTAGATGTTTAGAATAGACTAGTTGTTCTTTCGTGATGGTAATCCATTTATATTTCTGTATTTTTGATAAACGTTATAAAAAGTCAGGCATTTTACCAAAACTCCTGTGTTTTACGGTGAAAACTTGAGATTTTTTGCTAAAAACATTATAATGGTCTGTAAGTTTTAAAAATAAACCGAAAGAGGAGATAAGTATGGCACAACCAAAGAAGCAGAGCAGCCCGCGCAAGACGGGTCTTCGTCGTAGTCATCTGGTATTAAAATTGGCGCGCCGCGTCAACAGCACGTCGCCAGTCAAGGTTAAGACGACCAAACGTGAGACTGGTAAAACTAAAAAATAGTAATTACGAACAGGACGCTTAGTAATGGCATCAAACCGTCATTTGGGACGAATTGTCGCATTGCAGACACTGTACGAGTATGAGTTTCGAAAAGATGCGGGCGACAAAAATCTAAACTATAAAGATATTTTAGAACGTAATTTGGCAGAGTATAAGTCGTCGATTGATGACGTGGCTTTTGTTGACGATTTAGTTAGCGGCGTGTTGTCTAATACGGCAAAGTTGGATGAAGAACTTCGCCCGTTAGCACCAGAATGGCCGCTAGAGCAAATATTGCGGATCGACAGAACGGTACTAAGAATTGGTTTGTATGAACTGCTGTTTTGCGCAGATAGCGTACCGCCAAAAGTGGCGATTAATGAAGCAGTGGAATTAGCAAAGGCGTTCGGTTCGGATAACTCGGGGAAGTTTGTGAATGGCGTGCTCGGCACGGCACTCCGCAACCTTGTGGAGGAATCCGATAGTGAGAACAAGCAATTTTGATCATATAAAAAAATATTTTGGCGGCAGAAAAAAGCCGACAATTCAGGAGATTGTGCGCGAGCCGACTGCTGGCGGCGTGATTTTTCGGCGCAATAAAAAAGGCGAAGTTAATTTTCTGTTATACCAAGACGCCCGCGATCGCTGGACAATCCCCAAAGGGCATATTGAACCAGGTGAAACAGCTCAAGTAACGGCGCGGCGGGAGATTGGCGAAGAAACTGGATTAAAGAATATTGAGCTGCATGGCTGGCTGGGTAAGGTGAATTTTCGTTATCGTCGAATTGATAAATTAGTATTGATGACAACGCAAGTTTATCTAGTGAAAGCTTTAAATCCGTATGAAAAACTTCAGAAAGAAGAGTGGATGAACGGGCTAAAGTGGTTTAGCTTTCATGAGGCGCTGGACGAAGTCGAGTATGAAGATATCGGTAAACTAATCTTGTTGGCGATGAAACGAATTAGACAGGAGAATTTGTAAATGAGTGGAATGAATACGGCGCCGTATCAGGAGTTTGCGCGTGAGAAGCTGGGGTTTGAGTTTAATAATTTGAATCTGTTGATTACGGCTTTGACGCATCGCAGCTATGTTAATGAACACAGAAAATCGGTTCATGAGCATAATGAGCGGCTGGAATTTTTAGGTGATGCGGTGTTGGAGCTAGCGGTGACGGAGTATTTATTTACGCATTTTTCTGAACCGGAAGGGATTTTGACAGCTTGGCGGGCGGCGCTGGTGCGCACGGAAAGTATTGGCGATGCGGGTGATAAATTAGGTTATGGGCCGCTGATTCGCATGTCAAAGGGCGAGAAAAATGGCTCGGATCGGGCGCATTTGCAGATTTTAGCCAATGCGTTTGAGGCGGTGATCGGTGCGATTTATCTGGAGCGCGGCTTTGACGATGCGCGCGATTTTATTCATAAGCATATTATTATCAAGCTGGACGGAATATTGGAATCAGGCAGTTGGCGCGATCCGAAGTCGTATTTGCAGGAAATTTCTCAGCGCGTTGACAATCAGACGCCAGTATACAAAGTTTTGGGCGAGGAAGGTCCAGATCATGATAAGATTTTCACGCTTGGGGTGTTCGTCGGTGAAACGATGATGGGTCGCGGTACCGGCCCTTCCAAGCAAGTGGCTCAGCAGCAAGCTGCCCGCGCTGCGATTGCTAAATATAAAGAATCTGGCGAAAAATGATAAAAGTTTGCACGGGCCAAACCGCTCGTGTATAATGAAAGTACAGTTTAATTCCAGGAGGAGGGGCAGAATGTCAACAATAGATCAGCAATTTGTGGAGTATGTCGTAAAAGCATTAGTCGGGCATCCAGACGACGTTGCGGTAGAGCGAGAGATTGATGAAAAAGGCGTGCTTTTGACGCTGACGGTGAATCCGGAAGACTTGGGGCGGGTGATCGGCAAGCGCGGTGGAACGGCGCAGAGCCTGCGGACATTGCTTCGGGCCTTGGGCTCAAAGAATGATGCGCGTTATAATCTGAAGATTGTTAATAATGACGGTTTTACGGGTTCGCAGCGTTATCGACACGATGATTCGCCTGATGAGGCTATAGAAAATCCAACAGATGAACCTACAGAGAGCAAATCTTCATACGCAGAGAATGCTCGCAAGGAACTCGCTGAGTTGGACGACCTTGATATTTAGCATATGCTGCGGACTAAATATAGCCGTTACGTGAAATAGTAATGTTTTTAGAAAAAACTATTGTCGCTACTCATTCTGCTGTGCTATAATCATAAACAAGTTCAAGCACAGACTATGCGAGAACGAGCTCTATGCGAGCAACGGATAATCCGTTGAGAGTCTTATTTGTGCTAAAAAGCCGTCCTTTTCAGGGCGGTTTTTTGGTGCTACAATTAACAAGTGAGAAAATTCCAGGCAATTACGCTATTTCCCGAAATGTTTACCGGCGTGTTCGAAAGTTCAATGATGTGGAAAGCGCAAAAAGATGAGATTGTCCAGTTAGAGACGATTAATTTGCGCGATTTTGGACTGGGGCCGCGCCGTCAAGTAGACGATACGCCGTATGGCGGCGGCGATGGTATGCTGCTGATGATTGAGCCGTTATGGCGAGCGGTAAAATTTGCCAAGTCGCGCGATAAAAGTGCGAAAGTTATATTAACTAGTCCGCGCGGACAGCGATGGCACCAGGCAAAGGCGCAGAGCGAGGCGAATAGCGGACGTGGACTGATTTTTGTATGCGGGCGCTACGAGGGGGTCGATGAGCGAATCTTAGAGGTGGTTGACGAGCAGTGGAGTATTGGCGATTTCGTACTGACTGGCGGCGAGTTGCCAGCAATGGCGGTGATTGACTCGATAGTGCGGCTTATTCCCGGTGTGCTTGGCGGTGAAAAATCGGCGGAGATTGAGAGTTTCTCTGATGGAAAAACTCTAGAATTTCCGCAATATACACGGCCGGAAGAATACAATGGATTAAAAGTTCCTAAGGTACTGCTAAGCGGACATCACGGTGAAATTGCGAAATGGCGGATGGAGCAATCAGAAATTTTAACCGACAAGGCTCAGTCGGAGTAGTATACTAAATCTAATATATTTATCAAATATGGATATATTTTAGCGAAGCGCCCCTGTAATCAGAGGCGCCTCATGTTGTGGTGGATGTCGTAGAGCGAAAGATACGATTTATGGTGTTTGTTTTTGTAACGTTCGCTTGCTATTACTATACGGATTTTTTTATAAAAGCGCAAGGATTTTGGTAAAAAATACAACAAACTTGAGCTTTTTGAATATCCGGGCTATACTAAACGTATGGCGACGCGGCGAAGAAAGAGTAAGAAAACGGCTAAAATACACCTGATCTCCTTTGACTGGATGATTAGACTCGTTTTAAGTCTGTTTATCTTAATAATGCTATTGACTCAATTGTTCACGTTTGAAAATTTTCCTGGATTGCTGTTTGGTATTGGGGTTGCTCCCGTCGTTAGCCTGTTGGCAGGTAGTCTGCTTGTCGTGGCAGAATTGGCGGCGCTGCCGTATCTTTTGAAGATGAGCGCATCAAGTAATGTTATTCAAGTAAGTAAAGTTTGCGGTTTCATTATTTTGGCGGCTCTATCTGTTTTAGAGTTTATAGCTGCTGTAAATAATACTACATCTACGCTTTTTGGCGCGACAGCTAACTTGCCGGGAGGTTTATGGGCGCTGCTCTTTTTGTCGGCTTTGTGGGTATTGTTGCTGCGGGTGAATTTCATTGATAAAAATTTGGTAAAGCCTGGCGCAAATTCTCGAAAAAATAAAAGAAAAAGACCAGCTGATCGCTGATCATATGTTTTCAACTTAGCAGCTCCTTAGAGGAAAACTATAGCCAGATCAAAGTGAGCGATGAGTTGACGCGAACTATATCTTACCATATGAATATCGTTGAATATACATTTAGAGCGCCCGGCGTTTACTGCAGAAAAGTAAAAATCCTCGTGAAGTACGGTCGCTATTATGTGCTGGCGACGGGGAGTTATAGGTAACAGATTGAGTTTGTACAGGGTATTGATGGGGTGTAAATCGACAGTTATTACTTGAGGGATGTTCGCCACTACATCTACTGACAGTAGTATAAGTGCTATAATTTTATATTATGGGTAGTGGTGGCATAACAATAAACAAAAAATACGCAAACCCCATATCCGCAGCTGGCGATGGGTATGTTTTTGAGCATTCCGTACAGGCGTTTTTTGTTATTCAAATGATAACAGGAGGCTTGGTGCCGAGAATGGATAACTGCGAAGTAACAAGGATGGTACTCCAGGCAGAGCGATACGGAAGGAACACTGATGATTGCGAAGTAACACTTAAAGACAAGCTAGCTGATACGAGAAAAACACTACTAGTCCAGGTAAAGCGAAATATCCGCCTCTCAGGTGGTGAATTTGCAAAAACCATAGAAGATGCTTGGAATGATTTTAACAGCCGCAACTTTGACAGTACTCATGATAGGATAATGCTCGTCACTGGCAGTCTTGATAGGAATGGAATCGGGCTGAAGAATATACTAACTCATATTCAGAGCTCTTATCAGTCGGCTGATCAATTTTGGGAAAACTATGATAATAAGGTTTTGGGTAGAGGCAAATCGGAGCGCGAGGGTCTTAAACGTCTGCGTGAAAAACTAATACTGGCAAACAATAACATCGCCCTAGACAGAGAAGTGGAATTTAAGTTCTTGAAATCTTTCTTCATAATAAAATCTGACATGCATGAGAATCTGTTTGAAGACGGTGATATTAATGTCACCCTGATTCATAGCATCTTGGCACAGAAAAAATGGAAAGATAGCGTAAGCCCTAAAGTTGTATGGGAACGGCTCTGTCATTATGTAGCTACTCGTAATAAAGACCAGATAGAGCTATTAAAAGATGATCTGCCTAAAAAACTACTGGAGATATTCGAAGAAGAGAAAGTAATCCGACAAGATGATATAGTGAGCTTGCAGGATGAAAATCAATTAGTCAAAAAAGCAGAACCGTCAAAAAACAAGATCACAATTAAAACAGCACACAAAAAAGAGCTAGCATTACTATGTTTAATTGGTGAATTTGACTCTGCAAATTCAAATGATAAAAAAATAGTATCTGAATTGCTAAGATGTGATGAAGACTCCTTGTTAGACGTAGTCCAAGAAATAAATTCTACCGATGATCAAGTACTAGAGCTAAGAGATACCATGTGGAAGGTTCTTGATATTAAATCTACGATTGAGCAGCTAAGTAAATGCATTTATGAAAACCATATTGATGTTTTTGCGGATATTTACTTAAGGATTCTGAGTGAAATCAATCCAGCGCTAGATTTACCAACAGACGAAAGATATATGGCTAATATTTACAAAAAGAGCCTAGCATACTCAGCGACAATTAGGACTGGCGTGGCAAATGGTATGGCTATGCTTGCAAATAACCAGGACATACTTAGTAAGTGTTCTGCCAGCAAAATAGCTGACACAGCAGATAATACAGTATTCAGACTGCTTTCTGATAATGAAAATCCCAAACTATGGATGAGCATCACAGACAGCACCTCTTTAATCGCCCAAGCGTCTCCAGTTCAGTTTTTGTCAAAGCTAGAGAGCACCCTTGAAATAAAAAATAATAATCCAATTGCGACAGCAATAAAGGAAAGTTCAGGTGACTCATTCTTTCAGCCAGATTACATGACTGGTTTATACTGGGCGCTGGCTGATTTATCTTGGGATAAAAAATATTTTTCACGAGCTAGTTTAGCGTTAGCTAAGATTGCAACCCTCGAAATTTATCAGACAGAGAAGGAAAAGCGTTCCCTAGATACCATCCTACATACGATCCTGCCGTGGAAGCCGAAAACGCTTGCCTCCTTAGAGGTTCAGCATAGCGTGGTCAAAAAAATAGTTGACGAGCATAGAATCGTCGGACGAGAACTACTTAAGGGTTTGTTACCGAATATGACTCGAACAACCATGGAGAGAGAACTTCCAGAATGGCTAGATATTACCAATACCCTTCAGCCTATTACGCAGCAAGAGCTATGGAAGGAAAGTTCATACTACTCAAATCTCTATATAGATACAACCGAGTCTCTTCAAGAAATTATCGACGCAATTGAAAATGTCGACCATCTTACAGATGACGCCTTTTCGAATTTCACAAACCAACTAAATAAACATCTACAAAAAATGACTAACAAAGATAAGCAAGTAATATGGGAGATATTACTTAAAAAAATAAATAATCTAGATCGGCGTAGTAAAGATGAAGGCAAAAGAGCAGAGATACTTAAAAAAATTGCCGATGATATAGAGCCTGAAGATGATTTGTGTAAGTCTATATATCTATTTAGTAATTATGACCATGACTTAATAGACTATAACGACTGGAAAAAAGGTAAAAAAGAGCTAGAAGAGAAGCGACGACAGTCACTTCTCGAGATCTTAAATTCAGATAATGCCACTTGCCAGCTAAATAAGCTTATTAACCGGGCCAAGATTCCGTACACCATAGGATCTAGCCTGGGATCTATAGATTATCCATCCATCGAAAACATACTATTACCCAAATTCCTCAACGAAAATAAAGCTGAAAAAGAATTCATCAGTAACTTCATTTATACAAGATATTTCTATTATAAAGGTAATATCAGTTGGGTTGATAAGTTGGAGTTTGCCAGTTGGAATAACGAACAGAAGATTCTACTTCTTATAGCTTTGCCATTTAACCAAAGCACCTGGGAACTATTGGACTCACAACAAAATAAGGACCTTACTAAAGAATATTGGAATAGAGTCGATCATTTTCGACGTACGGATGACAAATGTTCCGAAGCTGCAGTTAGAAACCTTCTGAAAGCCAAGCGCCCTCTGACCGCAATTGAATATATTGCCTCAGCGATCATTATGGGTGATAACTCCATCAAACAGCAAATTGATCCAGAACTATGCCTAAAAGCACTAATGACATCATTAAATACCACCGAAAACATTTCAAGCACAAATAACTTACAGTACGAAATAGGTCGAGTATTCAAGTATTTATACGACAACATTGACTATACAAAAACGAACCTATGGGAGGCAGAATGGGCCTACCTTAAACTATTCGGAAAACACGGCATAGGACAACCGCGAGCATTAATATATCGAATTGCAAATGACGCAGATTTTTTCTGCGACTTAATTAAGATTTACAAACCAGACCCTCACGGCACTAAGCACCAAGAGCTTGACGAGGCTATTCGATACAGACTATTTAAAGTATTGTCATTATTGTTTAATGACTTTACGATCATGCCGGGCATAGACAAATATGGCACATTTCGAGAAGATAACTTTACTGCCTGGATACACAAGGTTGAAGAGAGGTGTAAGGCGAGTGGACACTTAGACGTTGCCCAATCTGTTATAGGTAGATACCTAATAAACTCCCCTGAAGACAAAAGCGGCTTATGGATCAACAAAACGGTAGCAAAAACTTTAGACCGAAATGATTCAGTATCTATGAGATCTGGGTACAACATGGGTATTCGTAATGCACGTGGTATGCACGCAGTAGACGAAACGGGCGAGGCTGAGGCATCCTTGCGGGATAAGTGGCGAGATCGCGCAGATAAGGTTGAGTCTCTGGGCTTTCTGAATCTTGCAGTATCGCTGCGTGAACTTGCGGATACTTATGAGCGAGAAAGAAATCGCATAGTTAGGCAGGGGTTATTCAGGGATTAATGATTATATCGCATTAAGCAACGATGTTTTTTGATTTAAAAACAACGGTATCAGAACCTTGTCACCTACTCTGTTATACTACCTTGGCTGGGATGGAGGGATTCGAACCCCCGAATGCCGGGACCAGAACCCGGTGCCTTACCGCTTGGCGACATCCCAATGATGTTTATCATTATACTATAGAAAAAATATTCTGGCAAGCGTTTACGTATAAGCTCTAACGCGATATACTGGGGCTATGGACTTGCAATTAATAGTGAAGCTAATCGCTGACGGTTTAGTTATTCCAGTAGCGTTGATTGGGGCATATGCTTTACTTAAAACGATACCAAACGATGAGAAATATCAAGCATACTTGCGCGTTTTAATGGCAGGATTGACGGCGTATATAGTAGCAAAAATTATCGGTGCAGTGTATCAGCCGGAGCAACTCCGTCCGTTTGAGGCTTTGGGTGTTTCGGCTGGCGCGTCGTTTTTAAATAATCCGGGTTTTCCTTCTGATCATGCCTTATTTACGATGGCGATTACTTTAGCGGTCTGGTTTGAGGCGAAAAATAAAAAACTAGCCGTAATTTGCCTGATACTGACTCTGCTGGTGTGTGTCGGAAGAGTGATTGCTCTGGTACATACGCCGCTGGATGTGGCGGGAGGCTTGCTAATTGCGTGTGTTGGTATTGTGTGGTACGTACCTAACTTTAATTTGATAGCAAAACGCTTATAATTAAATATATACATTTGCAATTTTCTCAAGTTTACGTTACAATTTCTACATGAGTTCAATGCCAAAGATTTTTCAGCAAGAGCTATCGGAATACACCTATCCATTATCAAGAGGCAGTTTCCTGCGTATTTTAGCGCTGGCGGCAGCTAATGGCGTCATAATTTGGCTGTTAGCGCTGGCATTTTACAGGATGATGCTAACGCCGGTTTTTTGTTCATCGGCAGACCAGGCCTCAATGTGTGTGAATAGCGCTGCTTGGTCATCGTATATTGCGCTGGTTTTGGTCGGTATAATGATGGTGCCGCTGCTAATCATGTTTGGAGTCAAGCGTCCGCTGGTCGTTGTAATAGCGGCGACCGTTGCCTTATGGGGGACTAATTTATGGACGAGCGGGCTATGGACAACTTCAATTCTATGGACTATTGCAGCGTCAACTTTGGTATATTTGGCGGTTATTTGGATTAATCGTATTCGCGGTAATGCGGCAGCAATTTTATTTGTTGCTATATTCGTCCTGCTGGCGCGAGTTGTCTTGTCCCTGTAATCCCTGTACACTAAGAGTATGGAAGCCATTATCATTATTCTCTTAGTTATTATCGTTATGGGGTTGGGAGTGACGTTGTTTGTGCTGCAGTCGAAGTTAAGCGAGCTGAAACAGCAGTCATCAGTCGAGCTCATCAAAACTGACGTGGTGGAGCTGGGGCGAACCATCGCCAAGCTGAATGAATCAGTTAGTGACAAATTGGAGCGCAGTAACGCTCAGGTGCAAACCTCAGTCCAAAAGCAGCTGTCGGAAAGCGCCAAATTGGTGGCGGACGTGACGCAGCGGCTGGCAAAGTTGGATGAGACGAACAAACGGGTGGTCGATGTGGCGACTGACCTAAAAACCTTGCAAAATGTCCTGCAAAATCCCAAGCAGCGCGGTGTATTCGGCGAGTTTTATCTAGAGAGTGTGCTGGACAATGTACTGCCAGCCAAGCAGTTTCAGATGCAGTATCGCTTCGGGGACGGCGAGATTGTTGATGCGGTAATTTTTTTGGACAAGGGGCAGATTTTGCCAGTGGACAGTAAATTTAGCCTGGAAAATTACAACCGGATGATCAATGCCGAGACCAAAGCTGAGCGCGAGCTGTGGCTGAACAAGGTAAAAGCTGACCTGAAGGGGCGCATTGACGAAACCAGCAAATACATTCGCCCGCGTGAGAACACCATGGACTTTGCCTTTATGTTCATCCCCAGTGAGTCGCTATATTATGACCTGCTGATTAACAATGTTGGTGCGGGCGGTTCGAGTCGCGACTTGATCGAATACGCCTTTCGTGACAAGCGTGTGATTATCGTCAGCCCGACTAGCTTTTTGGCGTATTTGCAGACGGTGCTACAGGGTCTGAGGAGTTTACAAATTGAAGAGCAGGCCAAAGATATTCAGGTACGCGTCGGCCAGCTGGGTGTGCATATTAAAAAGTTTGATGAGCTGATGACTAAGATGGGCAAGAGCCTCAGTACGACTGTCGGGCATTATAATAATTCGTATAAAGAGCTGGGCAAGATTGATAAAGACGTGGTGCGGATCGCTGGCGGTGATCATCAAACGCAGCCAGAGCTGATTGATCGGCCGGCGCAGGAAGAATAAATATTACTTATAAGCGTAAAATAAAAATCCTCCGCTTAAAACGGAGGATTTATTAGTATAGAAGCATCTTATTCTTCGTCTTTATTACGGTAATTTACCAGTAAGAACAAGTTGCCGCCGAGCGCTGCACCGATAAGCGTTGCAGCAATAACTTCCAAACTAAGCCGCGAATAGCTTTTTTCATTTTCAGCTGTTAGCGGATTACTGCTTTGGATTTGGGTATCGGTTTTTTCAGTTACTGCCAAAGCGACAGCTGGGTTCAGTGTTGCGCCGCCGATATGAACTTCCCGCGGATAATTCTTATATGCGCCTTCTTCTGTTTTCTGGGCTGAATTCGCGGTTTTTGTATGCTTAACAAATACTGCATTCTGGACATAGCTTAGCAGAGTGCTTGATACGACTAAACCAATTGCCAGCGCCATACCAATTCCAACAGATCGTCCAGCTAGTTTAAGGTTAGTGCGCGATAATACCGCGGCAAGACCAAACATAAATATTGCCGTACCGATCATCTCAATGGCAAAAATACTCCATGAGAAGTTAGTGAATTGATCAAAGCGAACTGAGAATCCGCCTTCTGTCATACCGCCAATTAGTACAACAGCTGCCATTGCACCGAGGAATTGTGCACCCCAGTAGAACGGCACGAGGACGGTTTTTAGTTTGCGCATTGACCAGAGTCCGAAAGTGACGGCTGGGTTAATGTGCGCGCCGGAAATGCCGCCAATTGCCATAACGATTAGCATTAAAGTTAATCCTACGTAAAACGGCGCTAAGATGCTGGCAGAAAATAGCGCTGCTAGCGTTAGGATAAACGTGCCAACGATTTCCGCGATGACGATGTTGATTAAGTTGTTTGGTAATTTAGAATCTAATTTGGTGCGCTCACTCTTGGCCGCAACAGATTCGGTAACGACTCGCTTGACGGTCGTTCTGGTTTCGGTTTTGGCTGCAGCAGTTTTCTTTGCCGTAGCTTTAACCGGGGCTTTCTTTGAAGTTTTCTTCGTAGCCATACTCCCTCCTTAAAATAGTATCACGACTATTATAGCATAATTTGTTATACTATAGTTATGGGATTATTTGTGAATCAAAACGATCAGCGCAGCGAACTGCAAGAGCGCATTGCGGCGGAACTGCGCGAGAAAGCCAAAGCGTCGGGTCTGCAAGAAAAAGCTAGCTTGGACGGCGTGGAAGATGTGAAATATTTGGAAGATACGAAGCAGACGACGACATTGGCGCCAGCTTGGATTTTAATTATCATTATGGCAGCGGTGGTTGTCGGTATGTTTTTAATGCAGGGGCGATGACATGGAAAAGTTGGATGAAGTTCGAGCACTATTATTATCGCGCGTAGCCGAAGTAGCTGAACCGCGCAGCGTATTGCGGAGCGCAGAGCTGCGGGAACTATACGGCATTATCGCGACACTGCCAGCCGAAGAACGCGGGGCGTTTGGTAAGAAAGTTAATGAATTGAAGCAGGAATTGGAGCGGGCGATTACAGTTCGTGAAGATGAACTATCAAAAGTTGATTTACCGCCAATTGACGTGACGGCGCCGATGGACATCAATGCACCGCAGCCTGATCTATTGCCCAGCGAACGCGGTACGATTCACCCGCTGAGCGCCGAGATTGAGCGTATTTCTGACATTTTCAATCGCATGGGTTTCGTGACAGAAGAGTCGCGTGAGATTGACGATCAATTCCATATGTTTGAGAGCTTGAATTTCCCGAAAGGCCACCCAGCGCGCGATGATTATGACACGTTCATGACCGAGGAGACCGACGCTAACGGCGACCGCTTGATCGCGCCGGCGCACACCTCGACCATGCAAAACCGCGTGCTGAAAAAATATCACGGCAATTTGGAAAAAGGCGAGGCGATCGCTGCTATCGTGCCCGACCGGGTGTTTCGCAACGAAGATCTGGATGCACGGCACGAGCACACGTTCTATCAAGTCGAGGGCGTGTATGTCGCCAAGGGAGTTAACGTTGGCAATCTGATCGCCACCTTGCAGGAGTTTTTGCAGGAATATTACGGCAAGAAACTTGACGTGCGCGTCAATCCATTTTATTTCCCGTTCACTGAACCGAGCTTTGAATTTGCGCTAAGCTGTCCGTTCTGTGAAGGTAAAAATCAGGATTGCAAAGTTTGCTCGGGTGAGGGCTGGATTGAACTCTTAGGTTGCGGCATGATTCACCCGAATGTGCTGAAGGCCGCCGATATCGACCCGAATGAGTACACTGGCTTTGCCTTTGGTTGCGGCATCGACCGCCTGGTGATGATGAAATATGGTATCGAGGACGTGCGGCATTTTGAGAGCGGTAAGTTGGACTTTTTGGAGCAGTTTTGAAAACAACTTCTACAATCCCATACAAATATCTCGATAAGGCCGCGTGACAACTTCTGCCGACTCAAGGCCGAGTTTGGTTTCAATGTCACTAATCATCGCCAGCGCACTAGTCTCATCATCTGATAAAACCTCAACTTCCACGAACGTCCCGGCGTCTTTGATTTCGTCTATGGCCACCGTTGCTTGCGGAAAATCAGGGGACTGAAACGAGCGACGGTATTTGTTAACCTCGACCAGCCGCACCATACCGAGATTTGTCAGTAGCTGCTTTGCGGTCATCACGTCTTCGAGTTGAATCGGCAGGTTAGTCTCGGGCTTAATGATCACATCGTTTTTCGTATGTGTCGCAGCGGTCGTCGCAGGCTTATATGTCATCTCAGCAAAACCATCGCGCTGGCGAATCCGCAAGCATTCAACCGTCTGCATGAAATCGACATCGGGGCGAGAATAATACGTATCAATCTCGCGGAGATTACTCTGCAGTTCAAAACCAAGTTCTCGCAACTGCTTGATTAATTCTTCTGCGTCGCTGGTTAATTGGCGTTTGCGTTCGATTTCTAGTAGTTTTCTGGTCATTTGGTGGTTATCTAGAATTAAACTAATTATATAGCCATTCATCTGCAAATTCCACGCCTCACCGTGTTGTAAAATTCTTTTCTGACTGCCGTACATCTCATAGTACGTGACCGTGTAATTATTCAGCGCTAAAAATCATATATAATTAAACCAGCAAACCAACTCAGAAAGGAATTACTTGCGTGAATATAATCTTCATGCGGCATGGCGAGGCTGTGGATAACGTCAGGGGTGTTTTGTCTTGTAAAGAGATACGATGTTCCGTGCTGACGGAGGCGGGTTTTCGCCAAGTTGCCAAATCGGTAAGTAAGCTGCCACGGGAGATTGATAAGATATATTCATCGCCACTGATTCGTACGCTGCAAACAGCCAAGGAGATTATGAAAGTTTCAGGTGCAGAGGTAATTATTGATAATAGAATCAGAGAAATTGACTGGGGCGAATATGATGGAAAACCTAATAATCCAGAACTTGATGCGGTACGCGCCAGGCAAGCGGCAGGAGATTTTTTCGTTAGGTTTGGGCAATATGGCGATAATAAATATAGCCTGGAGTTGAGATTATGCGAGTTTTTGGACGATGTCCGAAAACGTAACTTTAAAAATAATACCATCGCAATTGTATCCCATGGAACTGTCATTTCGTTTATGAAAAGGATATTGGGACTGCAGTCGTCTCATTTGAAAACGGGTGAATTTGAGGTGTTTAACGATATCGATTTCTCCAAACTTGATGAACATAAGGATAAATTAGCGGCGGTTAAAATGAATCAATAGTAAATAATCCTCAGACCGCTTCCTCGGTATTATCTTTATAAATCGTACAAATTTGCTAATTTTGGTATTTTATGATACGGTTACATAGTAATAACAACAAGGAGTAGTGATAATATGGCAACAGGAAATAATTTTGAATTTGGCGGAGCTAGTGCTAGCAGCGACATGACGCTTGTAGAAGCGCTTGCGGATAGAGGCGTTTACGCCGAACCAAGCAAAGAAGGTAAAAGTTCTTACATTGTTCACGGGAAAGGCGGGAAAGAGCAAAAGATTCCAATGTCAAAGGGAATAACTGGATTAGAAGACGCCTCTGGTCGATTCCCGGAACAGGGATATCAAGTATATTCGCCTCGTAAGGCAAAGTGCCAGGTAATGGGTAGGGGAGCTTTATCTAGAATAGCCGTGGCTACCCGCAATGTCAAACGGCGACTTTTTGGCTAACAATTAGTCACACCCAATTTCACCAGCCGCATAATCTACCACCTCCATATAATACGGGTCGGCGCCTGGGAATTTAGGCAGGGACTTCAGTTCCTCCGGCGTTATCCATTGGTAGCCTTTATGCTCCCAGCTTAAGAAGACTTTCGCGTCCGGTTCGGCGAGCTTTGCCTCAAATAATATATGCGTTGTTTGCTGGTATTGTTTAGTAAATAACTTTTTCAATTTCTCTGAATCAACGGATAGTCCCGTTTCTTCCTGTATTTCGCGCATTACTGCTGCCTCTGGCGTTTCTTTTGGCTCAACCTCTCCGCCGGGAAAATCAATATGCCCGGGGAACCGCGGATGCGTATTGCCTCTATGAAGTACCAAATATAACCCTTCAGAGTTCCGCACCAGCGCCTTTGCAACTATCTTAGCCATATTATTACTATACTTTGGCGGCAGGGACTGGGCAAGGGTATGCTACAAAACCTATGAAAAATAATAGCCATAGCATCTGGCAGGCGGTTTTCTTTGAATCCAAATTTGCCCGTCTCTCTTTCTTCATGCTATACTGGTTATTGTTATCGGCTGGGCGCCGAGCTTGGTCGCATAGCTATATACTATGACGAATCAGAAAGGGGGTGCTGGTCAAGTTTCTTTAGTAACAGAGATAGTAAATGGCTATCGGGGGACTATCAGGCGGGTTAGCCCGGGTAGCTATATGTATCGATCAAAACATAAAGGCTGTTTTTGAAAATATAAAGGCTATTTTACAAAATATAAAGGCAGTTTTGCCAAATAGATAGGAGTATATATGCCAATTCAATATAAAGCAGTTAAACGAACTAATCCAACCAAGCCGGCCGACCCGAAAAAGTTCTATGCCACAGTTACTGGACGTCAGCCAGTTGACCTTAAAACCATTGCCCAAAGTATATCTGATACATCAACCACCGTCAGCCACGTCGATGTTTATGCCGTGCTGATGGCATTGACCGATGAAATCCGTCGGCGGCTGCTGGACGGCGAGAATATTCATCTTGGTGACCTCGGTTATTTCCATGTTACGTTGCAAGCCAAAGGAGTTGATAAAGCCGAAGACGTTACTCCGGCGACGATTGAAGCCGCGAAAGTCCGTTTCGTATCGGGCAAAGACCTGGACGCCGGGCTGGCCAGCGCCGAGTTTAAGAAAGCTCCTGAGCCGAAGAAAGATAAGCCGACGCCGCCGCAGCCGTAAAAGTTGGCAGGCAGTATGTAAATTAAGAAACTTCGTAAAGTTGTCCTCGTCAAGTTGTGTCTTATGTCTGTGACGCGGGATGCGGCTTTTGCAGCGCGCCGTAAGAAAAGACCTGAGTATGTCGATAAACTACTCAATCCCAAACCGGTATGAAACCTTTTCTTCATCTTCCCTCCAGCTCAAATACTGATGTTATAACATTTCGAGATGTATTTAACAAAGATTTGCTGCGATTATTAGTTGCTGCGGGTGTTTTGTTGGCGCTGTCCTATGGGGTTGGCGCGCTAATAGCAGCTAACGAGAGTAGCCAGCGCCAGCAGATTGGATACTATGTTTGGCTGTTGTTTAGTTACACGCCCGTAATGCGGCTAATTGTACCGGCTGGCTTTTGCATACTAGCGATGGGCTTGAAGCGTAATACGCAGTGGTGGCTATGTTTACTGCTATCAGAGTTTATATTTATATGGAGTCCAGCTAGCAGGGCAATATTATTTGAAACAAGCGGCGCGTTATCGTTAATCTTTGCTGTTTTATTATTTATCTGCGGCTGGCGTTTGTGGGATTACTATGAATTACGGCGAGTGTATCACTTTAATACACCGTATTTAACGCGGCCAGCACTGGGGATATACATTGTATTAGCTGTGTTGTCTGTAATTATGATACTGCCCTATAAGTGGATTCCGTGGCTTTGATTATGTTGCAGGGGTGGCGGGCTAGTATGTTGATTGCTTGCGCGCGGTGCTTTACAGTATAATGTATACATTAATTAAGAAAAAAAAAGGGGGGGTGAATATGGCTGGAACGCATGAGTTGTTTTATGTTGTTGAACGCGCGCCAGAGGAAACGAAGCGGTTAGAGCGTGACGAAAGAGTAAAAGCGATGTTTAGAAAAGCAAAAAATGAGCAAAGAGCAAAAGAAATAGCTGAGCGTGCAAGTCGGTCTGAAGGTTGTTCGTCTCATCCGTCTGAGAGTTCAGAGTCAGAGTCTTGCAGTCATGACTCAAGCGGTTCAAATAGACGTTCGGGGCGTCGAGTGAGAGAATATTATAAAAGCCCTGAACCGGACAGTAGAGCATCTGCAGATAGAATGGTGGCTACAGCTGCTTTGACATCGACGTTCTATTATTGACTTTATAATTAACGGCGAATTAAGCGATGCCGATGTCTGGGTTATGCTACAATAGCCCCATGAAAGATAGCAGCAAATCAATTCAGCAAGCCATCATTGCTCGCGAAGTTATTGATTTGTATCAAGATTCTAAAAATAAACGGGAGACCGCCGAGCCGCTTGACGTGTTGTGTTTCGCGATGGCGCGGCTGACTGATTGCGATAAAGTTGACTATCCGCCGGTTGATTGGGATGATTTGGCGGCACTGTTTGATATGATAGCTTTTTCTAAAGATAGCGATGATGATAGGTGTGTGGTCGAGAAAGATATGGATGTGATGTATCGGAAAACTTTGCGAATTATTGAGGCGGCGAAAATTATAGAAAAGCTTTGAGTATTGGGCAATGAAGGGCTGATGTTTAGTGACCGACCGACCAGTTGCTTGCTATTCTGTTACAATAATGAATACGGAGCGGTATGACGCTTTAATAAACACTATATTATGGACATAAGGAATGAAATCATATGACTATAGAAAAAGAAAGTGCAAAGAATATAAAGGAAAACATAGAATATATAGATAGCTTAGAGAATGCTATTAATTATACATTCAATGATGATGACAGATCGATCATTCGTTTCATGATACTTTGGATTGCATATAATCGTAATTACAATATGTATTCGGAAGAGTATCTAGAGCCAGATAGATTCAAAGAATATTTCAAAAGCATAGCGGGAGAATATGTGAGTACGAACAGAGAGTGCATAATCAAGGATTTCAAGAGTACAAAGCCCGAAGGGAGATTAAGTGTTAAAAATATGAAAAAAGGAAAGGAAAATGAAAAGGAAAAGTGTCTTAGGAATGAAGAAGATTTAGATTTAGAAAATCTTGCGGATGTTATATATACTATACGCTGTAACCTATTCCATGGCGATAAGAGATTATCGGAACTAAGCGAGAAAAAGATAGTTGGTTGGGCATATGAACTCCTGCTGAACATCGCAAAAGAACATTACAATATATATTAACGCGATTTATGTAGTACGCGGTTGGTGAGAGCCCGCCTTGCATTTCACCCCTAATCCATGCTAAAATACCATGGTTAATATCAAATCACACGAAAGGTGAGTAATGAGTCTGAGTCGAATCGGAAAACTGCCGGTGGTTATTCCGGCCGGTGTGACAATCACGGTTGACTCTGGTGATGTGGTCGTAAAGGGCCCGAAAGGTGAATTGACACAATTCATCACGCCAGCAGTTGAGGTGAAAGTCGAAGACGGACAAGTCACGGTTCATCCCAAAGATGAGTCCAAAACTGCTCGCGCCCAGCACGGTCTGATGCGCGCGCTGATCAACAACATGGTAATCGGCGTGACCAAAGGTTACGAAAAGCGCCTCGAGGTCAATGGTGTCGGTTTCCGCGTGAGCTCCAGCAACAATGAGCTGGAAATGGCGCTTGGGTTTTCACACCCAGTCAAATACAAAGCCCCAGAGGGCATCACCGTTACCAACGAAAAGATGACCATCATCGTCAGCGGTATCAATAAACAGCAAGTCGGCCAAGTCGCTGCGGAAATCCGCGCGCTGAAGAAGCCTGAACCATACAAGGGCAAGGGTATCAAGTACGCCGACGAGCAAATTTTGCGCAAAGCAGGAAAGACAGGTAAGTAATCATGGCTGAAAATAAGAAATTACTCAACCGCGCTCTTCGCAAAAACCGTGTTCGCGCGAAAGTTTCAGGCACTGCAGAGCGCCCACGCCTGACAGTCACCATCAGCAACCTGCACGTCAGTGCTCAGCTGATCGACGACGTTGCTGGCAAGACATTGGCTGCCGCAACCACCGTTGGCACCAAAGCAAAAGGTACGATGAGCGAGAAATGTGCCGCCATCGGTACTGAAATTGCCAAGAAAGCAAAGAAGATTAAAATTAGCGCAGTAGTCTTTGACCGCAACGGCCGCCAGTACGCTGGTCGCTTGAAGGCCTTGGCTGATGCTGCGCGCCAAGAAGGATTGGAGTTCTAGTATGGCAGAACAAGCTGCAAATACTACCCCACGCGCAGAAGGCCGCCGGCCTCGCAGTCCGCGTGGTGGTCGCCGCGATGACCGGCGAAATGTGCGTGATGACGCACCAAAAGAGTTTGAAGAATTGGTCATCAACATTGACCGCGTGTCCCGCGTGGTCAAAGGTGGCCGCCGCTTCCGCTTTAAGGCGTTGGTGGTTGTCGGTAACCGCAAGGACAAGGTTGGTGTCGGTGTAGCCAAAGGTGCCGACGTGCAAGCTGCTGTCGCTAAGGCAACCTCAGTTGCCAAGAAGCACTTGATTACTTTGCCGCTGAACGGCGAGACCATTCCACACGACAGCGAAGTCAAGTTCTCAGGCGCCCGCGTGCTGATCAAGCCGGCCGCTCCTGGTACCGGTATCATCGCTGGTGGTGTTGTCCGGCAGATCATCGGCGTAACTGGTGTTCGCAACTTGCTGACCAAGTCGCTTGGTTCAACCAACAAGGTGAACATCGCCTACGCAACCATTGAAGCATTGAAATCATTGGTTCCGCGCGAAGAATGGCTCAATGCTCAGCCAGTCAAAAAAGCTGCTAAAAAGGAGGCTAAGTAATGAAATACAACGATCTCCAAGTTTCAGCAAACAAGAATAAAAAGCGTGTTGGCCGCGGTATCGCTGCTGGTCAGGGTAAAACCGCTGGTCGCGGTACTAAGGGACAGAACGCCCGCACTGGTAAAAAGCTTCGCGCCATGTTCCAGGGTGGTCAGCGTCCATTGGCTCAGGCTGTACCAAAAGCTCGCGGTTTCAAGAGCCTGCGCACGCCAGCTCAGGTAGTCTACTTGGATCACCTGAACGCCTTTGACGGTAAAACCGTTGACAACGTCCTGCTGTTTACCGAAGGCTATATCGCCACGCCGTTCCATACGGTCAAGGTGATCGCTCGCGGTGAATTGAAGGCTAAGGTTGACTTGAAAGTACAAGCTGCTTCCGCTTCGGTCGTCACAGCGATTGAAAAAGCTGGCGGCTCATTTGAGAAAGTCGCTGTACCCTTACGCCAAAGTATGAAGGACGTTGAAGAAGACGAAAAGGCTAGCCAGGAAAAATAATTTTCAGGCAAAACCTAAAGAAAGCGCCCCTTTGCTTATAAGCGGGGGCGCTTTTATAGAGTTATTTTAATTGCTAAAATTTAGCTATATAGATTATAATCAATAGCATGAATAACGACGATAAATCGCAAGCTCCGGATATGCCGCAAGCCGGCTATACTCCGCCGCCGGTTGCTCCGGGGGTGCAGTATACGGGCACACCTGATGCTAATAATTATAATCAAAGCCAAACGCCGCCGCCATATATTCCAACGGTACCGCCCACTCCGCCAGTAGCGCCGCGTCCTCCTGCTAGCAAATCACCTATGATTGCTATAATATCTGCATTCATAGTGGGCTTTGCTTTAATTATTGGAGGTGTAGTACTTAATCATTTTGATAAAGAAAGTAAAAAGTGCGAGAATGCCGCTCCGTCCGAACATTCTATTTTTAAGCGGAATTTTTGCAAAGAGTCTGATGTATACGATGAAATTAGTAAAGAAGCTGTCTTTAATATTAATATCCCAGACTTTACCTCGTGCGCGCCAAGCGAATCGCTACATCAATCAGACAAAAAAGCTTGGTATGATGCGTGGGTTGAATGTCTGAATAAAACATGGAAGCCGCTATTTGACAATGCCTATCCAAATAAGGATTCGCTTGATTTCCAGGGTACTGTCGTAAAAGTTGTCGATTCTCTTGAAAATAGCGGATCAACTTGTATCAGCGACGGCAATAAAACAAGCGGGGTTGAAATATCCGGTTTCTATTGCCGAAAAGAGGAAACGATATATATTGTTGCCGGTTATACAGGGGATATTGAAAGCGATTTGACGGTTTTATTCCACGAATACGCGCATCATATTGCTATGAGAATGGGTTTTCCGATCAATATTAACTTGATGATTTTTGAAATGTATAAATATTGGCCAAATCAACCGGACAGCCAAGACGCGGTTAAAGAGCGTGAAACCCGCCGTTCTGAGTTGTTTGCTGACACTATGTCATATGCTATGCTTGCTAATACGCCGTCATTAAAGCAGTATTTGGTAAAACCAACCAAAGGTTTAGAACCGTCGACGCATGGTTCAATTCGGGCGTTACAGCTGGCTTATGAAAGAGGTGCGAAAGCTAGGACGGTGGGCGATTGCAATGCTTGGGGTTGGAGTATTGACGAAGTTGACCAGTAGATAAAATCTGGCAATATCTGGTCAAATAATGTATACTGGAATAGTTAATGAAGTTAGTGGCTAGAGGGGCTAAGAATATATGGATTGGAGAATAATTTTCCGCTCGTTGAAAAACAAAGATATGCAAAAACGGTTGCTGATTGTTACCGGGATTATTGTGGTATACCGGTTGCTGGCGCATATTCCAGTGCCATTGGCTGAGCCGACTCAGCTGCGAAGCGCAATTTCTTCGGTGCTGGGCCAGAGTGATTTGGGCGGTATTTTAAACCTGCTTTCTGGCGGTGCTTTGTCAAGTTTTTCTTTAGTGCTGGTCGGACTTAGTCCGTTTATTACTGCCAGCATTATCATCCAGCTGTTAACTAAAGCCATTCCAAAACTAGAGGAACTTCATAAAGATGGCGAGTCAGGACGCCGTAAGATCCAACAGTGGACACGTGTTATTACTGTGCCGTTAGCTGTCGTTCAGTCAATCGCTTTTATATTTATTTTGCGCCAGACTGTCCTTCAGGGCGGTACGACGACTTTAGGTGATCCAACTGCCATGGAGTGGATTGTGTCGGTGACTGCCATGACTGCCGGCTCAGTATTGCTTATGTGGCTTGGCGAATTGATTACTGAACAAGGAATTGGTAATGGTATTTCTATCGTAATTTTTGCTGGTATTATTAGCCAGATGCCGCAAATGGCTGCAACGATTATTTCTTCCCTAACTGATACCTCGTCTGGCAGTCTGAATTTCTTTAATTGGTTTACGATACCAGTTAATCCGGTGATGTTCTGGACGGTGTTAGCGATGGCGATTGCCGGATTGATTGTCTTGTATTTTCTGGTTAAGATTAATGAAGCACAGCGTGTCATTACAATTAATTATGCTAAGCGCGTTCACGGCAATAGTAACTATGGCGATGTTAAGAGTATTTTGCCGGTTAAGTTGATTGCGGCCGGGGTTATTCCAGTTATCTTTGCGGTGTCGTTTCTTAGCCTGCCGCAGTTCATCGGGCAGGTTATGAAAGCGTCTAATAATCCTGACTTGCTGCCGACTGCTAATAAGCTTATCACTTGGTTTCAAGCGCCTAATGCCGGTTCGTTTACTGGCGCTACTGCCGAAGCTTTCATTTACCCGACGCTATACTTTCTGCTAGTTATCGCGTTTACGTATTTTTATACAGGAATTGTCTTTAATGCTAATGAAATTGCTGAGAACTTGCAAAAGCAGGGAGGTTTTATCGAAGGTATACGCCCGGGTGTTCAAACAGAGAAGTATTTGATGCGTACGGTTAATCGCCTGATTTTGTTCGGGTCGATTGTGCTGGGTATTGTGGCGATTCTGCCGTTTATTGCTGAGTATTTGACGTATCACTTGACGGGACTGAAGGGGTTGCGGTTGTCAATTGGCGGTACTGGCGTTTTGATCGTTGTGTCGGTTGGCCTAGAGACATTGCGTCAGATTAACTCGCGAGCTTTGATGGTTACATACGACGATTTCGATCCAGACGAGCTGGTCAATGGCCGCGGTAAAACGAAAAAACGGCGGTTGCTGCCGAAGATGCGTAAAAAATAAATGAATAATCCTCGCTGCTGGGCGGGGATTTTTATCACCGCTTATTGCTAATTCGTGTATTGCTTGGTAAATAGTGAAAATTTTCTCAGTAAACCCCTTGCGGGAAATAGCTTGTTGCTGTATAATTGACAACTGTAACTTATGGCGAGTCAAAAGGAAGTCATCAAAATGATTGGTAAGGTAGTGGAAGCACTGCCTAATACTCAATTTAGGGTGGAACTAGAGAATGGCCATAGTATCATCGCGCACATTTCAGGACGAATGCGCAAGCACTATATTCGCCTGGTGCCTGGTGATAAGGTTGAGGTTGAGATGACCCCTTACGATCTGACAAAGGGACGAATCAGCTTCCGCCTACGTGACGACCGACCTCAACAGAGCCGGTAGTCAAATATTAACGTTAATCTCGGGTTTACTCGGGAAGGGAGATTTAAGCACTTTATGAAAGTTCGTGCAAGTGTTAGAAAAATCAGTCCCGATGACGTACTCGTGCGCCGCGTTGGCCGTAAAAAGGGCAAGCGTATCGCCAGACTGCGCGTCATCAACAAGAAAAAACCTAAGAACAAGCAAAGGCAGGGTTAAGCATGGCTCGAATTGCTGGGGTAGTTATCCCAACAGAGAAGCAGGTGCAAATTGCGCTCACCTATATTTATGGGATTGGGCCAAAGCACGCTTCGAGCATCCTTGCGGCGGCTAAGATTGAGCCGACCACTCGGGTGAAAGATCTCACCGAGGCTGAAGAAAACAAGATTCGCGAAATTATCGACAGCGAATACACCGTCGAAGGTGATCTCCAGCGCTTGGTAACTAACAACATTAAGCGCTTGAAGGATATCAACGCCTATCGCGGTCTTCGCCACAAAGCAGGACTGCCGACACGCGGACAGCGGACTCGTACGAATGCACGAACTCGCAAGGGTCGCGCCATCGCCGTGGGCGGTACACAACCAAAAGCAGCAAGTAAGACCTAAAGAAAGGACTAAGAAATGGCAGACGCAAAATCTACCAAGAAGAAGCAGCGCCGATCAGTCCCAGCTGGTCAGCTGCATATTCAAGCAACATTTAACAACACCATTGTTACCTTTTCAGACAAGAAGGGTAACGTGTTGACCGCTTCATCAGCTGGTGCATGTGGTTTCCGTGGTAGCAAAAAAGGCACCGCCTATGCTTCACAGGTTGCTGCTGAAAAAGCTGCTGAAGCTGCGAAAACTCAGTATGGTTTGAAATCAGTTGACGTTTTCGTCAAAGGTGTCGGTTTGGGCCGTGATGCCGCTATTCGTGCGGTTGGCGCGTTCGACATCTCAGTAGAAAGCATTAAGGACGTAACTGGCGTGCCTCACGGCGGTGTTCGTCCACGAAAGGCACGGAGGGCATAATTATGGCACGAGATAATTCACCGATTGTCAAGCAAAGCCGCCGCGAAGGTTATGCGCTTCATCCAAAAGCACATAAAGTTTTGGCACGAAAATCTGGCATTCCAGGCCAACACGCACACGGCCGCCAAAGTAAGCCAAGCCTGTACGCTACGCAGCTGCGCGAAAAGCAAAAAGTTCGCCGGCTTTACGGCTTGGTTGAAAAGCAATTTGCGCGCCTGATGAATGAAGCAACCCGCGCCCAAGAAGGTTTGGCAGGCGAGAACCTATTGAAACTATTGGAGCGCCGGCTAGATAACGTAGTTTACCGTTCTGGATTCGCTGTATCGCGCCGCGCTGCTCGCCAGCTGGTCAGCCACGGCCACTTTGAATTAAACGGCCGCCGCGTCGATATTCCATCAATTCGCGTTAAGGCTGGCGATGTTATCACCGTTCGTCCAAAGAGCACCAAATCTGAGTACTTTACGCACATTGACAACGTGATCAACAATTCAATCCAAGGCCCGCTTAGCTGGCTGAAGAGCGATAGCAAGAAGCTGAAGATTGAAGTTACTGGTTTGCCAAAGCGCGAGGAAGCAGAAGCTGACATCAACGAGCAATTAATTGTTGAGTATTACTCACGATAAAAGAAGGGTTAGGGAAGAATTATGGCAAAAGCAATTTACAATCCAGCACTCGCGAGCGTTGATGACATTTCCGCGACCAGTGCTACTTTTCTAATCGAGCCGCTTCATCCGGGCTACGGCAATACGCTTGGTAATTCGCTAAGGCGCGTCTTACTATCAAGTGTTCGGGGCGGTGCAATCGTGGCTTTCAGGGTCGAAGGCGCGACTCATGAATTCACTACCGTCGAGGGTGTCAAAGAAGACGTTGTCGATATTACGCTAAATCTGAAGAACGTTCACTTGCGGGTGTTTACTGACGAACCAGTTGAATTGCGTCTTGAAAAATCTGGCGCCGGTGAAGTAACTGCTGCAGATATCCAGACAAATGCTGACGTTGAAATCGTTAACCCAGAGCAAGTAATTGCTACGATTGACGATCCAAACAAGCATTTGGTAATGGATTTGGTGGCAGAAGCAGGTTGCGGCTATCAGACGATTGAAGAGTCAAGCGAGAACCGTTTGCACAGCGACATGATTGCCATTGATGCAATGTATTCGCCGGTGCTGCGCGTCCGCTATAAAGTTGACTCAACCCGCGTTGGCCAGGAAACAAACTTGGACAAATTAGCGATTACCGTTGAAACCAACGGCGCAATTACTCCGCGCGAAGCATTTGAGGAAGCAGCAGCAATCCTGGTTAATCAATACACGGCTTTGGCGGGCAATACCATGGTAACTGGCGCGCCAGCACTTGGCACAACCAAGGATGACGAAGAGTCAGAGTTGGCTATGCCGATTGAAGAATTAAACCTAAGCGCCCGCACGACGAACGCGCTGATTAACAATGAAATCCGCACGATTCGCGACCTGGTGACTTTGACCGAGCAAGATTTGCGAGAATTGAAAGGCTTTGGTTCAAAGGCGCTGGATGAAGTACGTGACAAGATGGCGGAGTTGGAGTTTTAACTATGCATAGACACGGATATCAAGGGCGCAAGTTCGGCCGTGAGCGTGATCAACGGCGAGCCTTGCTGAGGGGCCTGGCAACCAGCCTGGTCGAGCACGGCAAAATCGAGACCACCTTGCCGAAAGCCAAAGAGCTGAAGCGCCACATTGAAAAAATCATCACCAAGGCGAAGAAGGGCGATCTAGCCAGCCGCCGCCAGGTGATCGCAGCACTCAGCACCCGCGCTGCTGCTTACAAACTGGTTGATGAAATTGCCCCACAACTCGGCGGCCGCACCAGCGGACACGTTCGCGTTGAGCGCACCCGCCTACGTGTTGGCGACGGCGCACAAATGGCAATCATCGAGTTTGTCGACGATATCAAACCAATGCCAAAGAAGGAGAAATAAGATGAAGACTTATTCACAAAAACCATCTGACGTTTCTCGCCGCTGGGTATTGTTTGACGCGAGTGAGTTACCACTGGGACGTTTGGCAACTGAAATTGCCAAGCACTTGACCGGTAAATACAAGCCAACCTACACACCGCACGTTGATGGTGGCGACTACGTCGTGGTTATCAACGCTGCAAACACCGTCGTTACTGGCTACAAGGAAACTGACAAGTACTACTACCGTCACAGTGGTTTCCCGGGCGGCATCAAAGAAACGCAGTTCAAAGAAATGCGTGAACGCCACCCAGAACGAATTATTGAAGAAGCTGTTAAAGGCATGTTGCCAAAGAACAAATTGCAAGCAGAGCGCCTCAAGCGCCTCCGCGTATTTGCCGGCAGCGAGCATGCTCACGCAGCACAAACCCCAGAGAAAGTTGAGGTAAAGTAATATGGCTACTGATACCTATTTCTACGGCTTGGGACGACGCAAAAGCGCCTCGGCAAGTGTTCGCTTGCTTCCTGGCAAGGGTACCATCACCATCAACGGCAAAGCAGCCGCTGAGTACTTGGATGGCAACAAAACCTTGCTGGCAGAAGTAACCGATCCACTGGCTATCGTCAGCAAGCAAAAGGAATACGATGTTACCATCTTGGTGAAAGGTGGTGGTCTCGCTGGTCAAGTTGATGCTATCAAGCTTGGCATCGCTAAAGCATTGACGGCTGCTCACGCTGATCTGCGCCCAGTCTTGAAGAAGGCTGAACTGCTCAAGCGCGACCCACGCGAGAAAGAGCGCAAGAAATACGGTCTGCGTTCCGCCCGCAAGCGCGAACAATTCTCCAAGCGTTAAGCTTCCGAATCAAAGAAGCATGTCTGTAAACAAATACCTCGTCTGTATGGGCGGGGTATTTTGGCGGCCAGCGGACTTGGCAATATTTATCTAAAGCTTTAGTTTCCCTAACCCCATTTATATAGTTTATCCTCTAATTTCTGGCCGTGCTATAATTATTATAGCTATCGGTTAGGTATCTAGCTTAGTTGTATGGCTAGAAATATAACTAATCATTAGGGGGCGGTTATGAATAACGGTTAATACGGATTATCAATATCTCCTCTACTCTAAAGAGTAATAAGATGATATATTCATCCTTATATAAAACAGTCGAAAATAACGGATTATTGGCTCATATTTATGAGCATTTGCTTGCTCAGCATGTTATGAAATCTCTTCAGGGTAGAGGATTTTTTATTTCAAGCGATATTATCTTAACAGCAAAAACATATGGCGACACTTGTTTTATAGACGCCGAATTATATAACCCAGCGGCGCAAAAGGCTTATGGCGAAGCATTGCAGCTGTTTGATGAATGGGATATTCCAGGAGATGCCACGCTGCGGGTGGCTGGCGAATGTGGGATAGAGATGAATCGGGTGGTGGCGGAATTAAAACAAGATGAGCTATTGCGCAGTCTAAATATGGTACAACTTTCCGCGTGGCACCAGCAAAGCGATCTGACGTATTGCAAAGCCGATGACAAGAGCTCTGTGAATACGCTCTTTCGTGTTCCGTATGTAAAATATAGCAGAAAGTTTAAAAGTCTTTTTCCTGAATATGTTTTAGAATATTCGGTTGATGAAAAATATATCCAATCGCCAGTTGATCAAGCACTGGCAGCGGTTGTCATGCAGGTCGCGGCGCTTAACTTTTTAGTGATGATTCGTGAAAAACATACGGTATACGATCGCGGCGATCAATGGTCGGAAGCGTCAAAATCGGTTGGTTATCGAATGTTCCTTGGGCTAATTAAGAAAGACGATAATATAGTCGACCAGTTAAAGCGCGAATTCATGGAATATGTGCAATTTTTATCAGCGTCGTCATTTTGCGATAATTTGCAGGCAGCGTTAGCTAAGTGTTCGCATAATTATGAGCAAGTATTGTTGGGTAGAGATACGCTGAATTCAATCCTCGGCGGCTGCGTCATTGGCGGTAAAGGATGGCTGGAAATGGCGGATAGCGCGCGAGTTCAGCAGATGCTTGCGGCGATTGAGCTGGATGTATATGGTATTTAAGCAATACCTCCGTCAAATTTAAGAAGACTGTCAGGCAAAACCTCAGTCCATACTATTGTCATTATGTAAAATCCATGTTATGATACTCTAGCGAACAAAACGAAAGGAAAGAGATATAACATGGAAGGAAATACTCCTGGCAGAGGAAGTGGTGTGCCTGGCGAAGAAGTGGACATAAGGCGGTTTGAAGAATTTTCTATGACACCAGACGACAGAGAATTGGTTAGAGCTGCAAGAGAAAGATTCCACCTTATGGAAAAACTCGACCAAGTTAATAATGAGATAAGGGTGATAATTAGTGAAGTAAGTCAGTTTGATAAGCTGGCCGATGAGACAGGGGGACAGTTCGGCGGGCTGAGTGGCGAGACAAAGGAATTGCTTGGTAGGCTGCGAGGTAGTGTTAAGAAGAGTCTTAATGTATCGAGTGATGAAGTAAGGAAGCATCTTGAAGGTCTATATCATCAGCGAGATTTTATTATTGCGAGATTGAATGAGCTGAAGGAGTCTAATGAGAAAGCTACGGAATATCCAGCTAGAATGAACCATCTTCTCGGAACAGGTAACAATTCAGAAATGGGAGGTCGCGCTCTACTTTTAGTCCTTGATGGTTTGATTACTGGTGATAGTTGTTACACTGACGCCGTAAGAAGAAAGTTTGTTGAACAGAAAATTTCGGAATACAGAGAGGATAAAGAAGCTGGCGAATAATCCCAGCCTGCTGGACGCGCTGGCTTCGCTGTGATACAGTACGTGGTGTAAGCCGAAAGGAGGTAAAGCATGGGGAAAGGTGAGCTTGGAGAGTATTCGGCAGCGGAGGCGGGAGGGTCTGCTGGCAGTGTGGTTGATGAGAGGTCTAGGCGTATTAAAGAGCTTGTAGATAAGCTCAACCTCGTTCGTGAGGAAAAAGAAGAACTAAGGAAGCGGCTCGGTGAGTTGGATAAGGATGAGGCTTTTATTTTGGGAGAACTTGAGGATCTTAAGACAGCTGCTCAACAGGATTTGGCGAACATACATGCTGCGATGGGTGCTACCGCGTTGCCGTCGTGGGATAGTGACGTATATCACTAAGTCGGAAGGGATATACATGCTATGAAATGGCTTGCAGTTGTTGGTACGCGTGAAGTGAATGACACGATTCGCCGTGATATTGAGCAGTTTGTCGGGCAAAAGATTGCTGAAGGCAGCGGGATTGTGTCGGGTGGTGCCACTGGTGCTGATCACGAAGCGGCTCGGCTGGCCTATGAACATGGTCTGGAGGCGGTGCGGTTTCAGATATTTCTGCCGGTAAAATTGGAGCTGTATTGCCAAGCATTGTATGATCGCGCGGCCGACGGCAAATGTCGCCAGGATGATGCAATTGCGACGGTTGCTCTTTTGCGAGACATTGCCAAACATCGGCCAGGAGTGCTGTGCGATGCTACTGATTTTAATGAAGTTAACGCTGATTCATTTCATGCTCGTAATTGCCAAATTGTTGACTTGGCGGATGAGTTGGTAGCATTTCGGGTCAATAATAGTCGTGGCACGACTTTTACGATTGATCAAGCTCGGGAAAAAAGTATTCCCGTCAAGGTGTTTGACTACACCGTTGGTTAGAATGGTATACTGGTATATATGAAAGTCAGCCTAAACATTATCAAACAATTGATTAATTTTGAATTACCGCCGGTGGACGAGTTGGTGGCGCGGGTCAATCAGCAGCTTGGTGGCGTCGAGGAAGTGATTGACCTCAACGCTAAATATGGCGGCGCGCGAATCGTCCGGGTGGTTGAATGCGCCAAGCACCCTAATGCTGATCGACTGAGCGTGACCAAGATTGATGATGGTGGTGTGGTTGCGGACGTGCCGCGCGATGAGAATGGTCTGGTGCAAGTGATCTGCGGTGCGCCGAATGTTCACGCCGACATGTGGGCGATTTGGTTGCCGCCAAAAAGTACGGTGCCGGCGAGTTTTGATGACGACGAGCCATTTGTGCTGGACGCGCGGCCACTGCGCGGTGTGCTCAGCCAAGGTATGTTGGCGGCGGCTGACGAGTTGGATATCGGTACGGATCACGAGGGGATTATTGAAATTCATGAACACGACGTGCCGGCGGGCGTTGAGCTCATGGCGGGTGCTCGTTTCGCGGAAATGTTTGGGCTGGATGATTACGTGCTGGACATTGAAAACAAGATGTTTACGCACCGGCCGGATTGTTTTGGGCAGCTCGGCGTGGCGCGCGAGATTGCTGGGATTTTTCATCAGAAGTTTACTAGTCCCGAGTGGTACAATGTGATTCAAGAATTTACCAGCGGCGACGGTCTTGAGCTCGAGATCTTCAATGAGGCGACTGAAGTAGTGCCGGTGTTTTCAGCGGTAGCCATCAAAGATATTGAGGTGCAGCCAAGTCCGCTATGGTTGCAGTGCCAGTTGGTGGCGATGGGCGGCAAGCCAATTAACAACATTGTCGATGCCACGAATTACATGATGTTCATGACGGCGCAGCCAACGCACGCGTATGACTATGATAAATTGCGTGGACATAAACTTGAGGCGCGGATGGCTCGTGATGGCGAGAGAGTCAGTCTGCTTAATGGCAAAGAATATGAGTTGACGAGTGACGACATCGTTATCGCTGATGGCGAGGGTGTGATTGGTTTGGCGGGAATTATGGGCGGTGCTGACACTGAGGTTTCAAATGACACCAAGAATATTGTTCTAGAATGCGCTAATTTTGACATGTATGCACTGCGCCGCACGGCCATGCGTCACGGTATTTTTACCGACGCGCTGACGCGGTTTAATAAGGGTCAGTCGCCGCTCCAAAATGCTGCCGTATTGAAGCAGCTGATGAGTATGGTTGGCGGGGTACAGGCGAGCGAAGTGTTTGACAAGCGCAACGATCGCCTGATGGCCATGCAGCACGATTCGCGAGTTACATTTGGCTCTGCCGGCAAGGAAACCATTTCGATTTTCGATTGGGGCGCAGTGACTGGCGTCTTAGTGTTGGAAAGTACTTTTGTGAATGAACGTTTGGGCACAGAATTTTCGCCGCAAGAAATCTGCCGTATCTTGAAGAATGTTGAAATTAAGGCGCATGAGGAACCCGAGCCAAATACGCCTTATCAATTTGAAGTAATCGCGCCATTCTGGCGCACCGACCTTGAACTACCGGAGGACATTGTCGAAGAGGTTGGCCGGCTGTACGGATTTGACAAACTGCCGCGCCAATTGCCAATGCGCAGCATCAAGCCAGCGCCGAGGAATCCGCGCCGCCAGCTCAAGCAAGCGATTCGCCAGAGTTTGTCGCGCGCCGGCGCCAACGAAGTCTTGACTTATAGTTTCGTCCACGAGCGCGTCCTGAAAAACGCCGAGCAAGACCCGAGCCGCGCCTATCGGTTAAGCAATGCCCTCAGTCCTGATTTGCAGTACTATCGCACCAGCGTGCTGCCGAGTTTGCTAGATAAAGTTCATGCCAACATAAAAGCCGGCCACGACGAGTTCATGTTGTTTGAAATCGGCAAAATTCACGATAAAGAATTGCCGCTTACTGACGAGAATCTGCCAAGCGAGCAGACGTTTGTCGACGGTGTTTACGCTAGCAAAAAGCCGCGGGCGGGCGCACCGTTTTATAAGGCGAGGAAGTTGGTAGATAGATTGTTGGCGTATATTAACGTTGAGGCTGATTTTGTGAAAATAGTAGAGTCGGACGCGGACGTGCCAGCGCCGTTTGACGGCCAGCGCAGTGCTTGGATTGTCGCAAAAAATGGCGACAAGCTGGGTATTGTCGGCGAATTATCTCAGACGGTGCGGCGCAATTTCAAGCTGCCAGATTATACGGCGGCGTTCTCGCTTGATATTGAAAAATTGCAAGTCTGTTTGGCTAGTAGCTGCGCGCATAATTACCGGCCGCTGAGCCGCTATCCGTCAGCGGCTCGGGATATATCGCTGAAGATGCAGTCGGCGGTTGATTATGCGTCGGTGTATGCGTGCGCTGAGGAAGTTGCGAAAAAACACCGCGAATTGCAAATTGGTATCACGCCAATTGCGATTTATCAGCCGAAGGACGATGATTCAACAAAAACCATAACCTTGAGTGTCAAATTTACTAGCGCCGAGCGAACCTTAGCGGATAAAGATACTGCGCCGATAATTGAAGAAATAGCAGCCATGGCAGCGGAAGAATTTGATGCCGCGCAGGTTTAGGCGGGCGATTGTTGTACTTGGGAAAAATTGTTATAATTGGATAGGTAAATAAAGGAGGACTATGGCAACGACGAAAAGCCAAAGGATAGGGATTTGGGTGATTGCTGGCATGATGTTTTTAGGAACGGTTGGCGGATTTATCGCCATGATGGTGCAGCCGGGCAATGATGCTAAAGATCAGGCTGAGCTTAAGAAAGCGCAGGATACATATACTAAGGCAGTTAACGAGCGACAAAAAAAGGTTAAAGCGCAGGCGGAAGAATTGAGCGGTAAATATTATAGCCAATTCTCAGAATATGCTTCGCGTCCGTCGGAATTCAGCAATGATGAAGCTAAAGAGTTGAAAGTTGAGAATCTCGTGGCTGGCGAAGGCGCGGAAATAAAGAAAGATACTGAATTTGCGGTTTATTATATTGGCTGGAATCCAAAAGGCGAAGTCTTTGATCAGTCGATTGAGGGTGAAAAACTGAAAGAGCCTTTCTTAGTTGAAGGCTTAGCGAATGCATCAGTGATTGAAGGCTGGAAAGAGGGCTTGGTTGGTATGAGAATTGGCGGCGTCCGTGAGCTAGCGATTCCGTCAAGCAAGGCGTATGGCGAAAAAGGCCAGGGAGATAAAATTCCGGCAAACACGCCGTTAAAGTTTGTGGTAATGGCAATCGACAAACCGGCAGAAATTCCTGAGCCAGAAATACCGCCAGCATTGGAGAAATACTATAAGGAGCAATATGGGGTTTAAGGAGAAGGATGTAGTGATCGTTGGTGCTGGTCCAAGTGCGCTGACCGCAGCGATCTATCTGTCGCGTGAGGACGTGCCGACGACGCTATACGAACGCGGCGTGGTCGGCGGCATGGCAGCCATCACTGACCAAATTGATAATTACCCAGGTTTCGCCGAGGGCGTGACTGGGATGAAATTGGCATCCGAACTGCAGCAGCAGGCTGAGCGATTTGGCGCGGATATTGAGTACGGCGACGTTACGGATCTGAAACAAGTTGACGATGAATTGGAATTGATGGTTGATGGCCAGCCAGTGCGAGCCAAAGCAGTGCTGCTGGCGACTGGCTCAAATCACCGCAAGCTGGGCGTGCCGGGCGAAGATGAATTGTACGGCCGCGGCGTACATTACTGTGCGACGTGCGACGGTGCATTTTACCGCGACAAGTGCTTGATTGTCGTTGGCGGCGGCAACTCGGCGGTGCAGGAAGCGATCTTTCTAACTCGCTATGCTAGCCATATTGATCTGTTGGTGCGCAGTAAATTGCGCGCCAGCGATGTCTTGCAAAAAGAGCTGCAAAAGTATGTCGATGAGGGCAAAATTACCGTCCATATCGGTGCGACAACTGATGAAATTATCGTCAAAGACGACAAATTTTACGGCGTCAAATCGACCCAAAACGGTGAGCAGAAAGAGTTTACTGCAGACGGATTGTTCGTCTTTATCGGTCTCATCCCGAACACGCAGTTCTTGAAGGAGTCGGATGTTGAGCTGGATCTCGGCGGACACATCATCACCGACGAACATTTGCATACCAACATTCCTGGCGTCTTTGCTTCGGGCGACGTACGTTCGGGCGCAACCATGCAAATCGCTTCGGCGGTCGGCGAGGGTGCAGTGGCGGCACTGCAAATTCGTGAATATTTACAAGAAAAAGCCAGAGAGGAGTAGATCATGGCAGATTTTAACCAAGTATTAACCCCGGGAAACTATCAGGACGGCGAAGTTACCGTTGTCGTAGAAATTCCGGCTGGGTCAAATCATAAAATTGAATGGGATCGGAAAGTTTGCGTCATGCGGTTGGATCGGGTTGATCCAGCGATTTTTGCCAAGCCGACTAATTATGGTTTCATTCCGCAGACGCTGGATGAGGACGGCGATGAGTTGGATGTACTATTGGTGACGGATACGCCGCTGACGACTGGGCTGGTGGTCGAGGCACGAATCCTGGGCGTGATGAAGTTTGTCGATGACGATGAGGTCGATGATAAGATCATCGCGGTGCCAAGCGACGATCGCCATAATGGTAACGCCATTCAGTCGCTGGAGGATTTGCCGGCGCAGCTGATTAAGCAAATTGAATTTCATTTTAATCACTATAAGGATCTGAAAAAGCCAGGTTCGACCATTGTCAAAGAATTTGCCGGCGTTGATGCTGCCAAGCAGGTTGTGGCGGCAGCGATTGAGCGCTGGAACGAGCAGGCGTAATACTATCTTGTAAAGCAAAGCGACATCGCGTCTCACCAAAAATCTGGTATGCGTATTTGTTGCGATGTGACCGTCAGCCTTTCTGGCAAGTCGATAGCTCTGCGGACGGCCGTTGCCGGATGCATTCGACTTGGAGGAGACGGCTGGAAGCCGAACCGCGGCAGCCGCTCCACCGTCCTCCGCCAGAGCACACTCTTCGCTCAAATCTCCACTGGAGATTTCTCGCGAGCGTTCGGCTGAAACGTCCGCTACTCGCGAACGTTTCACAGTCTCTGGCGGAGGAGGCGTCGCGGCTGCCACAGTCTCTGGTATGAGGGTGAGTGTTTTGCTTACCGTCGAAACAGCGACGAAACGCCGTCAGTTAAGCCGGTTAGATGTGCTAGTACGCCGCCGCTTTTTGATAATTGCATGCGTAGTTTAGTCTTGGCATGCGGCGTGATGACCATGTTGCGCCAGGCTGGTTTGGGCTTGGCAGATTTGCTGGTCAAAACTTCGACGACGTCGCCGTGTTGTAATTCA
Organism: uncultured Candidatus Saccharibacteria bacterium; assembly: GCA_963456375.1. Taxonomy (GTDB): domain Bacteria; phylum Patescibacteriota; class Saccharimonadia; order Saccharimonadales; family Saccharimonadaceae; genus Nanosynbacter. Next base: position 10,766 of record CAUOLH010000003.1, on the reverse strand, counting down.
TAGGTAAATGGTTTCATGACGCCATTGACCTTAAATCCGCTGGCGTGCGCTGCGATGTCGGAGTGAATGCGGTAGGCGTAATCCAGCGGGAAGGCGCCGCGCGGCAAGTCATAAATATCGCCTTTGGGCGAATAGACGAAAATTCGATCCTCAAACAACTTCATACGGAATTTCTCTGAATCAAATGATTTGCCCTCGCGCGCCCGGGCTGCCGTTTCCTGTAGGTCACGAATCCACGCCAAATCCGTCGGCAGCGCCGCGATTCGCCCCTGTCGGTAGGCGTCGGTCATTTTCTGCTCGTTATAATGGAAACTGGCTGCCAGGCCGCGCTCGGCGTATTCGTGCATGTCTTGGGTACGAATTTGGAATTCGACAATTTGCCCAGTTGGCGTTTGTACTGTCGTGTGCAAACTTTGGTAGCCGTTCGGTTTAGGATTGGCGACATAATCTTTGATGCGCTCGTAAAAAGGCTGGTACATGTCGTGCAGCACGCCCAGTACCAGATAGCCAGTTGCTAAATCGTCAACGATGACGCGCAGGGCGATCAGATCGTAAATCTTATCAATATCGCCAACGCGGTCGAGCTTCTTAAATAAGCTATATACGCTTTTTACCCGGCCGTCCATCTCAAACTGCAGACTCTCGTTCTGGAGGCGCGCCGTAACGTCGCGGCGGACTTTGGCGAGTTTGCGCTGGCTTTTCTTTAGGCGGCTGTCCATTAGGCTCTTAGTGCGCTGAAAGTCCTTGGGCATCAAAAACCGAAAACTTAGCTCTTCCAACTGTACGCGGACGCGCCCCATATTCAGCCGATCCGCCAGCGGGGCAAACACTTCAATCGTTTCGCGGGCGATTTTCTTCTGCTTGTCGCGCGACATATATTGAAGCGTGCGCATATTATGTAGTCGATCCGCCAGCTTGATAATAATCACTCGAATGTCCTCGCCGACCGCGATCATCAGTTTGGCGAGGTTGTCCTTGGTGTGCGGCAAATAGCTATCAAGGCTGCGCATACCAGCGCGTGCCTGCGAAACTTTGGTCACGCCATCAACCAGAAAGGCAATGTCGCGGCCAAACAAACTCTCCAGCTCATCCAACGTCGCATCGGTATCCTCAACCGTATCATGCAGTACGCCAGCGATCACCGTGTCAATATCCATGCCCCATTCCACTAAAATCCCAGCCACCGCCAGCGGGTGTGTGATGTACGGCTCGCCGCTTTTGCGTTTTTGGCCGGCGTGTTTTTTAGTAGCGTAATCAATAGCGCTATCTAACACCAGTACCGGTATCTCGTCGTACTGCGGTGCTGCCAGATCCAATAATTCCTCGCGCGTCATAGTCTCATTATACAACTTTGTAGTATAATTAGAGAAAAGCTAATGCTACTTGGGAGGGATAATTACATGGCGATAACGAAAATAGCAATTAACGGTTTCGGACGGATCGGGCGCAATGCCTTTAAGATTGCATGGGAGCGCAGCGATTTGGAGATTGTGGCGATTAATGATTTGACGGACACGAAGACGCTGGCGTACCTATTAAAACATGATAGCAATTATGGGGAATATGGCCGCCAAGTTGATTTTACAGAAAACGAACTGGTCGTTGATGGAAAAAGCGTCAAAGTACTGGCGGAAAAAGATCCAACGAACTTGCCGTGGGGTGAGATGGATGTTGATATAGTAATTGAATCAACCGGGTTTTTTACCGATAAAGACGGCGCGGGCAAGCACTTGACTGCCGGTGCCAAGCGCGTGGTCATTAGCGGGCCGACCAAATCCGACGGCGTCGATACAATTGTCCTGGGTACGAATGACAGCAAGATCAAGGATGCGACGCCGATAATCTCTAATGCCAGCTGTACAACCAATAGCTTAGGTGCGGTGATGGCTGTCCTAGACGCAGAATTTGGCGTGGAAAAGTCAATGCTGACGACGGTGCATAGCTACACCGCCAGCCAAAGATTGCAAGACGCGCCAGCCAAGGATCTCCGCGAAGGTCGCAACGCGGCTGAAAATATGGTGCCGACAACGACGGGTGCGGCCATTGCTGTGACGAAAACGCTGCCGCAGCTGATTGGCAAATTTGACGGCCTAAGTGTCCGCGTACCAACGCCAGTGGTGTCGCTCAGCGATGTGACGGCGCTACTTCGGCGCGATGTGACGGTTGAGCAGGTAAATGGCGCGTTTAAGAAAGCCGCGCAAAGTAATTTTTACCAGGGGATTTTGGGCGTATCTGAAGAGCCTTTGGTCAGCCGAGATTTTATCGGTAATTCATGCTCGGGAATTGTTGATCTGCCGCTGACGAAAGTAGTTGATGGCAATCTGATTAAGGTAATGGTTTGGTACGACAATGAGTGGGGCTATTCCAACCGCCTGGTTGAACTGGTAGCGGATGTCGGACATTATCTTAGTCGGAGCGAATAATTCCGCATAATTTCATAATTTCCTATGAAAATAGCCCACCGAAAGGCTCAAACCGAGGCTTACAAAAGCCTTCCAGGCAAGCTATTTTCCGGTGGGCTTAACGACGAATGTGTTTCGCCGCGCCCGTTGCTCTGTTAGGGGTGCTCGGGGAGGTAGCTCTCGACATCCCAGAAGAAGCTCAGGCGGTCGATGTTGTGGGTGAGCTGATGCCACCCGCACTCCTCACATTCGACGCAGAGAGTATCTGCGTCGAAACCGATCAGTCGCCAGGTGAACTTCCGGCGTGGTGCGAAAAAGCTCTCTTTTTTGGGGATTTCTCCCCTGTGAGAGCAGTCTTGTTGGAGCATTGTTCCTCTCCTTTCAGAGAGCGCTCAAAGCTAAAGGGCGACTTCTGCCCTCTATAACGAAACTTTGAGCAAAAGTTAATATATATATCATACTGGTCGCAAAAAGTCAATACTTTCGACGTAGTTTTTGCCAAATATACAAACTCTACCTCTGGAAAAATCTCCAGCTTTCCCTTGCAAAAATCGCTGAAACCGCTTATACTAAAATCATGAAAATCTATCTCGGTTCAGACCATCGCGGCTTTTTATTGAAAGAAAAAGTGTTCGCATATTTGGCGAAGAATGGTTATGATGTCGAGGATGTTGGTGGTGTGGAATTGAATCCAGACGATGATTTTCCGCAATTTGCCCAAGCGGCGGCATTGAAAGTTATCGGCGATGATAGTAAAGATCCGCGGGCGATTTTGATTTGCGGCGGCGGCCAAGGGATGTGTATGGCGGCTAACCGTTTTAAGGGAATCCGCGCCAGCGTGATTTGGGATGCCTTTGAAGCAAAAATGACGCGTAATGATAACGACTCGAACGTATTATGTCTGCCCGCGCGAATTTTGGAAGATGATGAGGCGGCCTGGAAAGGCATCATTGAGACATGGTTAAATACACCGTATGCTAATGCTCCGCGGTTTAATCGGCGCAATGCGCAGTTGGATGAGTTATCATGAGCGCCGTAATTACGCCAGCGATTTTAGCAGAAAATGCCGCTCAGTATAAAGAGCAGGTTGATCGAATCACCGGTTTCGCTGAGCGCGTGCATATTGATATTTCTGACGGTGAATTTGCGCCGACGCTGACGGTTAGTATTCCGGAGTTGTGGGCGCCAGAAGGCTGGATGGTCGATATTCACGCGATGGTTGATAAACTTGATGAGTATATCCCAAAGCTGATTGCTCTGCGGCCAAATATGATTATCGTGCATGCCGAGGCTAAGGGCGACGTCCAGACGACGCTAACGCAGATTCGACAAGCTGGAATTAACGCTGGTTTGGCTTTGCTTCGATCAACAGTGCCGCGGACGGTTGAGGAAATGATAAAACTAGCTGATCACGTGATGATTTTTAGCGGCGAGCTGGGCAGATTCGGCGGTAACGCCAGCCTGATGCAGTTGGAGAAAATCCGCTTGATTAAGTCAATTAATCCAGGGGTAGAAATTGGCTGGGACGGCGGCGTGTCGATTGATAACGCGTATAGCTTGGTGCAGGGCGGCGTCAATGTGCTTAATGTCGGCGGTGTCATTCAGAAAGCATCAGATCCGCATGCTATTTTCTCCAAACTCCAGCAGGAAATTAGCAAAACGAGTGTTTTGTAAACTATGAACGAGACATTGGCGGTTGAACAGCTGGAGGAGAAGGCGCGAGAGCTACGGCAACTGGTTATTCGCCAAGTAGCAGCCGCTGGCAGCGGGCATGTGGCGGGGCCGCTGGGGTTTGCTGATGTGATGGCGGTGTTATATTTTCGGATTCTTAGATTGCGACCAGAAGAACCGGATTGGCCTGATCGCGATCTGTTCGTCATGAGCAACGGTCATTATGCGCCGCTGCTGTACGCGGCGATGGCGATGCGCGGATTGTTATCAGAATCGGAGTTAATGAGTTTGCGGCAGTTTGGCTCGCGGCTACAAGGTCATCCGGAGCGGGTAAAATTGCCGGGGTTAGAGACGACCAGCGGGCCGCTCGGCTGCGGACTCAGCCAGGCTGCCGGTATGGCGTATCATTTGCAGTATTTGCAGAATTCGGAGCGTTTTATATATTGTAGTTTAGGCGATGGTGAACTTAATGAAGGCAATATTTGGGAAGCGGCGATGTTTGCAGCCAAGTATAAATTGGGCCGGCTAATTGCCATTGTTGATCGTAATAATATTCAAATTGGCGGCGATACTGAGCAGGTCATGCCGCTGAATGATTTGGCTGAGAAATGGCGCAGTTTCGGCTGGCAGGTGCAGGAAATTGACGGGCATGACATGGCGCAAATTATCGCAGCAATTGAAGCGGCGCAGGCAGTGCGCGAGCAGCCGAGCGTGATTATCGCGCATACGGTGCCCGGGCGCGGCGTTGATTTTATGGAGGGTGATTATCGATGGCACGGTAAGGTTCCAAATGCTGAGCAGACCGCTGCAGCTCTGGCGCAATTAGATCTATCAGCCGGGAAACAGTCGGAAGGAGTAGCAAGCGCATGAGTGTGTTGCGAGATGACTGGCGTGCGGGAAATACCGCGTCAATGCGGTTCGGTTTTGGTCACGGATTAGTTCACGCAGCAGTGAACAATAGTCGGATTGTGGCGCTAAGCGCTGACCTGGCAGAAAGTGTTGGCTTTGGCGAATTTGCCGAGCGAATCGGTGCGCCGCGGTTCATTGAGGTTGGTGTGGCAGAGCAAAATCTGGTGACAGTAGCGTCGGGGCTGGCAGCGATGGGTAATATTCCGTTTGCAGCCAGTTATGCGGCGTTCAGTCCGGGGCGTAATTGGGAACAAATTAGGACAACGATTTGCCTGAATAATCAGCCGGTCAAGCTGGTTGGTTCACATGCCGGGCTGAATGTCGGTGCGGACGGCGCGACGCACCAAATGCTGGAGGACATCGCGCTGATGCGGAGTCTGCCAAACATGGTGGTCTTGGCACCGGGTGATGCCTACGAGGCCGAAATGATGGCGGCAGTGATGGCGGCTGATTCGCGGCCAAATTATGTGCGGTTGCCGCGAGCTGACATGCCGCTGTTTTTGGATGGTGAGGTGACTATCGGCCGAGCGTCCGTACTGCGCCAAGGCACTGATGTGGCGTTACTAGGTACTGGCACGATGACGTATCAACTCCTCATGGCGGCGGAACAATTGGCGTACGCCGGCGTTCAGGCAGAAGTCGTGCATTTTAATACTATCAAGCCGCTGGATGAAGCAGCGGTCGTTGCCTCCGCCCAAAAATGCGGCCGTGTGGTGACGGCAGAAGAAGGGCAAATTGCCGGCGGATTTGGTAGCGCGGTGGCGGAAGTGCTCAGCGAGAAATTACCAGTCAAAATAAAGCGCATCGGCGTCCGCGACCAGTTCGGCGAAAGCGGCTCGGTAACTGAATTGTGGAAAAAGCATGGGCTGGATGTCGAAGCGATTGTCCAGCAAATAAAAAGTATGTTGTAAAACGTGGTAAATAATTCCAGTGAACTAGCCCGCCGAACATCTCAAGCCGAACCGGGTCTCAACCCGGGAAATATCAAACAAAGATATTTCAATCGGGGAGGGGTCGGCGAGTAGTTCAGCGGGCATGAAGCCCGCGTTGAGTGTCAATCGATGATCTCGCAGATGATGTAGTACGCACCGGCTAGCGGTACAGTTTCATACAGCCCTGCGAATGTGAAAACAACCTCGTAACTCTCAAGGTCATCTTTGAACGTCACCCAGAAAGCAACATGGATGACGACCGTCAGAATGATGGCAGCAGCCTTGGCAATGTTGCTGTCACAGGCGATGGCGAAGACCATCGTCAGGGGGGCAATGATAAAGAGAGAGATGAGGACAATGGCAAGGACGGTGTTCATGGTAACCATCCTCCTTCCTTCTTCCACTCAAGCTAAAGGGCGACTTTTGCCCTAGACGTAGCTTGAGCAAAAGCTGATATATATATATCATACTAGAACAGAAAAGTCAACATTTTTACCGCATTTTCCCCAAAAGTCAAATCACCCACCCCTGTAAAATTCGCTAAAAATTATTTGCCAAAATCCGCCTCTTTTCATTTTCCGCCGCCGCTGCTATACTTAAACATAAGTAGTATAAGAGGTAAAAGGGTATATGGGACTGACAATTTCTGACATTCGGCGCAACACTACGCATGCGCGCCATTTGATGCAGCGGACACGGGCGCAGCACTTTGCGGTCGGGGCGTTTAATATTGATAATCAAGAAACGCTGATCGCGGTGGCGCGAGCGGCACAGAAGCTCCAATCGCCGGTGCTGGTGGAAGTATCGGATGCTGAAGTTAAAGCCATGGGGCTGGAGAACGTGCGCGATCTGGTGGATAATTATAAGGCTGAATACGGCATTGAGATGTATTTGAACTTGGATCACGGGCCGACGGTGGAGGGATGCAAGCGGGCGATTGACGCGGGTTATGAGTTTGTGCATATCGATATCTCCCAGGCGAATCATGACGCTTCGGATGAGGAGATTATTGCCAAAACCCGTGAGGTTGTCGAGTACGCCAAGTTCACCGGCGCGTTGGTGGAAGCCGAGCCGCATTATTTTTGGGGTTCGTCAAATGTTCACACCGAGGCGATTGACTATGAAGAAATTAAGAAAACCTTTTCCACGCCAGAAGGCGCGCGTGATTTCGTAGAGGCGACGGGAATTGATACTTTTGCGGCGGCGATTGGTAATTTGCATGGGTTGTACCCGGTGCCGAAAGTTTTGGATTTGGAATTATTAGCGCGTATCCGCGAGGCGCTGCACTGCCAGATTTCGCTCCATGGCGGATCAGGCACGCCGCTACATTATTTTAAGGATGCGGCGAAAATTGGCGTTTCTAAAATTAACATTAATTCCGACATGCGCTACGCTTTCCGTACGACATTGGAAAAAACCTTGCGTGAAAATCCGAACGAATACGCCATCGTCAAGCTGATGCCGCCAGTATATGCTGCTGTTCAGGAGGTGATTGAGGAGAAAATTCAAGCCTTCGGATCGGCGGGAAAGGCAGTGGTATAATGGCAAAAATTATTACTGTCGGCGCAGGCGTGCAGGATGTTTTTTTAAGCCAGTCGGATGCGCTAAAACCGGTGTGCGAAAGTCCGGAGCATTGTTTTGCCCGGTTGGATTTGGGAGCGAAAGCCGATGTTAACCAGATTCATTTCGCTACAGGCGGCGGTGCTACTAATGCAGCAGTGACATTTGCGCGCCAAGGGCATCAGGCGTTATTCATGGGTATTATCGGTAAGGATCCAGCCGGCCAGGCGGTGCTGGACGACTTAGACAAAGAAGGCGTCGGTACGCAATTGGTAAAATATTCCTTAAAGTACAGTACCGGCTATTCAGTGCTGCTGTTGGCGCCAAACGGCGAAAGGACGATTTTAACTTATCGCGGTGCATCGACGCATTATCATCCAGCGGATTTTGATATCAGCGAGCAAAAAGCCGACTGGCTGTACGTTTCTACCTTGTCGGGAAACATGGACGTGCTAAACAAGTTATTCCGCCAGGCCAGAGACCAGGGGATTAAGATTTGCTTCAATCCAGGTAAAAAGGAATTAGCCCAAAAAGACAAGCTGATTGGCTTATTGCAGGACGTCGAGATCTTAACTGTGAACCGCGAGGAAATGCAGTTGTTGGTGTCTGGTGATGATTTGGAATCTTTGGCGCGCAATGCTCTGAATTTAGTGCCAGTTGTGCTGATAACCGATGGCGTGAACGGCTCTATTGCCAGCGATGGCAGAACGATTGTTCGTGCTGGCATGTATGATGATCGACCGTCAATTGACAGAACTGGCGCCGGCGATGCTTTTGCGTCTGGATTTTTAAGCGCTTGGGCGGAGGATAGTAATTTGAAAAATGCAATTATTTTCGCCAGTGCCAATGCTAGCTCGGTGGTGATGAATATCGGCGCTAAAGCTGGAATTTTACAAAAAGGAGTGCCGCTCCACGCTATGCCAATTCATGAAAAGGAGGTTTGAAATGCCGCGAAGTTTAAGCAGGCTTTTGGGCGATGACAGTAAGCAGCGATTAGCATTAAACGAATTACAGCGAATGACGCGCGATGATAGCGATGTACGGTTGATCGCAGAAATTTTGGCGCGGGCGCATTCGATTATTCGCTCGCTTGGTCTTGATCCTGGCGATACTACCGCCGAGGAAGTTTACCAGGCACTGCAAGCAATCGCCCCGCGGGCAGAAAATTGGGCGCCGTTTAAGGCGTCTGATTGGGTATTGTTAGATATCGACGGGCAAGTTATTTCGTTTCATCCGGTTGATGTCATTGATAATTATCATCATCAATTACCGCTTGGACAGCACCAAACATCTCGAGGGAGAAGGGGTTTGGGCTTTGAAATCGCTCGCCGTTATAAAGATCATCCGAAGACTCACAATTCGACAGTCGAACGTGTCGTTTGCGAGGGCGGGATTTGTTATATTGCCTCGGCTGTTGGCGAGCCAGTCAAGTCAGAATCCCCGTTTCAATTACCGGTAGCCAGCTCCAAACCAAAGAATTGTAAGTCAGCTGGTGCAGCCCTGAAGCCTAAAAAATCTAGCAGTAAAAAATCTAATAAAAAACCCAGCAAAACTTGAAAGCCTCTAAGAATTATCTGAAAATCTTGAAAACTCAGAGTAATCGGGCGAATTAATACAAAGTATGGTCAGCAGTACGTCTTATTTGCTTGTACCAGCTCAATGATCTCATTGACGCTGTCGGTGATAGTATAAATATCCAGGTCTTTCTCGACGATAGCTCCCTCGGCCAACATATGGTTGCGGAAAAAGGCATCCAAATCGCTCCAAAACGCTATGTCAAACAAAATCACCGGCGCACGGTTGGCTTTTTCAGTCTGGATTAGTGTCAATATTTCCGCCAGTTCATCCAATGTACCGAAGCCGCCTGGGAAATAAATATAGGCATTAGCAAACATGGTCATGACGATTTTTCGCGGCGCAAAGTGCTGAAACTCAAACACCTCGGTGGCGTATTTATTGACTTCCTGTTCGTGTGGCAGGCGAATGTTGAAAGCGATCGACTCGCCGCCGGCAGCCCGCGCGCCCTCTTGGACGGCTTTGTTGGCGCCTTCATTGGCAGCGCCCATAATGCCGTGCCCGCCGCCAGAAACGATGGCATAGCCGAGCTTGGCTAGCCGTTCAGCCGTTTCTTTCGCGGCATGGTAATAGGCGCTATTCGGGTCGGTGCGCGCCGAACCAAAGATAGTTACTGTTTTCTGATATTTCCGGAGAATTTCGTAGCCGTTCTGGATTTCATCTTCCATCTTACCGAGGCGGAACATCGCAGCCTGCAGCTGTACATCGCGCGGAACGCAAAAATTTTTTGGGGTCATGGTTATCCTTTTGTTTTTATGATATAACTCTTCTAATTATAACATAAGCATTACTATTTTGTCAAATAGCAATTTTATGGGCTGGCTATTTATTTCGAGCTACCTGATAACGTCGGCTACTGCCGGTACAACACGCTCGTCAAATGGCGATGGTATGACCTCGTTGGCGGTCGGGTGGTCGACGAGCGCTGCTAAAGCCTCGGCTGCTGCTAATTTATGCTCGTCGGTGATTTTCTTAACGCCGTGATCCAATGCGCCGCGGAAAATTCCCGGGAAGGCCAGGGAATTATTGATCTGATTTGGAAAATCGCTGCGGCCAGTCGCGATAACAGCCACGCCCGCTTCCTTAGCAATGTCTGGCATGATTTCTGGTACTGGATTTGCCAGGGCAAAGACGACAGGATTTTTAGCCATTTTTGCTACCATTTCCGGAGTTAATAGTCCTGGCTTTGATACGCCGATGAAAATGTCGGCATCGGTAATTGCGTCGTCTAGCGAGCCGCTAATGTCGGTTTTCAGGTATTGTTTTAATGCGGTTTTTTCGGCGTTCAAATCATCGCGCTCATCGGAAATAATGCCGCGGCTATCAACAGCGTAAATATTGTGAACGCCATAAGCGTATAGTAATTTGGCGATGGCTGTGCCGGCAGCTCCCGCGCCAATCATAACTACTTTACAGTCAGTCAGATTTTTACCAACTACTTTCATAGAGTTAATCAACCCTGCTAATACCACGACTGCTGTACCGTGCTGGTCGTCGTGAAATACGGGGATATCCAGTTCGGCTTTCAAGCGTTCTTCAATTTCAAAACACTTCGGCGCAGCGATATCCTCCAGATTGATCGCCCCGAAACTCGGCGCTATCGCCTTGACGGCAGCGATAATTTCTTCTGGCTCATGAACATCCAAGACGATTGGCACGGCATCGACATTAGCGAAATGCTTGAACAGCAGCGCCTTACCTTCCATGACTGGCATGG
>CAUOLH010000002.1:0-134818 GCA_963456375.1 uncultured Candidatus Saccharibacteria bacterium | reverse complement strand
AAAAAGACAATCTATCTGCGCGGCGAGTGCGTTTTGGGCGGTTTGGAAGTAAAATAAAAAATCCACCATACTAAAAAAGCCAGTGAAAAAGTCCACTGGCTTTTATTTTCTGTATTTGGTAAAATATAAAAAATATTGTAAAACTATTGACAAATCCAGAGAGAGAGTATAATAGAAAAACTACAGAGACAAAGGTTAAGCAAAGGAGTTAAATAATATATATGAGTGAATCTCTAACACCGCATAACGAACGTGAATGCCAGGTGCCGCTGGTATCGCTGGTAAATGAAGCTTATGGTGAAATTCTCGGCCACAACAAGGGTAAGCTGGGATCTCTTATAACAGGTATGATGCGTGCCGTTATGGCGGCAGAAAAGGCCGAAGCAGCGGGTAATAGTAACTTTGATGAGAATTTTCAGAATAACCTTTCGGAACAATCTGAACGGCGCGAAATGGAAGCAGATGTACAGTACTTACGGTACTCAGATGCTCTTGCTGATGCGGGTGTCCGGCTAGTGAACGGGGGCGGCTCAATGGCTATAATCAGCGGACCTAAAGATATTGCAATTGGCAGCGGTTCGCTTTATCCGGTTGTTTTGGGTAGTTCGGAGGAAGATGCTAATAAATTTATCGATTACGTGTCAGAGCTGCGACCAGACGATGATATTCAATTGGTGGCAGACGTTTTGGAAACGACCAGGCAAACGATTTACAGTGGTTGCAAATCTCTATATGGCGATGATATTATTGATGATAAAAAGAAAATCTACGATTTAATAGGGAAAGAAGTCGAGAAATTTATACGGATAGACCAAGCGGCGGATAGTATTAACTTGGCTGAGTTTTTGCCTAGGCGCTATGAAGAGTTTAAAAAGGCTGCAGCTAAACGCTCTGGTGATTCGCAAAAATATTTTGCGAAGGATTGGCTAGAGATCTATCGGCGGGAGGACGCAGCAGAGACTTATCGGCGCCTAGAGAAATATGTTGGGTATTATGCGCAGAATGTTCTGCCAGAGTATTTATTTTTGGGTGACGCTGATAGAGAAGGGCTGAAGGATTGGTCGTATATAGATGGCGGCATAGCAGAAGTGGCTGTGTGGAATACTGATAGAGTTATACAGGTGGTTAAAGCAAACCGTTCGTCTGAGGCAGTAGGTTACGCATTGCGATATGCAAGTAATTTTAGGGGTGGTATGGAAAGTGCGTTGAAGGATTTACTTGAACGTCCCGAAGAAGATCGCCCAGTGTGTCAGTTGCCTGGTGACGAAGACTTGAGGACGTACGATTCTGTATTAAAAGAGTGTATTGATAGATTGAATAATATGGAGAATGATTTAAAGTTCAATGATATTGTAGCTGATTTCGATCAGCAGTAACTGGTAATTACGACGAAAACGCGCTACAATTACTGTAGGGCGTTTTCGCGTGTGCTGGCTGTTGTGGCGGCGCGGCGAAGTGAGCGGCTATCAACCGCGAAGCCTGCGGGAAGAAATCGGCGTAATCTTGAATCAGCTGAGATTAGACCCCGCCGCGACTCGCTGCGACAAGGTGATAAGTGAGCGCTAAAAGAGTGCGTGGATGTCGGACAACTCGGCAAAACCCACGGAAAAATCACTTCTTTTGGAATCGAGATGGTACCGTCCGTTTGAAACACCTCCAGCGGATTCTCGAAGTCAGAAGAGGTGATTTTATTTTGGAAGGAAACTATAACAATGCCAACTAGCGAGCAGGAATCACTTAGAGACACTAACGGCGAATACTCGCCTGATAACAACGCACCAGTTATTGAGGCGGTGCCGCCCGGTAGCGGCTCATTTACTCGCCTTAAAAAAGAGATGTATATCTCTGATGATTATGAAGCGGAGCTGCGCGATCTAGCTAAACAGAAAAAGGCGGTGGTGTTGGCGGTAGAGGCGGGTGGACGCTATGTTGGTCGGGTGACTTTGCGGCATGACTGGGGCGATGAGACATCTATCATTGAAAAGGATTTTCCGGGTTTGCCGCAAATCAATGCGCTGGAGATTGATGAGGATTATCGACGTCGGGGCTTGGCGACTATGCTTATCGCGGCAGCAGAAAATGAAGCCCGCCGCCAAGGTTTTTCTATGATTGGGCTGGGCGTTGAAATTTCAAATGAACCAGCGAAAAGACTATACGAAAAACTAGGCTACAGCTATCAGCAGGTTGGCGGTAGCGATACGTATGATTTTCTCTTCGGCAAGCCTAATCCGCAGGTATATAAGCTACGGTTAATGACAAAATCGTTGCAAACAGAGGCAAATCATGACTAATCAGCAACAAGAATGGCTAGATTTTGCGAAAAGCGTGGCGCTGGCGGCGGGCGACATTATGCGAAAACATTTTGGCAAGAAGCCAGACTCTCATCTTAAAGCAAACAATACAATTGTGACTGTTGCTGATGAGGAGATTAACGATCTTGTCATTAAGCGGGTAACTGAGCGATATCCAGCCCACGATATTGATGGCGAAGAGGTGAGCCAGCGCCGTGGTTCAAAATATGTTTGGGTTTGCGATCCAATTGACGGTACTGCTTCGTTTATAATGGGATTGCATGTGTCGGTGTTTTCTCTGGCGCTAGTGATTGATGGCCAGCCAGAGGTTGGTGTGATTTATGCGCCGTTTAGCGACCATCTGTACTGGGCGTCACGTGGTTGTGGCGCGTACATGAACAGCCAGCCGATTCACGTTAGTCAGCATAGTCTGGATGACCGTGTGGAAATGAATGTTGATTGGTGGCCGAGCGCTCCATGGGATGTGATGCAAGTCGTTCATGATCTTGCTTATGAAAAAGATGTGTATGTAACGACGGTTGGCAGTACAACGCACGCTGCGGCACTGGTGGCGCGCGGCGAGTTTGTTGCGTCGGTTTTTGTTGGTACAAAAGGTAAGAATGTTGACATTGCGGCGGCGAAAGTCATCGTCGAGGAAGCTGGCGGTAAGGTGACTGATCTTTTCGGCTGGGAGCAGCGGTATGATCAGGATATCCGCGGGGCGGTACTAAGCAATGGAATCGTTCATGAGGAGATAGTGAAAGCGATGAGGAGACTAATAGAATGATGAACAGGGAACAGGAAAGTTTGATTAATAATTTAAACAAAGCAGTGAATATAAGGTGAATAAGGAGGAAAAATATGAAATTCAAACACGGCACACGCCGCCGAGCGGCAGAATATGAAAAAGACTGGGTGCAGCGCTGGAAGGATGACCAGACGTTCCAGAAGTCGGTGGCGCAGCGGCCGGCGGATAACGTTTATGTCTTTTATGACGGGCCGCCGTTTATTACTGGCGTACCGCATCATGGTACGTTACTGAGCTCAATCGTTAAGGATGCGGTGCCGCGCTACTGGACGATGAAAGGCAAGCGTGTGGAGCGCCGCTGGGGTTGGGATTGCCATGGGCTGCCAGCGGAGAATTTCGTCGAAAAGCAGCTGAATATCGTGGATCGGCGGCAGATTGTGACGAATAGCGACCAGCCAGCGCCGCTGGATAAAGATGGCAATCCTTTACCGACTATTAGTCTGGAAAAATACATCACCAAGGCGCGCGAAAGCATGGTAGCGAATAGCGAGACGTGGCAGGGCGTGATCGACCGGATTGGCCGCTGGGTGGATTTTGAGGGCGCCTACCGCACCATGGACAAGGGTTTTATGGAGAGCGTCTGGTGGGCGTTTAAACAGCTGTATGAGGCTGGCAAGATCTACGAAGGCGAAAAGGTGCTGATGTACGACACCAAGTTCGCTACCCCTGTCAGCAAGGCCGAAGTGACCATGGACAACGACGCCTACCAGACGGTGACCGACCCGAGTGTGTATGTGAAGTTTAAGTTGAATGATAGTAAGACGAGCCGCAAAATAGTATTAAATGAACACTCAAAAGTTCTGTTTGTATGTAATGCAAATGCTGCTCGCTCGCAGATGGCGCAGGGATTTTATAACCACTATTCTCATTCTCAAAATGCCGATTCGGCTGGGTTGAACCCAGAGAAAAGATGGGACGAAGCTCCAACATTGAGTGACTTTGAAACCATGAGCCACAAGCCAGCCAAAAGCAGTGAGACGATGCAAGAAGTGGGTATTGACATCACTGGACATAAGCGGCAGCTGCTTACCGCTGATAAGCTGGGTGATTATGATTTGATCGTTAATCTAGCGGAGAGATCCCAGACACCAGACTGGCTCAGGGGTGATAATGTTATTTGGTGGAACGTGACCGATCCGCACAACGAGAGTGCAGAAAAAAATCGGATAGCGCGTGATGAAATTGAGCAGCGAGTAAAGCAACTTTTGAACGGTGAAATAGTTGATGATACGCAAAAGCCAGTAGGCTTCGACGAATGCGAGAGAAGTTATGCCGGTGCTTTGTTGGTGGATACGAACGGCAAACTCATTGCGCAGCAGCGAGATGATAAGCCAGGTATCACGAATCCAGGCATGGTAAGTCTCTTTGGCGGGACGAGCCATGAGGGCGAGTCGCCAATTGAAACACTGCGCCGTGAGCTTCAGGAGGAGCTTGAACTTGAAATAAGTTCGAATAATCTTTTGCTACAAACCATCAAGCATGAAAATGGAACAAATGTTGCATGTTCCATCTATGTTGTTACTGGCGTTGATGCTGAAAAACTCAAACTGCATGAGGGTGCAGGATTTGCTGTTGGCACACCAGAAGACCTGCTAACCCATCCTGTGACGGGTGTAACTCAGCAGGCGATTGAAG
The DNA here is from genome assembly GCA_963456375.1 of uncultured Candidatus Saccharibacteria bacterium. GTDB lineage: Bacteria > Patescibacteriota > Saccharimonadia > Saccharimonadales > Saccharimonadaceae > Nanosynbacter. The sequence continues at coordinate 130,084 of CAUOLH010000002.1, read as the reverse complement.
CGTTTATTAATGCGCAAAGCTCTGTTTCTGTCCTCGCCTGGACGACCACGCCATGGACACTGCCGGCCAACCTGATGCTGGCGGTTAATCCAGATATGACATACTGCGAGGTGCTGGTGGATGGCGAAAAGCTCATCATCGCCGAAGAAGCCCTCGAGCGCACCCTGCAGGATGAAAAGCACCAGTCGCTTGATTACGAAGTATTGCGCACCTTCCCAGGGAGCGAATTGGTGGGTAAGAACTACCAGCCGCTCGATACGGGCTCGACCTGGCCAGAAAATGACAAGATTCACACCATTTACGCGGCGGATTTCGTCTCGCACGAGTCGGGTACGGGTATCGTGCACGTTGCGCCGGCTTATGGTGAGGACGACTTTGAGCTGGCCAAGCGCCACGGCATTAGCGCCTTTCATGTCATCGATGACAACGGCTACTACACCGATAGCAATTACACAGGCCTGGAGGTATGGGATAACAACAAGTTCATCGCCAAAGATCTGAAGGAAAAGGGTGCAGTGTGGAAGATTGAGTACATTCGCCACGAATATCCGTTCAACCCGCGCTCTAAGCAGCGCATCATGTACCGGGCCATCCCAAGCTGGTTCTTCGACATCCAGGGGCAAAAGCCGCTGATGTTGGAACAAAATGAGCATATTAATTGGTTCCCGGCTCACCTCAAGCACGGCCGCTTTGCCAAAAACATTGAGCAAGCGCCAGACTGGAATCTGAGCCGTGACCGCTTCTGGGCAACAGCCATGCCAGTGTGGAAGGGCGACCGGGATACGGTCAAAGTGGTTGGCTCGTACGCGGAGCTCAAGGAACTGAGCGGCGTGGAGCTGGATGATTACCACCGCCCGTGGGTGGATGACATCACTTTTGAAATCGACGGTGAAAAGTTTACCCGCATCGATAAGGTGCTCGACTGCTGGTTCGAGAGCGGTAGCATGCCGTTTGCGCAGCTGCATTATCCGTTTGAAAACCAGGTCAAGTTTGAGCAGAATTACCCGGCGGACTTCATCGTTGAGTATATTGGCCAGGTGCGGGCGTGGTTCTACTATGTGCATGCCGTCAACGTTGCTTTGGCCGAAATCGGTGCCTTTGGCGAGGCGGGTGAGCAGCATAAAAATGCTTACAGCAACGTCATTACCACCGGCGTGGTGGCGGGCAATGACGGCCGCAAGATGAGTAAGTCTCTCGGCAATTTTACCGACCCGAATGAGCTGATGGATAAGTTTAGCGCCGATTCTTTGCGCTTCCTACTGCTCAGCAGTCCGCTGCTCAACGGTGAAGACTTTGCCTTGCACGATAAGGATGTGGGCGATGTGGCCAGGAAGCTTGCCATGATTTGGAATATGTATGATTTCTTCACCATGTATGCGGAAGTTGATGGTTGGGAGTTTGACGGCGAGCTGGTGGATCCACTGAGCGAGTTGACTAATCCGCTGGATATCTGGATTATCAGCCGCCTGCATGAGTTGGTTGCCGAAGTCGAGAAGCAGATGGATGCCTACAATATTCCCGATGCGCTGAGTCCGATTTTACCGTTCCTCGACGACGCGTCCAACTGGTACGTTCGCCGCAGTCGCCGCCGCTTCTGGAAATCTGAGGATGATGGCGATAAGAACGATGCTTACCGCACGCTGCACTACGTGCTGGTGCGTCTGAGCTACATCTTGGCTCCATTTACGCCGTTTTTGGCTGAGGAGTTGTATCACAATTTGACGGGTGATGACGAATCGATTCACTTGAAGGATTGGCTGGCAGCGGGTGCGGTGAATGAGCAGGCGCTAGCTGACATGGCTCGGACACGCGAATTGATCAACAACGGCCTGAGTCTGCGCATGAAGAAGGACGAGCATCAGGAGTCGATCAAGGTTCGCCAACCGCTGCAATGTGCGGCATATGCGAGCGTAAAATTGACTGACTACTATGAACAAATCATGGCCGAGGAGCTCAATGTTAAGGAAATTCGCTGGATTGAGAGTCTAGACGAGCACTTGGCTGATTATGATGTGACCGAGGGCGTGATCAAGCCAGAGAGTTGGGTAGAAATTAGTAAGCACTTAACGCCCGAACTCAAACGCGAGGGTCTGGTGCGCGAGATTGTTCGCCACGTCCAGAGCGCACGTAAAAAGGCGGGATTACAGGTAGATGATAGGATTGAATTGAATATCGCCAGCAGCGACGCAGAAATCACTCAGGCTGTCGATGTATTTGCCGATACCATCAAGGCTGAGACGTTGGCTGTAAAAATAGGTTCTGCAGCGGATGATATGGAAAAGTACGACGTTAAAGTTGGCGGTAAACCGGTAGAAATCTATTTGAAAAAGTATAATTAATCATAATATACCTGAAGTTTAACGAAAACTTGCACATGTTGCTTTGTACACATTGGGTGGTAGCGTTATAATTATCGGTGCAGTTTCAGTATTGTTCTGGTGCTGCTATAATTATTATTGCTATCATCTTTTCAGTGCGGTGAGGTATTCCAAAACAGTATTTAATCTGCTATTATATACCGTATGCGTAATTATGAAAATCTAACAGGTCGCAATGAGCCTTCTGCTATAAGCGAACTACCTTCTGCTGTGCGTGAACCTAGTATTCAGCATCGCCTCACTAAGGAGTATAAAGAGGCTGTTGGAGAAGATGGTGTACGAAGAGTATGTGTTCCATGGAGTGATATCCGGTCCGGTGAGTATGACCCCGATTTTCACAATCTGATGATAGAAAATAATTTAAGCAAGGCATCAATAGAACAACACGATGGTGGAGTAGAGGTTTCGTACCCACCGAGTCTTGATCTTGTGGGGCTTGATGGAGTGTTGGCAACATGTCGAGCTCAGGGTAAATATGATGATCTAGAGCGCTCGGTTGGTATTGTTGCTCGTCACGTTTACGATACAATATTAGTGACCAGCAAGGTTCCCCGATTGAAATCCATAAAAAATGTTTTAATTAATCGCAGCGAACCGCTGGGTAGTGCAGAGTTTACCCCTCCCTTCTGTGCAGAGGAGCTTGTAGTTGATACTACACAAATGCAGCGAGGAGGCGCGGAATTAACAGCTGGAGAATTGGATCTCCAGCGCGATACTGCTATTAGAGACACGGCAATTCAGGTTATTGTCCAAATATTAGAATCGGTTCTGTCTCGAAAAGACATAGATGCTTATAGCGCCTCCGCGATCAAACAAATAATTGGAGATATAGAAAAGAGATAGGGCTGTATGAGCGGGCATGAAAAGTGTATGGTACATCCTGAGCTTGACAAACCTACAGAGGTAGAAAAAGCGCTTACTATTGATGCTCTCGCCAAAGAGATCGGCCGGCGGCTTGAATTAAGCCGCGCTGGGGAGATAGGTGCATCTGATAGCGGGCATGGTGTATTTTTTGCATTGGACACCCAGAGGGATGCTCAAGGCAGTCATCAGTCATATGCGATTAAACGATATGGCAATCCTGAAAAAGCAGAGAAAGAGATTGATATGCTACACGAAGCTGCTAAACGCGGTCTCAGGACTCTCCAGACGGTGCTTGATGAGCCTCTAGTGGTTCCTGGCGTGAGTGGTGTAAGCGTTGTAACTATACGGATTCCATCGCTTGGTACGATGAACTCCATACCATGGTCTGAGTACTACGCAGGCCAGTCCTCATATGAGTTGGATATTGTTCCTGTTATGAATTCAATTGGCCGGTATATCGGGAGACTGCATGCAATGGGGATGCATCATGGCGATATGCAGCTGAAGAATATCGCAACTGGACCTGATGGCGATTTTGTCACATTTGATTTGGAAAACGCCTACTTCCATCCAGACAAAGAAAATGCTTTGCAGCAAACGCGTTTTCAAAACCATTGCATGAAGGATATTACCACGGTAATTGAGTCCTTTATACAGAACGGCCTCCTGGACTCATCAAGTGATAAGATTTTTTGGCAGCAGATTCAAACAAATCTACTAGGGCCATATATAGAAGTGAATGATAATTTAGTAGAATTCTTGCTTGGAAATGACAGAGATAGAGAATTCGAGTGGCACATCAATGAAAATAGATCTACTCTTAGGAAGTCAATAAAAGACAAGCATGCGCTCTACCGGCAGTCTGTTATTCACTTGTAGCTAAATATAGATTTGCAGGTACGGCAGGTGTGTATATTGTAGTGGGAATCGCCTTTGCAGCAATATGGGCAGTACAAGTCGCGCTAGTGCGCTGCAATGTTTTATCGTACTTTTCTAGCGATGAGCGGTGATTGGGCATTGCGCGCTTAGTAATCAGCGCAACTTTCAGATTAGCCCTTAACGCGCTACAATATAGCTATGTACGACATTTTTCATCAGCTCATGTTTTTTGCGCGGGCGGGCGGCGGCGGATCAAGCTCTGACGGCGGAGGCGGCGCTGGTATTCTCCTCGTTATACCAGGCATCGTTGCCATGTTAACTGCTGAACCAGTTAAAAAACGCACCCAATCGAAAGCAGCTGGCGCGGCTGTCGGTTTTGCTGCCGGCTTATTAGTAAGCTTATTGTATCTACTAGGCGGTCCAATACTGTTTATTATTGCGCTTATTTCAGCAGTTGTCGGCGCGGCGGCTGGAGCGCTTACTGACAAATTAGGGCGTTTTCGCCAGAATAGCCAAGCAGCCAGGCAAACTGTCCAGCAAGCGGCTATGCAGGATGGTGCTTGGAATGAACAGGGGATTATTAGTTATGCGACGACGGTATTCAACCGGTTTCAGTACGATTGGGAACGGTTGGATTTGACGTCAATTCAGCAATATACCACGCCAAATTATGCGCGGCACATCGGCCTGATGTTGTATGCTTTACAACAGATGGGACGAGTTAATCAAATGAACAACGTGTCGATAAGCGAAGCGGTGATTACTCAAGCCTACGATGATCAGAACGATCAAAACGATCGGGTGAGTGTCGGGTTCGTGGCGTCAGCGGATGATAAATTGATTGAAAACGGTTCGCTGATTTATCGCGACACTGAGGAATTCGGCGAGCAGTGGAACTTCGTACGTTCGGGTAATGGATGGCTACTGGACGGTATCGATCAGGCGACGGAAGATTCGGCGCAGTTCATCGCTTCAATGCGGCAATTTGCCGCGCAATACAATATGTATTTCAGTCCCGATTGGGGGCGTTTGTTATTGCCGACTCGCGGCGAGTTATTTAAGCGCGGCTTCCAGGTTGCCGATATCAACAATCACATCATCGGTTTTTGGACGGGTAATCTGCTGGTGCAGCTGTATACGTATAATAAGCCGATCGGCGAAGATAATATGGAATATTATATCGTCGGGCAGGTTAACTTGCCAAAATCGTACGGCGGTATTTTAGTGGAACGCCCGGATTCGCGTTTGTTAAAACGATTCAAGGCGCCGTCGGGTTATAAAAAAGTCCAGATGGAGTGGGGTGATTTTAATAAACGCTATCAAGTGTATGCCACTAACGAGAATCAGGTGACGAGCTTTGAACTGCTTAATCCCAGCTTCATGGCGTGGCTGTACGACCAGAATATTAAGGTTAACATTGAGGTGGTAGATAATGTCGTCTATCTCTATTCCAGGATTGCCGAGGGTGAAATGCGCTATGCGGAAATGATGGATATTTTACAGAAATCGCATAAAGAACTGAAGATGTAAGGAGGAAATATGATCACCAAAGCTATCATTCCAGTCGCTGGTTGGGGCACGCGGATGTTGCCGATTACCAAATCAATCGAGAAGTGTATGTTGCCGGTAGGGACGCGGCCGGTGGTTGATTATATCGTGCAGGATATTGTTCGGGCGGGCGTCAAGGATATTTATTTCGTGGTTGGCGAGCAAAGCACTCAAGTGCAGAGCTATTATCGGTCAAATATCCAGTTGAACGACTATTTGCGGCGCGCTGGCAAACAGGACAAATTACCTCTGGTGGCGCCGCTGCGCGATGTACGAATACATTTTTTAACTCAGCCTGGTACGGGCGGTTACGGCACTAGCATTCCAGTGGGGTTGGCTAGCGAATTCATTGATCCAGGCGAGTCGGCGTTTGTGGTGATGGGCGATCAATTTTTCTGGCGTGTTGACGGCGGTTCAAATGCGGCTGATCTGGCGGAACTGGTGGAGGCGCGCGATTTATCTGCTGGTTTGCTGGGTAACCCTGTTGAGGAGGCACTTATTCCACAGACGGGCATTATCGAAACCGACCAGCAGGGCAATTTCGTACAAATTATCGAAAAGCCGAAGCTGGAAGACGCGCCGAGTAATCTCAGCAATTCAAGCTTTTACGTTCTCAATAAAGAGATTTTCGAGCTGGCGCGGACATTGCCCGCCAATCCGCAGCGCAGTGAATTTGAGCTGACTGATGCTATCAATGCGTACATTGCCGGTGGCGGCGTCATCGCGGTAGGCGAGGCCAAGGGCGACTACATGGAATGCGGTTCGCCCAGCGGCTGGCTACGTGCTAATAACGCTATGGCTCGGCTGCAGGCAAATTAGTTGCACGTATTATCCATCTCTGTTATAATTGGCTACTGATAGTAAATATATTTTAAGGAACGAAATGAAAGCAGTCGTAAAAATCTCTGGCAAGCAATACATTGTCAGCGAAAAAGAGTCCCTCTTGGTGGATCTCCTCCCTGAAGGCACAAAAGAACTCACTCTCGACGCACTTTTAGTGATTGATGGTGATAAAACAAAAGTTGGCACGCCAACCGTCAAGGGTGTGGTAGTGAAGGCAAAGGTCGTTGAAGAAGAAGTTAAAGGTGACAAAATCCGCGTCATTCGCTACAAGAGCAAGAAACGCGTACACAAAGAAACTGGCCATCGTCAGAAATACACGAAAATTCAGATTAGCTCAATTAAAATTAAGTAATTTTCTGTATGCAGCATTGCCGCCTCCGCTAGCGAGGCGGTTTTAATATCTGTTATTTACGTCTTGCTCATGCTATACTGTAATAAGTAAAAAGGGGAATGAATGGCAAGAGTTATTGCGGTGACAAATCAGAAAGGCGGCGTGGGAAAAACCACAACTTCAATTAATGTGGCGTATTTTTTGTCGAAAATGGGCAAGCGGACGCTAATTATAGATTTTGATCCGCAGGGTAATGCGACCAGCGGTTTGGGCATCGATAAGCAGGAATTAGGGGCGACTATGACAGAAGTCATTATGCGCCAAATTCGACTGGCGAAGGTTGTTCTGCCGACTGAGTATAAAGATTTGTATTTAGCGCCGTCAACATCGCATTTGGCAAACACCGAGGTGGAATTGGCTCAGGCTGACGGGCGTTTTGCTCGTTTGCGGGAGGCGCTTAACGGCGTAATTGATTATGACTATATTATCATTGACAGTCCGCCCAGTTTAAGCTTATTGACGGTGAACGGGCTGGTTGCTGCGGATTATGTGCTGCTGCCAGTGCAAGCGGAGTTCTACGCGCTGGAGGGTCTGGGGCAGCTTTTGGAGAGTATGAAACTGATTCGTAAAGGCTTGAACCCGTCGCTGAAGCTCCTCGGTGTGCTGCCGACGATGATGGATTCGCGGACAACTTTATCCAGCCAGGTTTATGATGAGATAAAGAAGTATTTTCCGGATAAGATTTTTAAGACTACTATTCCGCGCAATATTCGCTTGGCGGAGGCGCCGAGCCACGGCGCGCCAGTCGGGGTTTATGATCGTTTTTCCAAAGGTTCGCGGGCTTACAAGGCGCTGGCTAAGGAAATCGTAGAAAGGACTAGCAGGTGAAAAAGGGTCTGGGCAGAGGATTTGAATCGCTGATTCCGACGAATTTGATTGACGAGACGTTTGATCCGACGGCCAAGCAGGACGATAAGGTTTCGCGCCTGAAAGACATCGCTATTACGAAAATTTCTCCGGATCCAGGGCAGCCGCGGCGGTTTTTTGACGAGGCAGCATTGAGCGAGCTGGCTGAATCTATCAAAGAGCATGGCGTTGTGCAGCCGATTGTAGTAACGCCAAAGGGCAGTAATTATTTGATTGTGGCTGGAGAGCGCCGCTGGCGGGCTGCTAAGAAGGCTGGTCTGGAAGAATTGCCGTGTATCGTGCGCAGTATGAGCGGCCAGAATCGATTAGAGATTTCGCTGATTGAAAACTTACAAAGGCATGATTTGAATGTTTTAGAAACAGCCACGGCCTACTTGAAGCTGCGCGATCAGTTTAATATGACCTTGGAGGAAATCGGCAAACGCCTGGGCGGCAAGTCTGTTAGCGCTGTTAGTAATACGCTGCGGCTTTTACGCCTGCCTAAATCTGTCAGGCAGGCAATATTTGACGGCGAGCTGTCGGAGGGGCAGGCGCGCCCGCTTATCGGTTTGCCAGAGAGCGTGGCGGAATCAATCATGGAAAAAACAATCGCCGGCGGCTGGTCGGCTCGCCGCGTCGAGCAGGCGGTGGCGCTATGGAAACAGACGCAGGATAATCCAGCCGAGGAGAAAAAACCTGCCGATTCGCCGCACTCCGAGGCGGTTGAAAGCTTATCTAAGCACTTTGGGACAGGTATAAAAATCCGCACTAATAACAAGGGTGCTGGGCAAATTAGTATCGCGTTTAAGAATGAAGCTGAGTTTGATAGAATCCGACAACTGCTGGAAAATGCCTAGAATCCGCGGATTTTAGTGAACGGAAATATCCGTAAACTAACCGGTCCGACGATGTCATAAAGCGGGATTGATCCCATGCAATTGCGCGAGTCGCACGAATAATTTCCTTGACGGTGGTCGCCCATGACGAAAATCGTTCCCTTTGGCACGACAGCATCAACATTACCGGAAGTCGGCTGTCCAGGTTCGTTTTTATTAACAGTAGAGTCAGGATTAAAGCCGTTTGGATTTTCCTTGTTATAAACTGTTGTCGTGCCGTTCTTGACAGTTACGCGCTCGCCGGCAAAGGCGATAACTCGCTTGACAATATATTCGTCCTTGCCCAGAGAAGCGTTGTAATTCGGATTCTTAAACACGATAATTTGCCCGCGTTTAGGCGTGTAGTTTTTATTCTGCAGCTTTGACATAGTGACTGGCAAGCGGTTAACGATCAGCCTGTCGCCGGTATACATCGTGGTTTCCATGCTTGCGCCTTCAACATTGAATGTTTGAAATACGAACGCGTTTAACAAAACCGTACCGATAGCCACGCCGATAACGAAAATAACCAAACTCAACCCGTCGCTTAGTCGCGGATGGCGATCCATAAAAGTTGCATCCATCGGTTCAATTATAAGCGTTTTGTGTGCTATAATCAATAGATATGAATCCACGCAAACAGTCTATGGACGGTTTTGTACCAAAACGTCCTCAGCGGTCTTCGCTGGGGGCGGATGCTGTTGGTACGCGGGCGGCGATCGGCCATGTTCGCGGCGTCCAGCAGGGAATTGATGAAATGCGCAGCGGACGCCGTGCTATTAAGCCCGCTGCGGATATTAGTCATAATAGAAATGGAATTCAGCCAGCTGCCAGCCTGAAACAGAATATTGACGAATCGTTGCGGGCGATTGATGAGAATGCCAAGCCGTCTCATCGGCAGGAGCGTAAAAACAAGCGGAAAAAGAAGTTAAAGGTAAAAATCATCTCGGCTGTCGTAGGGGTGATTGTTTTAGTTATAGCAGGTTACGTGGCGTTTCGGTTATGGCAGACCATGCATCGAGTGTTCGGCGACGGTAATCTGCTTAATCTGTTTTCGCAGCAAAAATTAAAAGAAGATGCCTATGGACGCAGTAACGTGCTGATTTTAGGTTCGACCGACGACATGGCGGGGCGCGACGGGGCGAACTTGACAGATTCCATGATGGTGTTAAGCGTCAATCAGACGAAAAAAGACGTTTATATCTACAGTATCCCTCGCGATTTGTATGTACAGTTTGGCAGGGCGTGTAATTCTGGCTATGCAGGCAAAATAAACGAATATTTTATTTGTTCGGCAGATGGCAGCGGCGAGGAAGCGGAAAAGCAGCGGATGGACGAAACGCGGCAGTTTGTCGGTAAAATTTTTAACATGGATATTCAATACGCGGTTCACGTAAACACCGTGGTTATTCGCGATGCAGTCAATGCCGTCGGCGGCGTAACAGTTAATGTTGCTAGCCGCGACCCGCGGGGCGTACTGGACGCTACTTTTGACGACAAATGCCGCCAGAACCGCAGTCTTTGTCCACGCGGGCATTATCTGGCATTCCCGAACGGCCCGAATGAGATGAACGGCGACCAGGCTATGGCGTTTTCGCAGGCTCGCGGACATACGCCTCCGACTTACGGTTTGGAGCAGTCTAATTTTGACCGCGAAAAAAACCAGCAGCTGGTCTTAATGGCATTGAAGAGCAAGGCTGGCTCTACAGGCACGCTAACTGACTTTGGTAAGGTCTCGTCGCTGATGGAAGCCATGGGTAAAAATCTGAGAACTAATATCAGCACTAAAGAAATTCAAACGGTTATGAAATTGGCAGCAGAAATTAAAGAGCCAAGCGTCCATAAATTGAGCTTTGTCGAAAAAGACAATATGCTGATGACGACAGGCTCGGTTGGCGGCATGAGTATCGTCAAGCCGTCGGCAGGAGTAGATAATTACAGCGAGATCCAATCATTCTTAAAGGGCGAGATTTATGGTACGCCGCTACTTAAAGAAAAAGCTAAAATAGCGGTACTTAACGGCAGCGGTGTGCCTGGGGCTGCTCAGAAACAGGCCGATAAACTGTCTGAATTAGGATTGAAAGTGGTTCATGTCGGCAATGTTCCTGGCGGCGCTAAAGCCAGTAAAAATACAGTTTACCAGCTCCCGTCGGGCAAAGAAAAGCCTGCAACCAAGTCGAAATTGGAAGAAGTTTACGGCACGCCAGCGACTACTGAGTCTCCGGGCTACAATTTGAATGTTGATGCGCAATTTATCGTAGTTGTGGGGCCTGGATCTTAATTGATATAATAAGGAAAGCATATGGATTTGTTAAAAACAGTAAAGCGGCGAACATTTTGGAGCGAAATCGTCTACCATAGCTTAAACTTAGGTTTGGCAGCGGTTTTGCTGGCGATTGCCAGGACAATTCAGTCGCCGTACCCGGCGCTGGCGCTGGTTATTCTTAGCAAATGGCGGGTGATCGCTGTGCGTCCGCGGTTTTGGTGGGCAAATATTCAAGCAAATCTGGTTGATGTAGCAGTCGGCGTTGGCATTGTCGGTTTAATGTATCTGCCAAACATCGGTTTTACTATCCAGACTGTACTGGCGGTTCTTTACGCTATTTGGCTTATTGTTATCAAACCGCTCTCTAAACGCTGGCAGATAGCCTTGCAGGCGGGGTGCGCTATTCTTGTCGGTACGATATCGCTGATGGCAGTATCCTACAATTGGCCGGTCTCGGCGGTAGTATTTTTGATGTTTTTGCTCGGTTACGGCGCGGCGCGGCATTTTCTGCATAGTTATGACGAGGAGCAGACTACGCTGCTTAGCTTTGTTTGGGGGCTAGTTTTCGCGGAGCTGGGTTGGCTGGCGTATTATTGGAATTTCAGTTATCTAAGGACGCTGGCTGGCGGCATTCCGCAAATAACGATAGTTCTTTTGCTTATTTCGTTTTGCGGCGGTAAGGTTTATCAGTCGTGGAAAAAGCATAAGAAAATCATATTTTCAGAGATAGTAGGGCCGGTTTTTCTGGCGGCGGCGACAACTCTGGTTATGTTATTAGCCTTTAACTCGGTGGTTATATAGGAGGTAATATAAACATGGACAACAACACGACAGCAGCTAACGGAGCGAAGCGAAATAATAAAAAGATAGTTTTCTGGACTATTGGCGCGGTGCTGGCAGCGATATTAATCATTAGCAACGGCGTATTTGCGGGTTGGGTTGTTTATAAGCTGAACAACAGGCAAAACGTTTCGCAAACGAATGTTCCTGATGGTAATCTGCGGCTGACTGATGAGGAAATTGACACCTCAAAGATTGTAGCGAAGGTGTCGCCAAGCGTTGTTTCGATAATAACCACTCAGGGCAGCTACTTAACCAGGGCTCAGCAAGGGGCGGGAACAGGTATTATCATTAGCCCTGACGGTTATATTCTGACGAATAATCACGTCGTCGACGGCGCCGACAGCGTGCGTATTATCACCAATGACGGCAACCAGCACACCGACGTGTCTATCGTCGGTAGGGATCCGCTAAACGACATCGCGTTCTTAAAAATAAAGGACGCTAAGAATTTACCGGCAGCGGAATTGGGCAACTCCAGTACGGTAAAAGTGGGACAAAAAGTCATCGCTATCGGCAATTCGCTGGGACGTTACCAAAACAGCGTGACTAGCGGTATTATCTCTGGCAAAGGTCGGCCAGTATCGGCCTCGTCTGATGATAGAAAAACTAAAGTCGAGGAGTTAACTGACTTGCTGCAAACTGATGCTGCTGTGAATTTGGGTAATTCTGGCGGCCCGCTGATTAACTTGTCCGGCCAGGTTATCGGCATAAATACGGCGACTGTTTCCGACGCGCAGAGCATGGGGTTCGCTATCCCGATCAACGCCGCCAAGGGCATGTCAAAAAGCGTCTTACAGGGTAAAGGCGTGCAAAAAGCCTACATTGGCGTCCGTTATGTCGCGGTTACGCCGGAAGTGCGGGCTGAATATAATTTGCCAGTCAAATCTGGCGCTTACATTGGCGGACACTCAGGCGGCGTCGTAGAAACTGGCGGCCCGGCAGATGCAGCCGGCATTAAAGAAGGCGATGTTATCACTAAGATTAATAATAAAAACGTCGGCGAAGATGGCGGCTTGTCAACGCTAGTTTCCGAGTATCTGCCTGGCGAAAAGATTGAAGTTACTTTAGTGCGCGCTGGGAAAAATATTACGGTGGATTTAACGCTGGCTGCCTATAAATCGTAAAACGATAATATAACTCTGAATCGCCGCTAACTTAAAATTTTGCTTAGCGGCTGCTTGTATTATTCGCTCGTGCTGTATCGGGTCGGCCTCGATGAACAATTGTCCGTTTGGAGTTAAGCAGCGCGGTGCTTGCCGAATAAGCTCAAGGATCAATTTTAGTCCGCCATCCTCGGTAAAAAGGGCGATTTTCGGCTCGTACTGAAGTTCTGGCGACACCTCCCAATCCTTATCAACATAAGGCAGATTGGCGAAAATGTAATCCACCGGCTCCAGCTGTCCGTTCAGCAGTGATTGCTGCTGGATTTTTACGCGGGCGCGGTGCTCATCGGCATTTTTTTCGGCAATTCGGAGCGCATCTTTGCTGATGTCTGATAAAATAACGGAAATATTTGTCCGTTCCAACGCTGCTGTAATCCCCAGGCAGCCCGAACCAGTCCCGACGTCGATCAATACTTTCTGTTCAATTTCGCCGGCTGTCGCGTCCAGAAATAGTGAAATCATATCCTCCGATTCGGGGCGGGGAACTAATACTGCGGGAGAAACGGTAAATTTGCGTCTGTAAAATTCTTTATAACCCAGAATATAGGCCATTGGCACGCGATCCAGCCGCAGATCCAGCCGCGCATTAGCGATGTCAACTCTGCGCGGATCAATCTCCTCATCCAGGTGCGCATGAAGGTACGTCCGATTCTTTCGCAAGGTATTGGCTAAGATTAATTCCGCGTCCAGCCGTGCCGAGGGAATACCGGTATCCTTCATAGATTTGGCGGCATTTTTTAACCAAAATGATATGGTTGACTTTTCCTGCATTATATGCTACATTATACACTATTGATAATAAATTTCATAATGAGTATAAAGAGATAGCCAATGAAAGAGCCGTCAGGCAACCTTGATTTCATCAAACCGTTTGAAAATCAAAAGAGTTTAACAGATGCCGAGAAAATGGAGGCGGCATATAAGATGTCGGCGCTAGTGGACGATCTGCTGCTTCGGTTTGCTGATCATACAGAGATAAATGATCATACAGATATGAAAGTGGCGGTGCTTCAGTTAAAGATGTCGTTAGATGATAACGAGAAAATATCTATCAGTGTCGAGTCGCATTTTTATGACGATGGCTCTATGTGCAAGTTAATATTTTTAACTGATGATAAGCATCATACTAAACATCGATATCATATGGAGAGTCAGGATGAGGTGCTGCGCTACGACCAAGACGCAAGTGAACCAGGGGAGATTGATCTAATATTAGCCGATATACATGCTTCGGATACGATTGATGAAAACGCTCTAAAGAGTTTTATGGCTCGTACTGAAAATGCTTCAAGGAATCAACAGCTAGAAAAACAACTAGGAGTAAACGATCAGCCAGTCGGTCCGGGTGAAATTGATAAATTGGCGCAGCTACTGGAGGGTGCGGAAGCGATTGGCGCGATTTAATGCTTTATGAGCAGTTACACAGAAGGTTTGCACATAACGGATAACCCAGCTTGCAATGAGTTTATGCGGGGAGAATGGGGAGACTTTCCGAGGATTCAGTTTGATCGTAAATTAGGCGCTGATCTGGCATCTGATGAGACAGCGGATATTAACGAGGAGGCGCTGCGCGAAACTCTTGAAAAAATTGGCGTGCCAGAAGAACGATGGGGCGATATAGCATTGACTGTTGCGAGCAATAAAAAATCGCCTCATTTGCCAGATAATTTGGCAGGCAGCACTGACACCACCGAGGACGGCGGGTTTGAGGTTGTAGTAAGAGCCGGCGATTTTAATACGGTTTTGCGGCATGAATTGCAGCACGTCAAAGATGAGATAGAGAAAGGGGCGCCCCAACGGAGTGAGATATTGTATGTAGCGGGCAGGACAGCTCCTGTTAAGGAAGCGTTTTCTTCTGCTCTTGCAAATGTTTTTGCAGGTAGTTTGATTACCATAAGTACTGAATCGGGCGCGGTAGACCACTTGGTGAATGCTTCCTGCGCGGTAACGGTATCTTTCTGTTTGGTGTCTTTGGGAGTATATCTGGCGGGATATCATTGGGACGAAAGAGAACGGCGCGCCCGCAAGGCTGAAAAAGCTTTTGAAACAGAACCGGTGCTGATGATAGATTGACTTTTCACTATAATTTATGTACAATTTACATCTATGAGGAGATACATGGATAAATCGGGGATGGACTTTCCTTCTTGCGAAGACATTGTAAGTGTTAAGCGTGATTTTCCGAGAGTTCAGTTTGATCGTAAATTAGGCGCTGAATTGGCGCTTGGCGAGACTATTGATATTGCTGAAAAAAGCTTAGAAAAGTATCTTAAGCATGCTGGTATCCCCAGAGATCGCTGGGGTGATTTATCGATAGTTGTTACTGGTGCTGAAAGTCCTTCGTATTTGAGAGGTGCTGAGCTCGGTCATGTGAGGAAAGACGAAAGTAATGAGAGGGGGCTCGAAGTTGTCGTAGAAGCTGACTACTATACTGATTTTGATGCTACTTTGCGGCATGAACTGTGTCATGTCAAGGATATAATGGACGGAAAGATTGATTTGGAGAGAAAGAGGAGGTCAAGTCTTGTTTATCCATACTGCATGTACACTAATTCTGAAGAAAAACGTGGTATAGTTCGCGACTTGCTAGCATTGTGCCGTCTATCAGCGGCGTCTTTGACAGCTTATCTTAAGGGAACTTCCTTGAAAAAATACTATGATAGTCCAGAGGAGCAGCGCGCCTGCGAGGCTGAAAAAAAAGGCGAGTGGCTGCCCTACGCGTTTGTTAGGCGCATAAGCGCTGAGTCTGAGAATGAGATAGCGCCGTTTTTATCTCACCCTTGGACATCGGTTCAGACAGGAAGAGACGACCGTAAGGTGCAGGCGATGCAGGAAGCCGCCAGACAGCTTGGCTTATCATGTTATACGACAACAGATCCGGAGGAAGTTAAGATGCTTGCTATAAAAAGGGCTGAAAGATTTTGTTGCGGACGTGCAAAATCAGCCAGAAGCGCAGCGCCTGTAAGAAATAAATATATACTAGAAGCGATTGATGAAGAGACTGATAGATTTATGGGCTATGCGGATACAGCCATTAAGAATGGCGGTGCGGTGATGGCTATAGTGCCTGGCTCTATACGTAGTATTGGATTGGGGGCGTTCAGTAAACGATATTATGATATTGAAAATGGGCATTATGACTGGCATTGATTGCCAGAGTATGGCTAATGGTAATATTTGTTTTCTAGAGGCTTGTTTTATATAATACCGCTACGCTTAGGCATGAGGCTGTAATGGCACGGGAAGTCTATCTCTTGCAAAATAAGATAAAAATTGTAAAACTGTTTGACAAATTCAGAGAGAGAGAGTAATATATGAAGCACTAATAAAAATTATAGTGGGCAAGGAAGTGAGATTTGAGATGGGAAAACAAGGAATAGAGACAGTGAAAGACGGAAGTGCTACAACAAGAGTAAGTAGAGATATTGATAGCTGGGCTTCTCTTGTAGGTTTCAGCCATAAAGCAGCAGTAGCAGAATCGTTTGACGAAAGTGAAATACCCCTTGTTGTGCAAGCTGCCAATGAAACTGGTACGCGATATCGTGTGGCATCGGGTGTTTATGAAACTCGTAAGTTGCTGGTCGCAATATTACGACGTCGTCTTACCAAGAGCGAAGGATATTTCCCAGACCTTTATCTTGAATATATAGAGGAATCAGAACAACGCCGTGCCGAAAATATACTTGAAGCTGGCGGTGCAGCAATCGCCTTAGCTTATAAAGATGAAAAAACGGGTTTGAGTGATTTTTGGCAAAGGTATAACGGGTTAAAAAAAGCAAAAGAAAAACAATCTAATCCTGACTCTGTTGATTCTGAATCGTCTAAAAACCCTGAGGACGAGGCTTAGTTGTTTAGAGGGGAAATATAAAACAGAGTAACTTAAAATGAGAGATTGGGGTTTAGTATGAAAACTTCAGGTGAGACGACAGTAACTAGAGGATCTATAGGAGAGTTGTATGGGCTGCCGCAGAGCTGTGCAGACTGGGCTATCCTTGTCAGTGATAACAGAGCGATAGCGTCAAAATTTAGCGCAGGCGACCTTTCTTTGGCTGAGCAGGCTGCCGCCGAAACTGATACGCAATATTATGTAGCACAAAGTGTTAAGGAGGCTGGCACTCTAGCGGCTGAAAACAGGCGGCGTATAGTTATGTATGCGTCGCCGCACAGTAGCCCAATTAAGCCAGAACATCTTGATATTCGACGTATGCGAGAGGAAGAGGAGAGTCGCGCTAAAAAACTACTGAAAGCCGGCGGGGCGGTAGTTGCCTTAGCTTGTAAAGAAGGAAAAGGTCTGGATGATTTTTGGCGGGCATACGACGGTCTAAGACAGGCTAATCCTGAATTATCCGAGTCTTAGGCTTGCTTCTTGCAAAATAAGATAAAAATTGTAAAACTGTTTGACAAATTCAGAGAGAGAGTAATATATGAAACACTGATAAAAATTATAGTGGGCGAGGAAGTGAGATTTAACATGGAAAGAATGGGGTGCGAAGGTTGCGAACGTCCAGCAAGCGTTGACGATTGGATTGGTTATATATTGTACAATAGAGCATTCGCGCAGCCGTTTAAGGCTGATGATATAACCACTGTCGAGCAGGCTGCTATCAAAACCGGCACGCGATATTATGCCACAGCAAATGTCAACGAAGTTATAAGTTTTATGGGTATAATGGAACGGCGTACATGTGTAGAGTCGGAAGAGTCTTTCGAAGAAAAAATGGACCGCTTGAGCAGCCGTGCCGAGGATATGGTTGATCACGGTAAAATAATGGTTGTTTTGGCTCTCAAGGATAAAAAAACTGGCTTAAGTGATTTTTGGAGAGAACACCGCAGGCTAGAAGAGCAGGCTAAAATACTAAATCCAGATCTCGATTCTGCTGAATCTGAGGATAGTGAATATCCAGTTTCTTTGAACGGTGATTCTATTGATCCTGATTTTCTTGAGAGTTCTGGTAATGATAAATACTCAAGAGTTAGAAATTCTTTAGGTGTCACCTCTGCTAAGATTGACGGTTTGTCTACTGTTGAAGAGGAGCAAGAAAAACCAACTCTTACAAGTATGGTTCTTAATGGAAAAGCGACAGCGCGCTCTGCAAAGGATAATAGTCTTGTGACTATAAACGTACGGGCTGCTCGCGAAGCTGGTCTAGTCTGTCATAGAGTAACTAACTATGATGAAGCCTGCAAATTATTGATTGCAGAAAACCGTCGTGCAACAATGGCTTCGGCGCTAGATGTGGGATATACCAGTTCACAGGAGTCTGACTCTGAACTGCTTGAGAAGATAGGACTGTTTGTGGAGGATCTGATCCAGAACGACGGCGGGGTAATTGTCATAGAGCATGGAGATGGAGAAAGGCAGCTAAGTCCGGAATTCTATTCAAAGTATAGAAAATTAAAAAACGTACTTGATTCTGGTGATCCTAATAACTGGTAAAGATGTCACAAACTAGAGAGGCAGTCTAGCTCTAAGTCACTCAAATCTTAATTTCTAGCGTTCTTTGCCTTCAGCTCCCGCTCATACCGCTGCAATTGCTCAATCAAATCGTCAATATCCCCGTTCATTGCTGCGGGGATATTGCTGCGGCTGTAGTGAATGCGATGGTCAGTGATGCGGTCTTGCGGGAAGTTGTAGGTGCGGATTTTTTCAGAGCGGTCGCCAGTGCCGACTAGCGAACGCCGTTCAGCGCTTAATTTAGCATTTTCCTCATCAATTTTCATCTGCAGCAAGCGCGAACGCAGCACGCTCATGGCTTTTTCGCGATTCTTAATCTGTGACTTCTCGTCCTGGTTGGTGACGACGATACCGGTCGGCAGATGGGTGATACGCACCGCTGAATCGGTGGTGTTGACGCTTTGGCCGCCATTGCCGCTGGAGCGGTAGATGTCAACGCGTAGGTCGCTTGGGTTAATTTCAACGTCGGCTTCCTCGGCCTCTGGTAGCACCGCTACGGTGACGGTGGAGGTGTGGACGCGGCCTTGGCTTTCGGTGACCGGCACGCGCTGGACACGGTGGACGCCGCCTTCAAATTTCAATTTGGCGTATGGCGCGTCGCCTTTGACCATGAAAATAACTTCTTTATAACCGCCAGAATCGTTGGCGGATTCACTGACAAGCTCAGTTTTATAGCCATTGGCTTCGCACCAGCGTAGATACATGCGGTACAGCTCCGCCGCGAACAATGATGCTTCGTCGCCGCCAGCGCCAGCACGGATTTCTATGATGATATTTTTCTCGTCGTTTGGATCTTTTGGTGTCAATAGGATAAATAATTCTTCTTCCAGCTCTGACAGACGCGCTTCAGTCTCAGTGATTTCAGCTTTCGCTAATTCTGCCAATTCGCCGCCATCATTCGCTAATTCTTTGGCGTCACGTAGATTTTGCTCCAACGCCGCTCGCTCTTCGCCCTTGGCAATAAGCGTCTCCAGCTCTGAAAACCGCTTATTTTTTACGGTAAAATCCGGCGAGCCGTAAGCGTCGGGACGCGCCAAAAAATCACCCAGGCGAGCGCGCTCGGCTTTCAAAGCGTCTAAATCGAGGGAAATCTTTGCCATATGTATAGAATTATAGCATATTATCCCTTAGTTTTTCTTAGATGAGATGATATTGGCGGTTAAGGTTGACAATTTTATGGCGTCTGTGATACCAATAGATTACAATTTAAGGAGTGATTTACATATATGGAAAAATCGTATGGAATTTTTGAAGCCTACTGCGGCGCGTCCAAAACTGAAAAAGATTTGGGATTAACTACCAGACTTGAGGAGGTATTGGGACACCCTGATGATATTGAATACTGCGGATTAATGATGCGGTCGTGCGATTCTGTAAAGTACCTCAGTGATGCTCTTCAGGGTATTGGACTGACTTTGGATGGAACACCTAACTATAGGAAGTTTAGAGCAGACGCTAAGCTGTTTGGTTCGTATGGTAGTGTTATGCGCGATGATGGAGTTTTATTAGAAATGCGTGTCGTAGCTTTTGACGCTTATAATTACGAGAGTGCATGCACAGACAGCGTTTACCGCGATGGCTCAGTTATTGTGTTCAAGTCTGACACAAGACCAGCTGGCTGGTTCCGTACACGGCCGAAATTAACAACGCAGAATATGAAATGGGGTGAAAATTGCGCTTATGTAGGACATGCCACACCCGATGGCGTTAAGTGGTTTTGTATGTCACCTAAAGACTCTAACGATAATGAACCGAATACTAATCCTTTTGAACTTAAGGCGGTTGACCTAGGAGATAGAAAGGTTGATGAATTATACGCCGAATTATGGGAATTTTTACGAATTCGTGAGGGTCTATAACTAAGGATAGAAATATATGCGTATCGGAGGGTCTTTTCTCGTTTGTGTTCTGGAGACAGGGGAATAGTTCACAGAGCTAATAAAAACACCTCTCGCGAGGTGCTTTTTATTTGGTCTTGCTTTTGCTGGCTACTTCTTAGCTTTTTTGGACGATTTTGCTGATTTGGCGTCGTCGTTTCCGCTAGCGGCGGTTTGCTGAGCCTTGGCTGCGGCGGCTGCGTTGCGCTTTTTCGCCTTATTAGCCAACTCGGCGCGGCGTTTAGCGGCTGCCTCCTGGCGTGCTTTGAACCGGTCAACGCGGCCTTCGGTGTCGATGATCTTTTCTTCGCCGGTGAAGAATGGGTGTGAGGCGCTGGAGATGTGCACCTTGACAAGCGGATAAGTCTTGCCATCTTCCCAAACGATGGTATCCGTGGTTTGCGCTGTTGACTGAGTCAAGAACGCGAAGCCCGCTTGATCGTCGCTAAATACGACCGGGCGATAGTTCTGTGGGTGAATACTGCTTTTCATAACCATAGTATTTTAGCAGGAAAGCAGATAGATTGCAAATTGTTGCAAAATCCATGCAATATGATGGAAAATTTGATGAAACAGAGGAAAGAGAGTATAGATTAAGACAGTAATGATGAAAATTGAAAGCTATACGTTCTGTTGTGAGCATCGGTGAGACTATGAAAAACAACTCTGCAGAAAGTGCGTTTGATAGTCATTATGAGAAGAGCGTAGATGAAGGAGTATCGATTGAGAGCAATTGCGATCTGTGTGGACAGGGAATTATTGGAGCATCTTCGACAATCTACATGTTGCGTAAATTAGTACGAAGACTCAGAGGTTTAAGGACTGGTTTTTCTGCGTCATCGCCAATACGGCATGACAAGATATAGATTGGTTCATATTAAGCGCGCCCGTGGCTACAGGAGGTTTGTGATGATGTCTGGTGGCTGTGGTGAGCTATGGTAAGTATTGAAAAGATAAATATAAAAATTTATAATCGTACACATTCAGTGGTAGTATAAGAGAGTGGAGTTATAAATTATGAATAGTGAGCAGCCTTATATTTTGAGCGGACATAACTTGTGGGAACTAATGGCGAAAGAGGTTCGACGACCTGGGGAGAAAGAAGAAGCGCAGACAATTACTGAAATACTGAAACAACCCGATACTAATGAAGAAGTCAATATGGGTCGTGCGTTAACAAGTCTTAGCAAAGGACTTGAGAATGCCTTTGGGGTAGGTCTTTCGGGGATTTGCAGTGGTGATAGTGCAAAAGCAAAGTTATTTAGACCTCATGAATGTATCCTTGGTTCTTATTATGGCATGCCAGTAGAATTAAACACCTCAGTTGTGGCTTTTGACGCGCATCCATCTGGCGAACCAAGAGGGAAGGAAGCTGGCTCTGTCATACTGTTTAAGCTGTCGGCAAATCCACCTGGTGAATCAGCGCCAAGTTCGACTGCAAGGGATTTGGAGTGGGGTGTGAATTGTATACAGGGAGCTTTTGTGACTGGCGACAAAATTAACTATTTTGAAATTGCCCAGACAAGCGGTGATGATATAGTTGTCGTAGAACTTCATCCTTTTAGTGAAAGGGTATTAAATCTTAGTCAAGAGCTAGGGAAGTTCATAGCGTCTCGTGAAGAGAGTTCTACGGCTATATAGCTGGCAGCTGTATTTGTGCGCAATGTGGCGAGTTAGGACAAGTTTTTGGACTCTATTCCCCAGTGTGTTACAATAGTTAGGTAACTAATTATTAACGACACAGTCCGTCGCAGCTCCAAAAGCGGCGGGCGAGGAGAAGGAGTAACCCAATGTCTGTAGCAGTAGACATGAAAGCTTTGTTTGAAGCTGGTGTCCATTTTGGGCACAAAACTAGCCGCTGGCACCCGAAAATGGCGCCATATATCCATTCAAAACGCCAGGATAGTCACATCATTGACTTGGCAAAGACGGCTGAGGCGCTGGAGAAGGCGCTGCCGGAGCTAGCTAAGATCGCCGCTAGCGGTAAAAAGGTGCTGTTCGTCGGTACGAAAAAGCAAGCTAAGGACGTGGTGCGCCAGGCGGCCGAGAGTATCAACCAGCCGTACGTGGTTGAGCGCTGGATTGGCGGTATGCTGACCAACGGCGCGACGATTGCTCAGCAGATCAAGAAGCTGAAAAACCTTGAGAAGCGTATGGCGTCGGGAGATCTGGAAAAGCGCTACAACAAGCTGGAAGTGCAGCGTTTCCAGGAGGAAATTGATAACCTGAATTTCAAATACGGCGGTATTAAGAACTTGATGGGCAAGCCGGGCGCAGTGGTCGTGGTTGACGCGTTGACTGATGCGAATGCGGTACGCGAAGCGGAATCTCTGGGTGTGCCAGTGTTTGCTGTGGTTGATACTAATGTCAATCCAACCGGTATCAATTATGTTATTCCAGGCAATGACGATGCAATTAAGAGTATCCAATTGCTATTAAGCTACTTTACTAAAGCAGCAGCCGAGGGAGCTGGCGCAGTAAAAAAGGAAGACAAGTCAGTAAAGAGGGGAGATAAATAAGATGAATGTTTCTGTTGATGACATTAAAAAACTGCGCGAATTGACTGGCGTGGGCTTGACTGATGCAAAGAAGGCGCTAGTCGAAACTGATGGCGATTTTGACAAGGCGTTGGAGGCGATGCGCAAGAAAGGCTTGACCAAGGCTGAGAAAAAGGGCGACCGCGAAGCGCGCGAAGGCTTGATCGAGGGTTATGTACACTCGGGCCGAATTGGCGTGGTGGTTGAAGTGAACTGTGAGACCGACTTCGTGGCGCGGCTGGATGATTTTAAGACGTTGGCGCACGAAATTGCTATGCAAATTGCAGCCATGAGTCCGAAGTATGTTTCTGAGGCGGATATTCCGGCTGAGGAAATGGAGCGGGTGAGGACAGAGCTAATGGCCAGCGAGGCATTGACAAGCAAGCCTGAAGAAATGCGTGAAAAAATCGTTGAAGGTCAATTGAAAAAGCACTTTGTCGAACAGGTATTGATGAGCCAGGCATACATCTTGGACGATTCTAAGACAGTTGAGCAGCATATTAAGGAAGCGATCGCTAAACTCGGCGAGAACATCGTGGTGCGCCAGTTTAGGCGAATTGAGCTGGGCGTGAGCGAGTAATTGATAGCTATTGAAAAATATGAGTAAAAATCGGCGTTTTATATTGACAAAAGCGCTGGCTTGTGGTAGGATGAAAGCATAAACTAATTTAACGATAAGTATAATATCGAAAGGATATAGCAACGATGACAGCGAGAACAAAATCACCAGAAGCGGCGTCAGTGGCAGTATCGCCCAATGAGGCGCCGAAGACTCCGTGGGGTAATATGGTAGATAGTACGTCTAATGACGAACCTCTTCCTCCGTCTTTTCCGCCTCAGGGTTATCAGGAGCATATAGCGTCTCCTACTGATATGGATGGGAAATACGGAATGGTTTCTGCTCCTGGCGATTATGGACTTGTTCCATATAAAGTTGAAACAAGGAGTAGTGGCCCAAATTTACCAGATAACATTATTGATACGCGCTTAGCTCAAAACGCGGGGGAGCGGACATCTGCAGATGCGGGTATGAGCTATGAAGACAAGGGTCGGCAGATAATTGCTGGTGCGACTGAGCGTGCCAGAGCTGGTAGTAAAGAATTGTTTGGTCGTGCTAAAGCCGGCATAAAAGGAATTGCGGGTAAACTTGTACGCTTGGCAAGAGGCGGCGCCAAAACAGCGGGCGAAGCGGTCGCAAAGGGTGCAAGCGTTGCAGTTGGTTTTGCTGCGATTGAAGGTCCTAAGGCTGCAAAAGCGACTGCAGAGACAGTATCCGAAGCTAGAGAAAAAAGTGCGCAGAAAATTCATGAGCTTGCAGAGAATGCTCGGAGTAGACGCGAAGAACGGAGAAATAAGCGTGAAGCGGCTAAAGCTGAGAGAGAACGCGAATATGGGGAGCGGCAAAAAGCTCGAAAGAAGAAATTAGGCGAGATAGCGGCACGCGCTCAAGAGATTAAAGACGATTCTGAAAGGCGTAGTACTGGTATTGAGACAGATAAGGCTGATATTTCAGATAAGAAGGCTGAAGTGAAGAGACAAGAAGTGGCAGCAAAAGCAGCCAAGTCTAAAGCTAGAAAAGCTGAACGTCGCCTAAAGAGGCTTGAAACTAAGAAGGAAAAAGCGCAGGATAAGTACGATAGAGCGAAAGAAGCTAGCGATAACAATCCTGACAATATCCGTGCTCAAGCTGCGCTTCAGAGAGCTAAGGGCAAC
The DNA here is from genome assembly GCA_963456375.1 of uncultured Candidatus Saccharibacteria bacterium. Classification (GTDB taxonomy): domain Bacteria; phylum Patescibacteriota; class Saccharimonadia; order Saccharimonadales; family Saccharimonadaceae; genus Nanosynbacter. Next base: position 105,606 of record CAUOLH010000002.1, on the reverse strand, counting down.
TTAGAGGCAGCGAAGTTGCTGTACAATGCAGAATCAGATCATAAGACTAAACTAGATAGTAAGAGAGAAGATGGTTTTAGCAAAGTAGACAGATCGCGTCAAGAACTAAGAGAGCTTCGAGATAGAGTTGCTGATGCAAAACGAGATAATAACGATGGTCGTGTTGAGCGTTTGGAAAATGCTGCCTCATCAGCATTTACCAGAGTTGCAGAATTTGTTGACGGGCCAACTGCGGCGCACGGTCTGCTCAGGAGAGCTGGACAGGCAATTAGGCGAAAGCTACAGGGCAGCGGTAATCGCCAGGAAGCTAAAACTGCATAATCGCAGTCTGTAAATTAAAACAAGAATATATAAAACAGAAAGGAAAATAAAATGGACGATAATAATGTTAGCGCAGGCACAGTAGCTATCACTAAAGCGCAGTTGAACGCAGTTGGGATTAATCTTCCCGACGATGAGATGGAAGACTTGATTCAGCGCGCTGAGAATGAAGTTAACGAGCGGGTGGGCGAAGAGCTCTTTGACTCACTGGACGACGACCAGTTGAAAGAGTTTGTAGCTATGCAAGAAGATAAAAGTGTTTCTGGTGACAAGATTGCTGAATGGCTGGCAGAACGCGTGCCAGACTACAAGCAGATAGTCGATGACAATACAGTAATCGTTCTTGATGAGCTGGTTAAAACGATACTAAATAATGAGGCTGAAACCGCTCAAAATCAGGCAGCGTAACATATAAATCGCCGCAGGAATATAACTCCGCTTGTACTGGTAGTACGGGCGGAGTTATTTCGTATAAATAATCAAGCAGTCGTCTGCCTGGCGGCGGGAGTCGGTGGTGGTGACGATGAATTGGTGGTTTTGGATAGTCTCTTGGAGCAGTTTTTCGCGGTTGGCGTCGAGCTCTGAGAATACGTCGTCCAGTAAAATAAGCGGTTTGGCGTTGTTTATGCTGGTTTGCAAATCTAATTCTAGTAATTTGAAAGCTAGCATGATGGTGCGCATCTCGCCTCTGGAAGCGACTTTTACGGCGGGTTGGTTATGAAGGAATATGGTAAAATCTTCACGCTGCGGCCCGACAGAGGTGAAGCCGGTTTTGGTTTCATATTCGCGCGACTTGGATAGACGGTCAAGCAGGGATTGTTCGTAGGTTTGCAGAGGAGCGCTGGCTGAATATTCAATTGATAAAGCCGTCGGCTGTCCAGCTAGCGATTCGTACAGGTTTTTGATAGCTGATTCATGTTTGAGCAAAAAATTTGTACGCTGCCGGCAAACTAAGGCGGCGTATTGAACAAATTTTATATCCCAGGTGAACAAGTTATTACGCCAAGATTGCGAATTTTCCTGAGGATGCTTTAATAATTCGTTGCGCTGCAGCAGCGCCCGGCTGAAAGCTCTGAGAGTAGTATCATATTTCGGGTCGAGGCGAGATAGTAGTCCGTCTAAAAAGTCGCGGCGGCGCGATGGCGATGAGGAAATAAGCCGCAGTTCGCTGGGTTCAAACAGAACAACGGGCAAGCGGTTCTTACGAGACAAGACCTTTGATTTGTTATCGTTTAGGATAAATTCTTTACTGATTTTATCGTTCGACCTAGCTAATTTAAGGCGGCGCGATCCAAAGCTGCCCTCCAAATGAACAATTGTTTGTTCCATGTCGAATTTCATGCAGTCGCCCAAACTGCCACGGAAACTACTGCCGCGCAGCGCTGCGTAAATTGCCTCCAGCAGGTTGGTTTTACCTGTGCCGTTTGGTCCAACGATAACTGTGCCAGAACTATTAAAATCGACTTCATGTAAGCTGTATGAGCGAAAATTATAAAGCTTTAATTTGGTTATCACGGAGGTTATTATATCATGGCGCCAGGACTGAAGTTGGTTGGATTTTTTGCGGGATTTTAACTGACATAGACTTTATATTACATAAGACGGACAATTGCTGATAAAATTTGCTATAATATAAGGCAGGTAATTTGGAGGTAATGATGTTTGACACACAACCATATGAGGATAAAATGGCGCAGGCGTTTAGTCATTTTCAGGATGAGCTGAAAAAGGTGCGAACAGGCCGGGCGCATGCTGGGATGCTGGATGGCGTGATGGTAGAGGCGTACGGGGCGCGGATGCCGCTCAATCAAGTGGCAAATGTGACGGCACCGGAGGCGCAGATGCTGCTGGTGACGCCGTTTGATCCGAGTAATATTACGGCAATTTCGGCAGCGATTCGCGATAATCAGAGTTTGGGCTTTAATCCGTCCGATGACGGGCGGGTGGTGCGCGTGCCGGTGCCAGCGCTGACTGAGGAGCGCCGCAAGCAATTAGTCAAGCAGGTTAGCGAAAAGGTCGAAGAAGCGCGGATCGCTATGCGGACGATTCGCCAGGATGCTCTGAAGGATGCCAAGCGCATGAAAGACGCCAAGGAACTCGGCGAGGATGATTATAAGCGAGTCGAGAAGGAAATTGACGCGCTGATGAGTACAATGCAAGCACAAATTGACGAGGCGTTTAAGGCAAAAGAAAAGGATGTGTTGACGGTTTGATGAATCAGACGTTTGCTGAGCGCGTGAAAGAGTTAGGGTTGCCACTGGATCAGATTATTATCATTGGCAGCGGTATTTTGGATCAATTAGGAATCCGCCAGTCTGCCGATATTGACGTGGCGACTAATCGAGCGGTATTAGAAGAAATTGCTCGTAGCGATGGCTGGGTCGAAAAGCTTGATAAAAATCAACGCCAGTATTTGGTGAAGCATGATGGGTCGGTCGAGATCTGGGACGGCTGGGAGATTGATGGGCGAGTGGTTGAGTACGATGAGCTACTGGACTACGCGGTGGAATATGACGGTGTGAAGTTTGTCAGTTTAGATTTTCTGCGGCGCTGGAAAAACTGGCGCGGGCGTGAGAAGGATATGCAGGATGTGAAGTTGATTGATGAGTGGAGGGCGAAGCATGAGTGAAAAAACAGAATTGCCGAGGCACGTTGGCTTTATCGTTGACGGTAATCGCCGCTGGGCGAAGAAACACGGGCTGCCGGCTTATGAGGGGCATCTAGCAGGGTATAATTGCTTGAAGGACGTCTTATTGGAAACTCTCCATAGCGGGGTAAAATATGCCAGCGCCTACGTATTTAGTACGGAAAATTGGAAACGTTCCGAAGAAGAAGTCGGGCATTTGATGAAGCTATTTGTTAAAATGCTGGAAGCTGATGTATCGGTTTTTTTGGATAATAATATTAGGCTGCGAGTGATTGGGTCGCGCGATGGTTTGTCGGACGCGCTGATTAAGGTTATAGACAATGCCGAGGAAAAGACGAGGAATTTGACGGGCGGCGAGCTGCTGCTTTGCCTGAATTACGGCGGACATTTGGAAATTGCTGATGCGGTCAAAAAAATTGTTCAATCGGGCGTGAACGCTGATGAAGTGACGCCAGAATTGATTGCTCAGAATTTATATGCGCCGGAAGTGCCGCCGTGCGATTTGATTGTGCGGACTAGCGGCGAGCAGCGTCTGAGTAATTTTATGCTATGGCGGGCGGCCTACAGCGAATTGATGTTTATTGATAAACATTGGCCAGATATGACGACTGATGACGTGGCAGTAATTTTGGATGAGTATGCGCGCCGGAATCGGCGGTTTGGAGGATGATGATGTTGATTCTGGGGGTTATTATAGGGTTGTTCGTACTGGTTCTGCTGGTTGTCTTACACGAGCTGGGTCATGCCATGGTCGCTAAGCGAAATGGCGTTGTTGTCGAAGAGTTTGGCATTGGTTTTCCACCGCGAGCGAAGAAATGGCAGCCAAAAAAGAGTTTTCTCGGTAAAAATGTTATTTTTAGCCTGAACTGGCTGCCGCTGGGCGGATTTGTTAAGTTAAAAGGCGAATATGATTCTGCTGAAGGCAAGGGGACCTATGGCGGCGCGACATTTTGGGTAAAAACTAAGATTTTATTGGCTGGCGTGCTGATGAACTGGCTGACAGCAGTTGTGTTATTTACGATTTTGGCGCTGGCGGGTCTGCCGAAAATTTTACCAAATCAAGTCCAATTACCGTTTGATACAGCGGTTGAACGCTCACCGGTGACGGTGGCGCGGGTAACTCCAGGTTCGCCGGCTGAAAAGGCGGGATTGAAAACAGATGATCAAATTATAAAAATTGCTCAGAGCGATATCACGACGCCTGGCGTTTTATCGGCAGCCACGAAAGCTAATGCCGGTAAAAAGGTCGCGGTGATATATCGCCGGGATAATACAGAAAAGATGGTGGATATCCAGCTTAACGACGTTAAAAAGGCTAAATCTGGCGGTTATCTGGGCGTAGCGTCGCGGCAAACAGAAAAGTTTCATAGTACGTGGTCGGCGCCAGTTTTGGGCGTAGCAACGACGGCGCAATTGTCATATGAAACATTGAGAGGTGTTGGCGATTTGCTGGTGAAATCTGTCGGCGGGTTTATTGGACAATTTTTTGGTTCGGATGAATCGCGGCAGGCGGCAAGGGCAGATCTGGCAGCGGTTGGCGAAAACGTAGCTGGGCCGGTCGGTATTTTGGGCGTGCTATTTCCGTCGGTTGTCAATTCTGGGTTGACGCAAATATTACTTTTGGCGGCGATTATCTCTTTGACGCTGGCAGTGATGAATGTTTTGCCAATTCCAGCGCTGGATGGCGGGCGCTGGTTTACGATGGCAATTTTCCGACTGACGCGCAAGGAGTTAACCAAGGAACGCGAAGAAAATATCCAAGCAGCGGGTATGCTGGTTTTATTAGTATTAACAATTTTAGTGACGGTGAGCGATGTCGGGAAATTATTCTAGGCTAGTTAAAAACAGGAAAAAATTTTTAGCGAAGGCTAATAAAGCGCTGGCGGGCAGATATAAATGGTGGCTGCTGCTGGTACTGCCGGCGTGGGTGTACGCGGCGTTTATCGCGGTACAGTATGCGGTTGGTTTGCTGGCGGGACTTTTGAACTCCATTGGCGTTCCGCTGAGTTCGCTAAACGTGGTTATTTTTAATGCGGCGGCGTCGTTTATTATTTATATTCTGACGCTGCTGGTCGTAATATTGGTGCCGCTATATGTCATGAAACGTAAAACTACACTGAGGCTGCTAGGGGTTGATGATTGGCCAACATTCTTGGAAATACTGATTTCGCCGCTGGCATATGTGGCTTATTTTCTAGTTACCAGTGTCCTGGTGGCGATAGCAGTTACTCTGTTCTCGCTGGATATGACGCAAACGCAAACTTTACCATTCAGCCAAGCAATGCTGGGAACACAGTGGCAGTTTTTACTAGCGTTTATAACTATGGTGGTTTTAGCGCCGATTGCCGAGGAGTTGTTGTTCCGCGGTTATCTGTACGGTAAATTACGCAAATCGTTTTCTGTTTGGCTGTCGGTTTTGGTGACTAGCTTGGCGTTTGGACTGGCGCACTTGTGGGCCGGAACTGATAAACCGCTACAGTGGTCGGTGGCAGTTGATACGTTTTCGCTCAGTCTGGTGATGTGTGCGGCGCGGGAATATACCGGCGCAGTTTGGGTGCCAATGATGGTGCATATAATAAAAAATGGTATAGCGTTCTATTTGTTGTTTATTAATCCTGATGTAATACGGCAAATAAATGCGCTATTACCGCTTATGTAAAGGAGGAAAATTATGCGGATGAGCCAACTTTTTACCAAGACAAACAAAACTGCGCCAGCGGAAGAAGTCTCTAAAAACGCGCAGTTGCTTATCCAGGCAGGGTTTATTTATAAAGAGATGGCGGGTGTATACGCATATTTGCCGCTGGGCAAGCGCGTGCTGGACAATATTGTGCAGATTATCCGCGAGGAAATGAATGCTATCGGCGGCAACGAGGTCAGTTTGACGGCGCTGCAATCGCGCGAGACGTGGCAAGCATCTGGGCGCTGGGACGACGAGGTGATGGATGTATGGTTCAAGACTCGGCTTGCCAACGGTTCGGAATTGGGCTTGGCGCCGACACATGAAGAGCCGATTACGAAGATGATGCGCGGATTTATTGCCAGCTATAAGGATTTACCATGCTATCCGTATCAATTTCAAATCAAGTTCCGCAATGAACTGCGATCAAAGTCGGGTTTGATGCGCGGGCGCGAGTTTTTAATGAAAGATTTGTACTCGTTTTCGCGGAATCGGGCAGAGCATGATGAATTTTATGAGATTATCTCTCAGGCTTACGGGCGAATTTACGAGCGGCTTGGAATTGGCGATATTACTTATAAGACATTTGCTTCCGGCGGTAGCTTCTCTAAATATAGCCACGAATTTCAAACATTGTCGGACGTCGGCGAGGACACGATTTATGTGCATGAAAGTAAAAAAATTGCCATCAATCAGGAAGTGTACACCGACGAGGTGCTGGCTGACTTGGGGATAGCGGCGGATGAGCTGGTGGAGAAAAAAGCGGTAGAGGTCGGTAATATTTTTACGCTTGGCACTAAGTTTTCTGAAGCGCTTGATTTGGTATATACCGATGAACAAGGGCATGTTCAGAAGGTGTTTATGGGTAGTTACGGCATTGGTCCGAGCCGGGTAATGGGGCTGATTGCAGAACACTTTGCTGATGATAAAGGACTAGTCTGGTCAGAAAACATTGCACCGTTTAAGGTTCATGTGGTGTCAATCGGCGAAAAGGGCCGGGAATTGGCGGATAAATTGTACGCTGAGCTGGCTGGCAAAGGCGTGGAAGTGCTGCTGGATGACCGGGACGAGCGGCCTGGCGTGAAATTTGCTGACGCCGAGCTGATGGGGCTGCCGTGGCGGATTACGATTAGCGATCGGGCAATTGATGGCGACGGACTGTTTGAGCTAACCGAGCGGGCGACTGGCGAGACGAAGAAATTGGATTACCAGCAGCTGGTCAAATTTTGTTTGGAGAAGTGAGAGCATTGACAGCCTAGGCGGTGATTGGTATACTCGTAGGGATTGAAAAGGTAAATGAACGCTATATATAGTGTTTTTCATTGACTATGTACGCTATATATGAAAATTAAGGGGAATCTAATGAAAAAAACGTACCAGATTACAGAAAAAGGCAAGGGTGATTTAGAGGTAGAATTGGCGGATCTAAAAAGCCGGCGCGGCGAGATTGCCGAGAAAATTGCAACAGCCCGAGATTTTGGCGACTTGAGAGAGAATGCGGAATATGATGCTGCCCGTAAAGAGCAGGGTCTGGTCGAGACTAGGATTGCTGAAATTGAAGAAATTTTGCAGAACGCCGAGATAATTCAATCGAGTGATGGCTCGGCGGTAGTTTTGGGCAGTACGGTAGAGTTGCAATCGGCTGATAAGACGGTTACTTACACAGTAGTCGGGCCGGTGGAAGCTGATCCTTTGGCGGGTAAGATTTCTAACAAATCGCCAATTGGCAAAGAGTTGATGGGCAAGAAAGTTGGCGACGAGGTGAAGATTAAGACACCGAAGGCAGAAATGATTTATATCGTTAAGTCGATATCGTAAAGATGGCTTTTAGGTTTCATCGGTTCATGGCTCAAGTGAGTGTGGTATAATTATCTCTGTTATGGCGACATTACAAGATTATCGAAATGAACGGTTACGAAAATTAGAAACCCTGCGAGAGCTGGGCGTTGATCCGTATCCAGCAAAGTCGGAGCGGACGCATGATTGCGGCGAGGTTTTGGCACGGTATGATGAATTGGCGGGTCAGGAAGTGGTTGTGGCGGGGCGTATCGTTTCGATTCGTAGTTTTGGCAAACTAGCCTTCATTAAGCTGCGCGATCAGTCTGGTGAGGTGCAGCTATATTTGCAGCACGATGATGTGGCAGAATTGGACGTTAGCCGCGGCGTGTTGGGCATGAAACAGCTGAAGCTTCTGGACACGGGCGATTTTATCGAGGCGCGCGGAGTGATGACGACAACGCAGACTGGCGAAAAGTCGGTTGGCGTGCATGAGCTAAGGTTGCTAACCAAGTCACTCAGGCCGATGCCCGAAAAACTAGAGAACAAAGAAGAACGCTTCCGTCGCCGCTATGTTGATATGAATGTCAATCCAGAGGTGCGTCAGCGGTTTATTCGCCGCAGCAAGTTCTGGCAGGCGACGCGTGATTATCTGAACCAGCACGGCTTTACCGAGGTGAATGTGCCGGTATTGGAGCACACCACCGGCGGCGCTGATGCTAATCCATTTGTGACACACATGGACGCGTTGGACGACCAGCAGTTTTACCTACGCATTTCTCACGAGCTGCCGCTAAAGCGATTGGTTGGCGCTGGGTTTGAGAAAGTTTATGACCTCGGGCCGCGTTTTCGTAACGAGAATTATTCTGACGAGCATTTGCCAGAGCATATCGCCATGGAGTGGTACGCCGCGTACTGGGATTGGCGAGCTGGTATGCGCTTCATGGAGGATATGTATAAATATGTTCTGCAGGAAACGTTTGGCACGCTGCAGTTTCAGCTGGGTCGGTTCACGGTGGATATGAGCGGCGAATGGGAAGTCTGGGATTATGCCGAGGTGATCAACAAACACTATGGAATTGACGTGTATAATACAACGATTGAAGAGGTAGCTGCCAAGTTGAAAGAACATGGCTTGGAAGTGGAGAAGACCGATTCCATTCCGCGCGGTATCGATAAATTATGGAAGAATATTCGTAAAGATGTGGCGGGGCCGGTGTGGCTGGTGAATACGCCAAAGTTCATCAGTCCGCTGTCCAAGACCAACCCCGACAATCCGCAGACGGTGGAGCGTTTCCAACCGATTATTGCTGGGTCGGAGCTGGGGAACGGCTTTTCCGAGCTGAATGACCCGATTGATCAGTTGAATCGCTTTGTTGAGCAGCAACAGATGCGCGATGCAGGCGATGACGAGGCGATGATGCTGGATATTGACTTTGTGGAAATGTTGGAGTACGGTATGCCGCCAGCTTGCGGCTGGGGTTATTCTGAGCGGGTATTTTGGATTTTTGAAGGCGTAACTGCCCGCGAGGGTGTGCCGTTCCCACAACTACGTCATGAGATTGATGAGACGACGCGGGCGATATATCCAGAAGTGAAGCTGTAACTTAGTGGCGGGCAATTTCGTCAATTGCCTCGATGAAAACTTTTGGCTGGTCTTTATGGATGTCATGCGATGATTTGATATTGTCAATCAGCTTATTTTTAGAACCCAATAACTCGTGTACGCGCTGGGCATCTTTATCGTCCATAGCACTGGCTAGTACGCCGTGTTCGTCATAGTAGCTCCCAGATTGTGTTGGCGGCGCTACGTGGAGTAGAATTGACGGCTTGGTGATACGTTTTAGAGTTGCTGTTTGATCAAATTCATTAAACCAGCTAAAGTTATAAAAGGTTTGTCCAAATCGTAGGTCGTATTCGCCAGTTTTGTCTTGCATGTTTGCAGTGAGATCGAACAAGGTATTGACTTGTAGCTCTGGAGGATAGTACCAAATACGCGGGATTTTGCCAGGATGCTGCTTCATATATTGAAGGGCTGGTTGCTTGACGATCTTGTCCCAAGCGTTTGGATCTTTGGCATTAAACAGAGTCTGCATATATGTATGATCGAGCCAATATTGCGTGAAATTTGACTGTCCGCTTGCCAGGAAATCGTGCATGTCTTTAAAGCTTCTCCAGGAAAAAGTTGATTCGGCACGGCCTTTTTCGGTAGTAAAGAACGGCGCGTCCTCGATGACTAAGCCGCGCACCATGTCGGGCACATCAGCGGTGATTAAACTGGCCAATAAGCCACCTGACGAATGTCCTGAAATGATAACTGGCTGCTTGATGTGTTGGCGAATAAACCAGCTAATATCGGTGCTAATGGCTGTGGCTGAATACTTCATTGGGTTCTTGCTGGAGCCGCCGTGTCCATAATAGTCGATGGCATAGACATGGTACCGCTTGGCAAGTTCAGGTAAAACTGGTGCGTAATCTTCCCATGAAACTTGTTGTCCGTGTAATAAAACTAATGCTGGACCGTTCGCCGGGCCTTCACCGTAGTTGAGTACTGAGCCGTCTGGTAATTTTGCTTGTTTCTCCTGAAAGCCAGCTTGCTGTAATTTTGCCTGTGTGCCGTAGTCATAGGTTAAATTGCGATGAGCGTAAAATGCGAGACCGATTCCGAATAGCGCTATAGTGATCGCAATTACATACACGATACGCCTCCTTCGCGGGTGTTTTTTCGTCGGTTTGGTATTGTCTGTGCATGATTTGTTCATAACAACTCCATTTGTATGAAAAATATGATTTGTATGAATTTAACTATAGATGAGTATGCTATAATATGCAAGCAAGAAGAGGTGAAATTATTTATGGATAAAGCAAAAAAAGACGCACAGTTAAATAAGGAAAGTTTTCCTAAGGGGAGGTGTGCCTGGACGGTAAAAGTGGGTGAGCGTGGGCAAATCGTTATACCTAAACAGGCACGCCAGATATTTGATATCAAGCCGGGCGATACGCTAATCGTATTAAGCGATGAGAATCGCGGCATTGCTATCCCGTTAAAGGAGCAGTTCGGTGAGCTGATGGCAACAATTTTTGATAAGGCAGGATAGTGTGGTGGTTGCTGTCTCTTTTCGCGGATTTTCTTGATATAATGGAAATATGAAGCGACTTATATTGGGGATACTAATCGCTGGATCTCTGTTAGTTGGATCTGGCCAAGCGGCATTTGCGTCGCAGACGGACAATTTTACCATTACTAAATTCAACGCAGAGTATTCGCTGGGTCGCGATTCTGAAAATCGTTCAACTTTGGCGGCAACGTGGCGAATTACTGCTAATTTTCCGCCGAATCAAAATCACGGTATTGCGCCGATATTTGTGAGAAATTACGACGGGCATTCAACGAGTTTTTCTATAAAGTCGGTGACTGACGAGCGGGGTGTGTCGCTGAAGCATTCTTGGAATGGCAATGAGCTGCGGATTGGTGATAAGGACACCTACGTCAGGGGCGAAAAAACCTATATCATCAAATTTACCCAGCGCGACGTGACCAAGCATTATGTTGATACGGGCAAGGATGAGTTTTACTGGGATGTCATTGGTAATGAGTGGCGTGTACCAATGGAAAATGTGCGAGTATCGATGAAACTTGACCGGTCGCTTCAAGCAGCGCAGCGCGGCGAGCTATTCTGTTATGTAGGCAGGTACGGCTCAACTAAACGGTGCAATGTCAGTGGTGATAAGGGTGAGACTGTTACGAACGTGAGACGGCTGAACCGCCGGGAAGGTATAACGATGGCGGTTGGTTTTAATAGCGGTACGTTTGCTGAATATCAGGAGTCGTTGATTGAGAGGCTGATAAAAATTTGGGCAATGGTACAGATACCAGCTACCAGCAAGTATTTTGGCGGTTATTTTGATGATTTGGTGCGGTTGTCGCTACCGATGGTTATTTGGTAGAAAAAATGAACTGAAGCCAATTCCGCCAGAATATCTACCGCCGAATCAAGCGAGCGTGCTGGCTTCAGCGTATATCCTGAAGAAATATGACGCCTTGATGGTTAAGGGTTCGGCAAAGGTAGCTCAGATGTTGGATTTGGCGGTGCGTCACTATATCAAGTTATACGAAGTGAAAAAGGCATCGTTTTTGCGGTCGGCGCAGTACGAAATTGAAATTGTTAAAGATTTGAAAGAACTGAGGCCCGAAGAGTCCGAGGTCGTTCGGGACATGTTTGGCTCATCGATGCCAAATCCAGGTCAGCGGCTGAATCTAAAAAAACTGCAGAATAGTATGTCATATGCGGCGCGGACACGCGATGATGATAGGAATTTGAAGAATTTGGTATGCGGCAAATATGGTTTGTGCGAACAAAAATCAGTGAATAAACGGATAGTACAGAAGTGGGCGATGGGAGTTGGTGTTATTGGCGTGTTGCTGCTGTCGCCGCTTTTACTGGCAGTGGCGGCAATATTATTCGCGTTGTCATTTGGCTGGTCGCTGACTGATGAGGGTTTGGCGCTCAGGCGATATTTGGCAGGGTTAAAGATGTATATCGGTGCGGCTGAGACCGAGCGTTTACAGATGCTTCAAAGTCCTGAGGGCGCAGAAAAAGTGAAAGTTGACGCGACTGATGAGAAACAATTGGTGAAATTGTATGAGCGGGTATTGCCTTATGCAGTGTTGTTTGGCCAGGAGAAAGAGTGGAGTGCGCAGTTGGGTAAGTACTATGAGCAAGTCGGCGAGCAGCCGGATTGGTACAGCGGCCAGGGTGCTTTCAACGCAGCGGCATTTGCGGCTGGAATGAACAGTCTGTCGAGCGTGGCTAGTAGTGCAAGCGATTACTCTTCGACCTCTGGCGGTTCGACTGGCGGTGGCTTCGCTGGCGGTGGCGGCGGCGGTGGCGGAGGTGGCGGCTGGTAAAGTTATGCATGACATTTTATTGTTGGTAGTAGCGGCCGTTCTGCTGGTGTTGTCAGGGTCATTTTCAGGTTTGAACATTGGGCTGATGATGGCGCGGCCCGATGATTTGCGGCGCAAGGCCCGGCAGGGCGATGCGATCGCTGCGCGGGTGTATCGCTACCGCAAGGATGGCTATTATCTGATTTTCTGTATTTTGCTGGGTAATGTTGGCGTCAATACGGCGATGTCAATTCTACTGGGCAATATGACGAACGGCGTGGTTGGTGGGTTGATTGCCACACTGCTGATCACTATGTTTGGCGAGATTTTACCGCAGGCGATTTTTACTCAGCGCGGCTATCGTTTTGTGCGGCATTTCTTTTGGTTGCTGGGTGTGATTTATGTGTTATTTTGGCCGTTGGCTCGTCCGATGTCGAAGCTACTGAATCGCTGGCTAGGCAAGGAAACGCCGCAGCTGTATTCACATCAGGAGCTGGAGCAGATTATTCATGAGCATGCTGAGCGGTCGGACAGTCTGGTCGATTATGATGAGAGCCGGATCGCGGCGGGTGCGCTGCAATTCAGTAAAAAGACGGCTGGTGATTTGGTAACGCCGATGAGTGAGGTGTTTACGGTGAATTTGGATGATGAGCTGGACGCGACGTTACTGGCGCAAATTAAACACGCGGGGCACTCGCGAATTCCAGTTCAATCTGATGGAACGTTTGTTGGATTATTGTACGTAAAAGATTTGGTGGGACAGGAGCTGCCACTACCAGTTAGTCAGGCGTACCACGATAAGATCCATGATATTGATGCGCGCTCACACCTTGATACCGTGCTAAGCCGATTTATCCAGACGCGCAGTCATTTGTTCGTGGTGGTTGATCCAGAGGATCAACAGATGGGGATTATCACCCTGGAAGACGTGATCGAGGAGATTTTGAAGCAGGAGATCGAAGATGAGTTTGATAGTGAAATTTGAAAACGGTAGTTCAGTAGCGATGGCAGGTCGGGCGTGTTACTCTGAAACCATACAATATCTTGATGATCCCAATGACGCCTGTAGCATTTTACAGGTTGGCGACGATGCTGGCGTGATTGTGCCAGAATATAATGCTATCGGACTATTCGATGGAGCGGGTGGTGCAGATGATATCGGGTCTCCGCGATTGGCGGCGAGATTAGCGTGTGAAGCTGTGAAACAGTATTTTAGGTTGGGTGGTGGCGATGTTTCTGAGGCGCTACAAGGTGTGCGTGAAGCGGTGAGTATGAATAAAGATGCTGGAGTTTGTGTTGGTGCCGTTATGCGTATCACTGACGGGAAGGTAACAGTGGCGAACGCTGGTGACACGGCGGTAGCGTTATATCAAGAGGGTGCCGATGATGAGTATCCATATATTGCTGAGCCTCAGCGAGACGAGTTTGGGGACCCGTTAAACTATTTAGGCTCGTGTGAGGCTCCTGGTAGATTATCAGAACGGATATCTGATGATTACGCGTGTCGTGAATTATATCCAGGAGATAGATTATTTCTGATGACCGATGGAGCTTGGGTTGTAGAGTATGGATCTCTAGAGACATACCACCTGGCTGCGGCAATGGAAGAATGGCCGCTATTTGAACAAGTTAAAGACCTGTACCCGAATCTGGAAAAAGAAATTCGAGACGCTTTACGCTCAGATAAGGCGCGGAAGTTGTGTGAAAGGGAAGTCGCAGCAAGTACTGATAATCTGGGTAGGGTATGTGAGGATTGGGTAAGTAAGGGATTGCTTGATCCGGATCAATACACTCTTAGAGATACTAACTGGCTAATTTGGCGAGAAGTTATCAAGCCCTATTTAGAATCGGCTCATTTGCTACCGAAACAAAAGATTAGCATGACAGCTATAGCTGGAGCGCTACTTTCGCGGCCAGTTCGTTGGCCATTTGAAGCGCCGCCCCAGGATGATGCAACTGTTGCGATGGTTGAATTTCGGTGATAAGCGAATTATGATGAGGAGTAGGGCGGGTAAACGCCCTGCCGTGATATACTAGGAAAAATTCTGATAATTAATGTAGTGGTGGGCAGGGAGATGATATGCCTAATGAGAGGTATGAGGCTGACGGCGTTCCTGAACGCCTGCGGCAAATAACGATTGAGGCGTTGCCAGTTGAAATTCCATATGTACTCGATATCGAGCCGTTTGTTGAGCCGCAAGAGGTGATGTATATTGATAAGGCACAGGATAGATTGGCTGTTGATGCGCGGCAGCCGGTAAAGCCGCTTGAGGTGGTTGAGTTGTCGGATGATGAAACGGTCATATTTACGAGTGTGTGGGTGCAAGATGATAAAGGGGAACTGCAGCAGGGGATTGTGGCGGATTGCCGATGGTATAATGGACGATTTGACGTTGTCGATGGAACGAAAGAAATTGATTTTACGGACCAAGAAGAGGCGTGGGAAGAGCTTGATAGTAGACAACATCAAGTGATAATTGCGGCGGTTGTTGACTATGATGAAAATGGAGAGATTGCCGTATGGGGCGATCCAATGTTTTATGATGCAGCGATGTGTATGGCGGATGTAATAGACAGAGACTATATAGATTATAGCGCCGCCAAGCCGGTAAAGCCGAAGAATAAATCTAAAAAGAAGAAAACTAAAAAATCGAAGAAATCTAAGGGGTAGATTGTTATTTGGGCGATGATTTATTTAAAAGTACTTGACTTTTTATAGTACCTTGTATAACATAGTACTATGTACAATAAAACTACAAGGAGCAATGTATGAGAAGAATCGATATCATCAAACGGGCGGGGCGCAATCTCCGCCAATCGAAGGGTCGGACGATTTTGACGGCGCTGGCGATTTCGGTCGGGGCGTTTACGATTGGGCTGGCGCTGATGGCCGGCGAGGGGGGCCGGCTGTACACAAATAGTATAGTTGACGCGGCTGGCGACAAGAAAGTGATTATGGTTGGTAAAAAAATTGAAGCCGAAAAGAAGGATCAATTGCCAGAGTATGGTAGTTCGGCAGAAGAGGCTGACAAGAATAAAGCATCGGCGGCGCGCAGCAAATATTTGCTCAATGACAAGGACTTGGAAAAAATCCGCCAAACGCCGCATGTAAAAACGGTAACACCGGCGTATTCAACTGATGGCGTCGCCTATGCTAAAAGCTCAGCGAGTGATAAAAAATTTGCACTGACGGTGGCTGTTAAAATGGATAGGACTCGAGCGGAATTGGCAGCGGGAACGTTGGAAGACTTCATGCCAAAGCCAGGTGAGATCATCATCCCGGATGATTATGTGAAGCAGTTGGGCTTTAAGGATGCGCAGTCGGCAATTGGTCAGACGATTACCTTGGGCGTGCGCAGCGCAGCACAGGGTGGAGATGTCGCCAAAGAGGTGTCGTTCAAGATTGCGGCAGTGGATAAAAAATCAGACACAGTTTTGTTTTATGAGCCAATGCTGAGGATCTCGACAGCTGACGCTAAGGCTATCTATGAATTTAGCCATGATAAGAGCCAACCGCATCAGTATTCAACGGCGATTGCTATGGTGGATGACGAGAAAAATGTTGATACTGCTAAAGATGCGATTGGCAAGGATTATAATGCATACTCGATTCAGGATATCCGGAAGGCGTTGCTAACGATGGTCAATGCGGCGCAAGCGGCGCTGGCGGGATTCGGCGGCTTGGCACTGCTGGCGAGCGTGTTCGGGATTATTAACACTATGTATATTTCGGTACTGGAGCGTACTAGCCAAATTGGCTTGATGAAAGCGCTCGGGATGCGCGGCCGCGATATTGGTAAGTTGTTTCGGTATGAGGCAGCATGGGTTGGTTTGCTGGGCGGCCTGATTGGCGTGGGCTTGGCGAGCTTGGTGACGCTGCTGAATCCAGTGATTGCCAGCGCGCTGAAGTTAAGCGCAGGGACGAATTTGCTGGTGATTAATCCGCTGCACATTGGTTTGCTGGTGATTGGTCTGGTGGCGATGGCGGTAATTTCTGGCTGGCTGCCGAGCCGCAAAGCAACAAAATTAGACCCAATTGAGGCATTAAGGACGGAATAGGAGAAATATCATGATCGAACTAAAAAATGTGACGAAAATTTATGGCAAAAAGAAAAACCAATTTACGGCGCTGAAAAACGTCAGCTTGAATATCCCGACGGGCGCGAGCGTGGCCATCCTCGGCAAATCCGGTTCTGGAAAATCGACGCTGATGCACGCGATTTCCGGGCTGGACAGGCCGCAGCACGGCCAGGTGATCATCGACGGGCAAGACATCTTGCAGCTGAAGCCAAAGCGCGTCGATGAGTTTCGCGCCAAGAAAATCGGCTTCATCTTCCAGAGCTTTTTTGTCCAAGGCAATGAGAGCGTGGTTGATAACGTCAGCTTGCCGCTGGAAATTGCCCGGTTGCCGCGCAAAAAGCGAGCGCACAAAATTAACGCGGCGCTTAAGGCGGTGGATTTGTACGATAAGCGTAAAAACCGCGCTAAGGACTTGTCGGGCGGGCAGAAGCAGCGCTTGGCGATTGCCCGGGCGATTGTCGGCGATCCACAAATCATCTTTGCCGACGAGCCTACAGGCAACTTGGACAGCGAAACTGGCGCCAAGGTGGAAGAATTGCTATTTGGCTATAATAAGCAAAAGGGTGTAACATTGATTGTAGTGACACACGATGCCGACCTAGCGAAAAAATGCGATTATCAGATTATAATTAAAGACGGGCGGGTTGAGAAATCGACCGTGCCAGAGGAGAAAAAGCATGGACGTTAGTGCTTACGCCGAAAGCTTGGCGATTCAGCTGCGCAAAGGTTTTCTGGTGTATTGTGTGCTGCTGGTGTGTGCTAAGCAGCCGCAATATACTGGCGACATCGTCAAGCAATTGAGTGATTCGGACTTAATGGTAGTGGAGGGCACGATTTATCCACTACTGAGCCGTTTACAAAAATATAGCTATCTTAAGCACGAATGGCAAGAAAGCGAGCAGGGACCGCCGCGCAAGTATTATTCACTCACCGACACTGGCGCACAGCTGGTGGATGAACTAAAAGATCGCATCAAAATGTTGAACACTTCGCTAAAAAATCTCGAGAAAGGAGCAAAGCGATGAAAGAAATAACCAGAATTCATTTGGCAAAAACGCCGTTTAGCGTGGAGGTTGATGCCAAAAAATCGTTGGAGAAATATCTTAATTCAATTCAGAAAAATATGCACGCGGAGCCGGAAGCGATGCGGGAAATTGAGGCGCGAATGGTGGAGCTTTTAGCGGAGCGCGGCGTGTCGAAGGACGGCGTGATCAGTCATGACGACGTCCTGGCGGTACAAAAACAAATGGGCGAGCCGCGCGATTTTTCGGATGATGCCAGCGAGGCAATTGATGAGATAGAAGATAAAGATATTGATGATAAGCCAGCGAAACAATTGATGCGCGATCCAGATAACGCGATTATCGGTGGCGTCTGTGCGGGCGTGGCGGCGTATTTTAACATCAATCCGCTGTGGGTGCGGTTAATTGCCATTATCTCGCCATTTATGACATTTGGTACAGCGGTGCTGGTTTATGTGGTAATGTGGTTGTCTATGCCGCCAGCGCGAACAGCGTCGGACAAGCTTCGGATGCGCGGCGAGCCGGTGACTCTGGCTTCGCTAAAAAAAGCGGCAGTCGATGAAGCTTCGGCGATGACTGATGGCGGCGGGGTAACGGTTATCGCTAAGATCTTTCGCTACTCCAGCGGCGCGCTGATTTTCTTAATGACGCTGGCTTTGCTGGTTGGGTTGATTATCGGCGGCGCATTTGGCGTATCAGCGATTAACTGGCTTGGCGGCTTGGGCGTGCAAATGTGGGCCTGGGGCCTATGGATTTCGCTGGTGATTGGCGGCGTCGCTGCGGTGGTGCTGGGCATGGTGCTGGCGCGCAGCGTATTTACGTGGACGATGAACCGCGTGTCGATGATCGCGATGATTACGGCGACGATTGTTATTTCTATGAGTATGGCGGGTGCTGGGGTTTTCGGTATGCAAGCTGGTTCGGAATTTTCCTATGAAGTGCAGCGTTTGATGAGGAAAATGGACGTTAAAATGCCGTATACAAACGGCGTTAAGTCAATTGTCATTGAAGGATCGACAGGCAGCGTAGTTCGTGCAGACTCTGACAAGCTGCGAGTCGAGGCAGACTATGTGGATTTGCCAAGCGTCAAACAACCGACTATCAAAGCTCGCCGCGATGGCGACCGGCTGATACTGTCTGTCGAGGAGGAGTGTCCGCGAACGATGTTCTTTGGCAGTTGCCATATGTTTGGCGCGCCAGTTAGGTTTAAGATTTACGCGCCGGCGGACGTTAGCATCAGTAGTCCGACATATTACGACGAAGACGAATTAGAACATTCTAAAGCTGAGGTTACTAAGAAAATATTTGAATGATTGTCCTGCTAATGCTACACTTGAAAGATGAAAGGTAATTTTTAAGCGTGGCTTGGTGGCAGGCGATTATCCTTGGTATTATTGAAGGTATTACGGAGTTTTTGCCGATTTCTTCGACGGGTCATTTGACAATTGCCGAGAAGCTGCTGGGCATGAAAATTGACGATCCGAGCGTGGTGGCGTTTACGGCGGTGATTCAAATTGGAGCAATCCTGGCGGCGGTAATTTATTTCTGGAGCGATATTTGGCGGATTCTGCAAGCCTGGTGGCGCGGGCTGTGGTGGAAGCGAGCGCGCCGGAAGTTTGATTATAAATACGGCTGGGCGATTATTATCGGCTCAATTCCTATCGCTGTCGTCGGTTTGCTGTTCAAGCATGAAGTTGAGACGGTGCTGAGGAGCTTGTGGTTTGTGGCGATCGGGCTAATCGGTTGGAGCGTGGTGATGTGGTTGGCAGATAATCGGGCGGCAAAAAATAAGCGCAATGAAGTTGAGACGAACTGGAAGGATACGCTGGCGATTGGTATGGGACAATGTCTGTCGCTGATTCCTGGGGTCAGCCGTTCTGGCGCGACAATCTCTGTTGGTTTGTTCCGCGGCTTTGACCGCGTGTCGGTCACGAAACTGAGCTTTTTCTTAGGAATTCCGGCTTTGGTGGCGGCAGGGCTATTGGAGGTCGTCACCAAATATAAGCACATTTCTGGCGGCGTGGGTTGGACGTCAACCATCATTGCTACGGCGGTTTCGTTCGTCGTGGGTTATGCGGCGGTGTCCTGGCTGCTTAAATTTATCCAAAGCAATAATTTTCGTTCGTTCATTATTTATCGATTTGTGCTGGGGCTGGCGATAATAGGGTTGCTGGGTGCAGGGATAATCTCTCACGTTTAAGCAGAAGTTGTTATATAATTAAGACATGTTAGACATCAAATTTATTCGAGAAAATGCCGATTTGGTGCAAAAATCGGCAAATGACAAGGGGTATGCGGTCGATATTGCAACAATGTTGCAATTGGATGACGAGCGCCGCGATCTGCAAAAACAAGTGGAGGCATTGCGCGAACAGCGGAATGCAATTTCAGCGAAGATGAAAGGCGGCCGTCCAGATCAGGAATTGATTGATCAGGGCAAGCAGCTGAAAATTGAGCTGGCAGAGCGTGAAGGCTACTTAAAATCCACCGAGGAAAAAGTAGCCGCGATTCTGAAAAATGTGCCGAACATTACCTTTGATGATGTGCCTCTTGGTGGCGAGGAAGACTCGGTTGAAGTAAAGGCTTACGGCGAGCGTAAAACGGGCGCCAAGGATCATTTGGACTATGCTGTCAGTCGCGGCTGGGTGGACTTTGAGCGCGGCGCAAAAGTGGCTGGCGCGAAGTTTTATTACCTTAAAGGCGACTTGGCGTTGCTGGAAAATGCTGTCACGCAGTTTGCACTGGATTATGTCATGAAACAAGGCTTTACGTTCATGACTGTGCCGCATATGGTGAATTTGCGCACTGCCGAGGGTGCGGGCTTTACGCCGAAGGGCGAGGGTAGTAACGAGTATGTGGTCGAGGGCGAGGATTTGACGCTGATTGGGACGGCGGAAATGCCGCTGACGGGCTATCACGCTGATGAGATTTTGGACGAGAAAGATTTGCCGCTGCTGTATACGGGATACAGCCCATGCTACCGCAAAGAGGCGGGGACGTACGGCAAGCATACGCGTGGGTTGTTCCGAGTGCACCAATTTAATAAATTGGAAATGTACGCGTTCTGCCTGCCGGAGCAATCCAAGGAGATTCATGAAAAGATCCTCAGCGTCGAGGAAGCGTTGTGGCAGCAAATTGGTATTTCGTACCACGTGGTGAATATCGCGGCGGGCGACTTGGGCGCGCCGGCTGCCAAAAAATACGACATTGAATATTGGTCGCCAGTTGATCAGACCTACCGCGAGCTGACGAGCTGCTCGAATTGTACGGATTATCAAGCGCGCGGTTTGAATATTCGGGTGCGGCGAGCGGACGGCAGCATTGAGTCGGTCCACACCTTAAACGGTACGGCGGTTTCGTTGGCGCGGTCATTGGTGGTGATTTTGGAGAATTTCCAGAACGATGATGGCAGCTTGACGGTGCCGGAAGTACTTCGTCCGTACATGAATGGCCGCGAGGTGATATAATAGGGCTTAGGAGGGTATATGGCGCTAACTAATGACGACAAGCAATGGATCAAGGGTGCGATCGCCGATGGCGTAGTCGAGGCCTTGGAAGCCGTTGTTTTGCCGCGATTTGACGAGCATGACAAGCGGTTTGATAGGATCGAGGATAGGCTTGGTTCGGTTGAAAAAGATGTCTCTAGCCTGAAAAGCGAGATGTACGAGGTTAAAAGTCGTCTTGATCGAGTCGAAGGCGGACTGCACGAAGTTAAGGATCGGCTTGATCGAGTCGAAGGTGAGTTGCAAGCGCTGACGAACGATATTAAGGAAATATACGATGTTATTTACAGCAAGCCGAATAAAGCCCTCATGAGCGCTAGCTTTGCTAAAATGTCGTCGAAGGAAAAGCTGCTCATTATTAACGAAGAATTATTAAAAATAGCGAAGGAGGCGGGCGTTGTTTTGCCGCGCTAGAGCGTAATAATAGGAGGAAAAAATGATTAAAAATATTACCATTACTGGCGTCAAATACGAATTGACAGACACGACGAAAAAATATGTCGAGCGAAAAATCGGCGCGTTGGGCAAGTACTTGCCGCGACATGCTCGTAAGAGTGCGACCGCTGACGTAAAGATTAAGCAGATTGACAACCCTGGCGGTAACAAGTACGAGGTTGAGGTTATTATCAACGTGCCAGATAAGAAAATTACCGCTAAAGATTCAACAATGAACGTACTGGCAGCGGTGGATATCGTTGAGGCGAAGTTAAACGGACAGGTGAGAAAGTATAAGGATGACGTTTTAACGCACGTCGGCAGCAGCCGCGGGGTTTTGGCTAGGTTGAAGCGAGGATTGAGCCGAAAATAATTGTTAACTGAAGTCGGTATGAAGCGCTCAGATTTTGGGCGCTTTTTCTTTTCAATGAGTTGAAGCAAGGATTCCAGTGTGAGAAATAATTTATCCTATTGGGGAAATTATGCGAGTCTCGCTGTCCCTTAAAGTGATTGGTCTTTGCGTAACGTATATTAAACCAGAAGAGTCTATTTCTGAGGAAACAGACAAGCTCTCAGTGATATCTGGATCGGGCTGCCAGCACAACAACCAATGAGAAGGACTGTCTGTTGGTCTACTGCCAGCTAATATATTAGTGAACTTATCAGTTAAGGCCTCGGCTATAGTTTGATGTTGTATAGGAGGAGTTTGTTCCTGGCTTTCTTGGTAGGACATAGGGGTGTGATGCGGTTCGTTTCTGCCAGAAATAAGACGAAGCGTCCACTTTATATTCAGATTGTCTGTATCTTGGTAAGTCGGTAAAATGTCTAATCCTGGAGTTGTAGTTGAAATTGGTGGTTGGTCTGAGCTACACCAAACGTCATCAGTGACGACTCCGATTTTGTGTCCAAAATATAGTCCATGCATATTCATACTAACTTTTAGTGGATTGTTTGGTATAGTTGTGTCTGCGGTCATTTTTCTGGCTATAGTTATCCAGTTTTCTTTACCAAGACCGTGGGGTGCCAGAATAACGTGAGGTGTAGTGTCTTCCTGCTGTTTCATGCTTTCAAATTGTTCGGCTAGATACTGAAGGCTAACTCCGGCGGATATCATTTGTTCCGATGCTGGCGCCGAAAGATCAAGGTAGCCAACCAAACGCTTAGATAGCTCAAAAGCCTTCATAAAAGCCTGTCTTGTTTCTGGATTTGCTATACACTCTAATCCGAAACCAGTTTCATCTTTTTTCTTAGCTTCTTCTACGGCAGTATTGAGCGTATCTAAGAATGAAGCAGCTCCAAGCGACCTACTAGTGGAAAGCTGCGCCTCTTTCTTCTTTTCTTGAGCTCGACGCCAGGCATTCTCCGCTTCGGCTAGAGTTTCTGGTGGGAGTAGATCGAAATTAGTCATATGTAGTCTCTTTCTTTATGCTTGAATAGTTGTTTCTATAAACGATTGTAGTATATTTGGCAAATCTTTAGGGTCGTCGATAAATCTGGCGTTCGGGGCGTATAGTTGTTCGGCTGCGGTTGAGCCGATTGACACGCCGTATATCACTGTGTTCTGGTCGCGGCGCAACTGATTGATGGCTGCATATGCGGCGTTACGGTCGCTGCTCCCGCCGTCGGTCACGACAATGACGATTCGCTGGCGATCGTGGTCGCGGGGCAGTCCGGCAATTTCCTGGAGAGCTAAATAATCCGCGGTGTCACTCGCATCAGCTGCAGTTATGGCTGCGTAGGTATCAAGCCGCTGTTTATCGTTCAGGCTACTACTCAGAGGTTTATGGCAGACTGAACTACTGTCAAACGTATACAACGCGGTGCGAACTGATAGGTCGGATAGATCGATATTTTGTTCTTTTTCCAACTTTCGGATATCGCGTTCCATGCTAGCAAGTCCTTCCAACATGATGACGGCGCAGCTGGCGGCGGATTGCGCTGACTTACCGGCCATTGAGCCAGAACAGTCAAACACAAAGAAATAGTCGGTTTTGCAGCTAAGCTCTGTTCGTCCGCGGATGGCTTCATATCGCTGGAATGCTTCTGGCGCGACGCCGCTTCTAATATCGGCGACAGTTTGCGCTAAGCGGTTAGGGTCGAGGACATCGCCATCCTGGTGGGCGCGCCGGCTGAGGCCGCGGCGAGTAGCAATAACTTCATCCAAGATTGATCGAAAAACTTGGCGCATATGGTCAATTTGTTTATGAAAGCGCCGAACCTCGCTGTTGTACTTTTCCTTTTCGCGCAGAGAATGCCCGGTCTGTTCGCGGTAGCGGCGATTGGCTTCTCTTTGGCGGTTATGTTCTCGCTGTTCGGGCGTTACACTCTCGCGGCGTTTGTCTTTATTAGCTTTTTTTATGGTTTTATGGATTTTTTCATGCTCTTCGGGACTGAGCGGCTCAGGATGTCTGTTGTCGAAATAATCAGTGTAGGCGTCAGAAAATGGATTATTGTCTTGTTCGCCGGTATCGTTTTGCGGCGAGTCAGAATCTTGTTGATTATCTTTCGCTTCTTGTTTATCAAGCTCTATGAGCTTTTCGTACCTTGGCCAAATTTGCGTGAGCCAATAGTCAAAGCGGTCGTTGCCAGACATTTTTTTATCATCAGAACCCTTGGCGTTAGGATCGGTCAGGAATGATATGAGGTCAATCTGTCCACCTTGAAAGTTGCGCAGCTGGTCTATGGCTTCATCAACTTCTTGGCGAACAGGCGTTTCGCTACCCGGTATCATCTCTTGGCGGATGATTTTATAGAGGAATTGCAGATGCATTGGCTCTTTGGTATAGTCAACTGGCTCGCTGTCACGCTCTGTCGGAAACAGGCGATTGTCATAAATATCCGCGCCGACCTCGCGCATGGCAGGTAGCATGTTCATGATCTGTTTATTGCCATGGACGTCGGTGAGGATATTGTTAAAAATTTGGCGCGCTTGTCGTTCCTGAGGATTTTTACTGCCCATGATGAACGCGCGTTGCCGCGCTGCGAACACGGGATCGTGCTTGACGTCGCGTACATGCGCCATCAGCTCATGCAGGGTAGCAAAAACACAGTGGTCAGCCGAATAGCCTTTTTCAATAAAGAATGACGGATCGATGGTGAACGAGCCAGTCTTCAGGTCGGTAGCCCAGCCTTTGCCAACTGCCACATTCACGCCCATGCCAGTCAATTGGCAGAGTGCTGGTATTTGATCGCGTAAAAAACTCGCCGCTTTATCAAGTGCAGACTGACGCTCTTCCAGCAGTGCTTCTTGTTCGGGCGTTGGCGCCGATGATTCCGGGTTATTTGTTGATATATGCAATACTTCAGACATCTTCTTTACAAATCGTATATTTATAGTATATAATACCATCTATGCAATTAAAAGGTCAATATGTCTATGAATATAACTGAACCGCAACCTATCACCACTGAATTGCGGCTTGAGCGTCGCGTGTCAGAGAGTTATTATACTCCAGATATGGCTGATAGAACCGTGGACGGTGTCGTGGAGCTAATGGCTGGTTTACAGGAAAGTATGCAAGCGGTCAGGGCTGATTGGCGAACGACGGTCGCGGGAGATCGGCAAACTTTGGAGCAGTTGGCAGCGCCGCACATTGAGCGCATCAACGAATCCAGGCGCCAGACGAACTTGGAAGAGCCGGATATACAAGCCAGCGAAGTTGGCGAGAATTTTTTGCTGGGTCTGGCAGAGCCGAATTGGGAAGAATATATGCCGCGCGATACGAGCGATGAGGAATTGCAGCGCTGGGAAGCTTTCAAAGATGAACATCCGGATGTGGCAGATAACCTAGAAGATTGGTATATGTGTCATGCGAAACTGCACGAACTGCGTAAAGATGCCGGGCTGATGGAACGGTTTGACGAGGAATATCGCGGCGAGCAAATGGCAGCGACTCGCGCGGCAGCTGAGTTTTTGCGCGCCCAAGGTAGAAAATCTGAAATCAGCGAACGGATGGCAACCCTGCGTGCTAAGGCAGCAAAAACGGGGCGTCCTCTGACGATGGGCGAGAGGAGAAGAATAGCCGCCTGGCAAAAACAATTATCCGAAGTCGATGAAAGTATTGAGATTCCGCCGAATAGCAGCAAGAAAAATTTTTTGGAAGAAGTGACTCGTTTGCAAGTCCGCGAGTGGAAGCGGCAACTAGATAGCGGCCTATTGATGACTGAGCAAATGCAAACAATTATTGACGAAACGTTGCCAGCCATGATGCGCGGCGAACCAACGCTATTTATTGGTGAAACGGGTGGTGCGAAAACCGCTTTGGCGGAGTATATGGCGCGGAGATACTGCGGTGTTGAACCAGAGTTTATCAGTGCGTATGGCGATGTCAACAGTTACCAGTTGATGGGTAAGCAAGAACTGCGCGAAAAAAACGGGGCGAGCATCAGCGAGTTTGTGCCAGGGCCGATTATCCGCGCCATGGAGCAGGGTAAGCCATTGATTCTTGATGAAATTAATGCTATGCCGCCAGAACTGTTGAAACGCTTGAACAAAATAATGCAGCTGCGTCCAGGCGATAAGTTTACGGTACAGGAGGATTCTGGGCGGATTGTGGAGGTCCAGCCGGGTTTTTGTGTTATTGCCACGGCTAATGAGAAATCCAAACGCTACAAGGGTGTTGATGACTTGAGCGTTGAGTTCCAGAATCGGTTTGGGGCGAATATCAACCGCGTGCGTTACCCTGACCACGATAAGAGCTACGGCGAATATCCGCGTGAGAATGCTCAGCTGGCTATGGCGGCTGTAGCTACGGAACGGGGCGAATTACCGCCAGAAATTGATAAGCGGGATTTTGAAGATTTCGTGAGAGCGGCTCGATTGAGCCAGCAAGTATTTAGCGGCACTAATGGCGAAGGATATAATCAGTTCATTGATACAGAGAAGTTGGTGGATGACCGTACCGGCTTGGAGGAAACGGTGCTGGCGCCGCGCACCATGGTGGATATTTTACGAAAAGTTGCTGGCAGTTACGGCGTGGTATCGCTGAAGCGGGCTTGTCAGACGTTTCTGGATGGTATCAAGAACCAGAATGATCGCAAGGTGATGCATCATATCCTTAAGTACCATGAGTTGCTGCCGGAGGAAATGCTAAGAAATACATCGGAAGAGGCGGGAGATAACGAGGAGACAGTTGAAAGCTGATAGGCTTTTAGGGTAAGTATATGAGTATGACTGAAATTCTTCCACCGGAAATTCTCACTGCTGCCGGGAGCGCTTGGGATAAAGCCCATGAGAGGCAAGAAACTGCCAGTCAAGGTTTTGGTTCTGCGGCTCTCTTTGGCGCGCTTGATGGTGCTGTTAGCGAAGCTATGGAAAGGGGCGGAGTTGGCTTTGATCTAGACGGTGTAACAAATCCGGAAATCAGAGAATTGTTTAAGCGAGACCTTGAGGGATATAGGACAGTCTTTGCTGGAGCGGGTATTAAAATGCCGACGCCGGCTGAGTTGGCGCAGGGCGGTATTGATTTTGGACGTTTGGCAGAGCTGAAAGAAAAACTGCCAGATCATGATTTAGTTGTGGCGCCATTAGTATTACCCATTAATACCGTGCGTCAACTTGTGTCGGCTGTCGCGCAGGATAAAACCGTGCCGAATAATCCGCTTGGTATAGTGCAGACCCAGACAAGAGAAAAAAGTGATGGACTATTTGCAGAAAGCGAAGTTGCTGATTGTTGGGATCGGATGATAAATGATACTGTAGCCTACTGGGGGTTGCCGATTGTAGAGGATGATTATAAGTGGACGGCTTTTCTACTGCTAAATAATGACGATCGAGACAGGCTGATACCCTACGAGCAAGCAATGAAAGAAGGCAGGATGCCGACGCCAGTCACGAGCTATATTGCGTACCAGTTGTACCGAATTCATCAGGCCATGTCGCCAATGGATTCTAAAGGATGGGTAATAACATCAAATGAATTTGCTAGCTCTGAAGGATCTGCTAGCGTATTAAAGTCTTGTTTTAGTAATTTCGGAAGCGACATAATGATACGCTGTACGAGTATTGAATTTGCGAAAACATTTGCAAAGGTGCGTCCTCTTGTCGGATGACGGTTAATCTAGTCTGTCGTAGGCAGTTGGTAGGGCTAGCTGTGTCCAAAAATTCTTTAATCTTAGGGTAAAAAATGCTACAATATATACAGTTTTTGAAAATGCCTGAAAGTGAGGGAGTTTTGAGTTTATGGCAATGACACAACAAAAGGCGCTGAGTAAGATTTTTGGCGATCCGCAGAAGAAGATTTTGAAACGGCTACAGAAGCAGGTTGACGTAATTAACGGTCTGTCTGAAAAATATGAAAAACTGTCAGACAAAGAGCTGCGAGCGCAGACGGAGACGCTGAAAAAGCGTCTGACGAAAAAGAATGTAACGCTGGATACGATTTTGCCAGATGCCTTTGCAGTGGTACGTGAGGCTGCCAAGCGCGTCATCGGCGAGCGTCCGTACGATGTTCAGCTAATCGGCGGCATGGTTCTTCATGAGGGTAATGTGGCCGAGATGAAGACTGGCGAGGGTAAGACCCTGGTGGCGACTCTGCCGACATATCTCAACGCGCTAGAAGGCAAGGGCGTGCATGTGGTGACTGTCAATGACTATCTAGCGCAGCGCGACGCTGGCTGGATGGGCCAGGTGTATGACTTTTTGGGCTTGACGACGGGTGTGATCATTAACGAAGCATCATTTGTCTATGATAAAGACTATGATAATGAGCATCACGACGATCCGCGTATGCGCAAGCTCCGTCCGGTCACTCGCAAGGAAGCCTACGCGGCGGACATTACCTATGGCACGAACAACGAGTTTGGCTTTGACTATCTGCGCGACAACATGGTGAACGATGTTGACTTATTACGTCAGCGCGAGCTGAATTTTGCCATCGTTGACGAGGTGGACTCCATTTTGATCGACGAGGCGCGTACGCCGCTGATCATCTCGGCGCCAGCAGCCGAGAACCCAGATAATTACTACACGTTCGCTAAAGTTGCCAGTAAATTAGTGCCAGAGGACTACGTTCTAGACGAAAAGCGCCGCAGCGTGGCGTTGACCGATGAGGGCGTGGAAAAAGTCCAAAAACTGCTGGGAATAAAAAATTTGTACACTCCAGACCACGTGCGCAGTGTGTACCACATGGATCAGGCGCTCAGAGCACAAACTTTGTTCAAGCGCGACAAAGATTATGTAGTGACCAACGATGGCGAAGTGATCATCGTCGATGAGCACACCGGTCGTTTGATGCAAGGACGCCGTTACAACGAAGGCTTGCATCAGGCAATTGAGGCGAAAGAAGGTGTGCCAGTGCTGGAAGAAAGCATGACACTGGCGACCATTTCGTTCCAGAACTATTTCCGTTTGTACAATAAACTTTCCGGTATGACTGGTACGGCATTCACTGAAGCTGAAGAGTTTCAACAAATTTATTCACTAGATGTCATCCAGATTCCGCCGAACAAGCCAGTGATTCGCGACGATAAAGAAGACCTGATTTTCAAGACCGAAAAGGGCAAACTGAAGGCGGTGGCTGAAGCCATCAAAGATTATCACAAGCAAGGCCGGCCAGTGCTGGTTGGTTCTGGGTCAATCGCTAAGAACGAGCAGATTGCCAAATATTTGGAAAAAGAAGGCATCAAGTTTGAGATTTTGAACGCTAAGAACAATGAGCGTGAGGCTGCCATCATCGAGAAAGCTGGTGAGAAGGGCGCCATCACGCTGGCGACAAACATTGCCGGACGTGGTACCGACATCAAGCTAGGCAAGGGCGTGAAAGAGCTAGGCGGTCTGGTGGTGATTGGTTCTGAACGCCACGAATCGCGACGCATTGACAACCAGCTGCGCGGCCGCGGTGGCCGTCAGGGCGACCCAGGTGAAACGCAGTTTTATGTATCGACCGAAGATGATTTGATGCGAATTTTCCAGGGCGAGCGCATCGCAGCGCTGATGGATCGACTGGGTGTCGATGAAGAAACGCCAATCCAAAACCGCGCCGTGTCAAAGACCTTGGAAGCAGCCCAGAAACGCGTCGAGGGCTACAATTTCGATACGCGCAAAAGTGTTGTTCAGTATGACAACGTGATTAATCGCCACCGTCGTGTGGTGTATGTCATGCGCCGCAAGATTTTGGAAGGCGACAATATTAAGCCGGAGATTGAACGCTTACTGCGAGCGAAAGTTCATGAATTGGCAGCATTGCCAACTAAGAATAATCCGAAGTTTGTCGAAGATTTTACGGCAATTTTCCCAAGCGACGAAGGAAAGATTGCCAAGATTGGCAAAGAAAAGAAAGACAAGCTGCGCTATGAAAAGGCGCTGAAGCTGGCTGAAGATTCATATGCGGCGAAAGAGTCTGAAATTGGCGCGGATAATCTGCGCGGCGTGGAGCGCGAGGTTTATATGGCAGTGCTGGATACCTTGTGGATGCAGCATTTGGAGAATATGCAGCACCTGCGCGAGGGTATTCACTGGCGCAGTGTCGGCCAGCGCGATCCGTTGGTGGAATATCGTTCGGAGTCGCAAAAATTGTTTGAAAGCTTGCAGGCTAATTTGCGCGACGAAGTTTTGACGGTCATCTTCAATATTCACGAGGCCGATGCGGTGGTGCGCCAGTCGCAGGATGATGAATACGACACGGAATTAACGCGCTTGGCAGAGAACGCGGTGGAACGCGGCGTCAATGAGCTCGGTGCGGGCGAGGAAAATCGCGACGGTGACTTTTCGGTGAAAAAAGGCAAATCAAGCGCCGAGTCAAACCGCGCTAAGAACCAAGCGCGCAAGAAAAAGAAAACTCAGCGCCAAAATCGTAAAAAACATCGCAGATAATTCAGGCAATAGACAATTAAGGAGCAGAATAGATGAAGCATACAGTTGAGGAAGTTAAACTGAAGAATGGCGCGCGTGGTTTGTTAATTGATGTGCCAGACGCCACGGTAATGAGTTTTCAGGTACAGTTTCGGGCAGGCGACCGCTACGTGCGAGATAAGGAGATTTATGAAACAGCACATTTGATGGAACATATGGCGTTTGGCGCAAACGAGAAATTTCGTTCGGAGCATGCCTACGAGCAGGAATTTATAAAGAACGGCGCCTATCATAATGCTTATACTTCCGATTATTCCATGGTGTACGAGGCGGTTTGCGCAGATTTTGAGTGGGATCGGATTTTGGAATTGCAGCGGCTGGCGATTGTCACGCCGCGGTTTACTAGCGACTCGTTTGAGGCAGAGAAGGGCAATGTTCGCTCGGAATTAACCGGCTATTTGAATAATCACAGCCGCGTATTATGGCTGCGGGTGCAGCAAGCTTTGGGCGAGGATATTTTGACAGATAGCCAGCGCCTGAAAAAAATGGACAATGTAACGATAAAAGATATCAAGGAGCATCATCGGCGGACGCACACGCTAAACAATATGCGGTTTGTGATTGCTGGAAAAATGGCTGGCCGCAAGACCGCCATTAAGGATTTTTTAGAGCAATGGCAATTGGAGCCCGGCGAACGATTTGCGATTCCGCGCGATGAGCTGCACGGCGCGCGGCCTCTGTTAATTCGCCGTAAAGAAGCGTCGAATTTGAATTTTGGCTGGTCAATAAGCCTGCCGCGCGAGCTAACTAACGAAGAATCGGATGCTATGGGTTGCTTGAATCATATTTTGACCGGAACGCTGAGTTCGCGAATTCTGGGTATGGCCCGTAAAAAAGGCTTGGTGTATGGAATGTTTAGCGATACTTCGGTCGGATTTTATGATTCGTCGTGGGATTTTGGCGGGCAAGTCAATTTGGAGACTGCGGAAGTGCTATTTGACATCATCGTGCGCGAGCTGAAAAAAGTGTTAAACGGCGATATCGCTGCCGAGGATATCGAGGCTGCCAAGTCGTACGCCCTGGGGCGCTACCAAATGGGCGCGCAAACAGTGGCGCAAATCAGTAATTTTTATACCCGGCGCTATTTTTCTGACGATTTTGTCAAAGATTATGCTGGCGTGCCGGCGGCAATTTTGGCAATTACCGCTGAGAATATAATTCAAGTAGCCAGAGAATTCCTCGACTCAGAAGTCCGCGTCCTCGCTGGCGTGAGCTCTGGCGACAGAGATCTGCTACTGCGGCTTCAGGAGAAGCTGGCTGTGCTGGATTAGAATGACTAATAATACACAAAAAACATATCAAATTTGATATGTTTTTTGTAAAACTTCCTTATGGCTAATAATTTATTGTTATTTGTCGACGATAGCGAGGCTGCCAAGTCGTACGCCCTGGGGCGCTACCAGATGGGCGCGCAAACGGTGGCGCAAATTCTAAACCTGTTTATTATCAGAATCTAATTCTGACAGCGGGTCAGCAGTTTCTTGCGATATTGAGCCCGTTGCTGAGTCTGGATCTGTTCCTTCTTTTGGTGATGGTAATCCCATAGCCTCATGAGTTAATGGTAGAGTATCATAATCAATTGCCAGACCTTTGCTAGCTCCGACTTCTCTAGATACTACTTCAGCAATTGCATCCCAATCGCTTGTGTCAGGTTTGCCTTCTGGTTTTGTGGGGGTAATAAATTGTTCATTCATGTCTTGAATAATAGCATAGTGTATAAAATAAGTCAAGTTTAGGATGTTGCTATGATTAATTTACTCTATGTTATACTGTAAATATGAAAATAATTATCGCTGGCTACGGCGTAGAAGGTATATCAAATCTGGTATATTTCCAGCAGAAATTTCCTGACGCGGAGTTTGTGGTGGCTGATGAACGTCCGGCGGATAAACTGCCGGCTATTCCGAGTGGCGTTAGGTTGATTTCTGGAAAAAACGTATTTCAGGAGCAACTTGATGACACTGATTTGGTGGTGCGAACGGCCAGTTTGCCGCCGCGTAATATAAAGACCAACGGTAAAATTTGGTCGGCGACCAATGAATTTTTCGACAAATGTCCAGCGCCGATTATCGGTGTAACGGGGACGAAAGGCAAGGGGACAACGTGCAGCCTAATCACGACGATATTGCAGCAAGCCGGGCAAACGGTGCATTTGGTTGGCAACATCGGCGTGCCGGCGCTGGATGTCTTGCCGAAGATTGAAAAAACTGACATTGTCGTTTACGAATTGTCGAGCTTTCAGTTGTGGGATTTGGAAAAGTCGCCGCACATTGCGGTGGTGCTGATGATCGAGCCGGATCATCTGAATGTCCATACGGATTTCGCCGACTACCTTAATGCTAAGAAAAATATTCGCCGCCACCAGCATCTTGGCGATGTTTGTTTATATCACCCGACGAATAAATATTCGCGGGAAGTGGCTGCCGCGCCGCTTGATAGGCTGCCAGATACGGGCGATAATCATGGCGATACGCTGGACTTCGCGCAGCGCTACGCTATTCCCGACGATGACCAAGTTTATGTTCAGGATGGCTACTTTTGCGTGCAAAGTCGGCAGATTTGCAGTGCTAGCCATTTGCGGTTGCCAGGTGCGCACAACCTAGAGAATGCTTGCGCAGCGATGAGCGCGGTGACGGAACTGCCGATTACGGTAACTAATGAGCAATTTGCCGCTGGACTAGAGAGTTTTACAGGGCTGCCGCACCGTTTGAAATTCGTCGCCGAGAAAAGCGGCGTGAAATATTACGATGATAGCATTTCAACCACACCCGGTAGCGCTATTGCCGCGTTAAAAGCCTTCACGGAGCCAAAAATTTTGATTTTGGGCGGATCTGACAAGGGGGCGGAATACACGGAATTAGCGCAGGAAATCGCCAGGCAGCAAATGCGGGCAGTGATTGTCAACGGCGCTAATGCCAGTGAAATTATCGAAATTTTGCATAAAAATGAGGTATCTTGCCAGGTTATGCAGCTGGAAATGACGCCAATGCCAATGGTCGTCACGGCGGCAGCCAATCAAGCGCAATCTGGCGATGTAGTGATTCTCAGTCCAGCCGCCGCTAGCTTTGATATGTTTAAGAGTTACAATGATCGCGGCGAGCAGTTCGTGACGGCAGTGGAGAATCTCTAATTTTGATAGATTTCTGGTTTCAATACCCCGATATATGGCAGATTGCGGTATTGTTGGCGGAAATCTAGGCCGTAGCCGACGACGAATTCGTTAGGAACTGACAGGCCGACGTAATCTGCGGCGACGTTGGCGATACGCCGTTCGGGTTTGTCGAGTAGTGAGCAGACTTTGATTGAGGACGCACCGCGACCAGAGAACAATTCTAGCAACCTTTCCAACGTTCGACCGGTATCGACGATGTCTTCGACCAGCAAAATATGCCGCCCAGTAACGTCGCTATCAATGTCTTTGAGAATAGTGACCGCGCCGGATGATTCAGTTGCGTCGCCGTAGCTAGAGACGTCAATGAAATCGATTTCCAGGTAACAGTCCATCGCTCGCACTAGATCAATCATAAACGGTGCTGCACCGCGCAGTACACCGATGACCAGCGGGTTCTTGTCACGATACTCTGCCGTCAGCTCTCGGCCCAGCTGCGCCACTGCATTGTTAATTTGCTCAGTAGTCACGAGGATTTTAGCAATGTCTTGATTCATTAGGATAAGTATAACAATTAGCTAGCAAAATCGCTAATCCGCTTGGCGATAATTGCAGTGGGTTCAAGAATGCGGCATTGCGGGAAAAGGCGTTGTAACCGCATCTTAATTGCCAGATAATGCGTGCAGCCTAGAACAATAACATCGCTGCCGTCCGCAACACTGGCCGATACTTCATCAAGCACAATATCGTCGGCCAAACCTTGATCAATCATCTGCGCCCACGCACGGGTGTCTGGCGTGTCGATGCGAACGCCAGTAGCATATTCACTGATAAGCGCGCGCAGACGCTGGCTGTGTTTGGTGGCGTTTGTCGCCAGCATGGTAATATGATGTGATTTGGTCAGGATGACGGCCGATTTGATCATCGGTTCAAAGCCCATAAAGCATACATCTGGGTAACGTTGCCGCAGCGAGCCAATCGCGTTAGTCGTGGCGGTATTGCATGCTATAACAATAATGTCGCATGATAGTATCGGCTGGATGGCGGCATCGGTTAGCGTGATAATCTCTTCCGGTGAACGATTGCCGTACGGTGCGTGCTCGCGGTCGATCGCCGTGATGTACGAATGCTGCGGTAGTAATTTTTTCAGCCTCTTTGCTACTAATTTGCCGCCAGTTCCCGTATCAAATATGCCGATCTTCATACAAAAAGTATAGCAAAATTGTTACAATGGTATCCATGCAACCACTCAAAAAACGCATCCAAACCCTGCAGTCAGAAGTAGAACAGGCCAAATCGGCGTTGAAATTTGCTGATTTGGAGCAAAACTTGGCGGAATTGGATGAGCGGCTTAACCAGCCGGAGATTTGGCATAATCCGGACGAGGCGCAGGCCTTGGCGAAAAAGGCAGCTAGCTTGCGCCAGACAGTTGAGCCGTGGCAGACGCTGGGGGTGCAGCTAGCGGATATCGCTGAGTTGATGGAGCTGGGCGACGATGATCTACTGCCGGAGTTTGAGGCGCAGGTGGCGGCGCTAGAGCAGGAGTTTACCCAGCGCAAGACCGATCTACTGTTCAGTGGCCCATACGACAACCGTGAGGCGGTGGTGCGGATTTCGGCCGGCGTAGGCGGGCTGGATGCTCAGGACTTTGCGGCGATGTTGGAGCGGATGTATCTGCGCTGGGCGGAGCGGTCGGGGATGAAAGCTGACACGCTGGAGCGCTCGACCAATGATGATGCTGGGATAAAGACAGCGGTGTTGGAAATTTCTGGACCGTTTGCGTATGGAAAATTG
The DNA here is from genome assembly GCA_963456375.1 of uncultured Candidatus Saccharibacteria bacterium. Lineage (GTDB taxonomy): Bacteria > Patescibacteriota > Saccharimonadia > Saccharimonadales > Saccharimonadaceae > Nanosynbacter. The sequence goes on along the minus strand of CAUOLH010000002.1, from coordinate 70,500 downwards.
CGCTCAGAAAATGGCGTGCATCGGCTGGTGCGCCTCAGTCCGTTTAATGCTGATAATTTGCGCCAGACTAGCTTTGCGTTGGTGGAGGTGCTGCCAAAGATTGATACGCCGGATGAAATTGCGATTGACCCGAATGATCTGAGAATTGATGTCTATCGCTCGGGCGGTAAGGGCGGCCAGGGTGTGAATACCACTGACTCGGCGGTGCGGGTGACGCACGTGCCGACGGGTATTACCGTGGCGATTCAGAACGAGCGTTCGCAGATTCAGAATAAAGAGACGGCGCTGAAGATTTTGCGCTCCAAGTTGCTGGCGATGAAGCTGGAACAGCACGCCGAAACCCTGTCTGATCTTAGGGCCGGCGAGTCAGCCAACTGGGGCAGCCAGATCAGAAATTATGTTTTGCATCCGTATACATTAGTCAAAGATACTCGCACTAAGCATGAAAACCGCAACGCACAGGGAGTATTGGATGGTGATATTGATGAATTTATTGAGGCGTACTTGCGAAAAACCCAGTGATAGTAGCAGTTTGCGGCCAGAATACAGTTTATGCTATAATATTGCTTGATGATTCTGTTAGATAGGGTGACGAAGAATTACGGGAAGAATAATAAGCCAGCCTTAAATCGGGCGAGTATTCATGTTAGCGCTGGCGAGTTTGTGATTATCGTTGGCACCTCTGGCGCTGGTAAATCGACGCTACTGAAGCTTCTGACACGCGAGGAAAAGCCAAGTTCGGGGAAAATTGTGGTTGGCGGCATTGATTATGACAATTTGAAAGATAAACATATTCCGTTGCTGCGCCGTAAGATTGGCGTGGTGTTTCAGGATTTTAAGCTGCTGCCAAATCGGACGGTGTTTGAGAATATCGCGTTTGCGCTGGAGATTGCCGGGATGACTAACCGCGAAATTAAATCGACCGTGCCGAAGGTGATTGAACTAGTGGGCTTGAAAGGCAAGGAAAAACAATTTCCGAATCAGTTGTCTGGCGGCGAGCAGCAGCGGGTGGCGATTGCTAGGGCAGTGGTACGCCAGCCGAAAATTCTGATCGCTGACGAGCCGACTGGCAACCTGGATCCGAAACACAGCTGGGATATCGTTCGTTTGCTGGAAAAAATTAATAAATACGGCACGACAGTGATTTTAACGACGCACAACGTGGAGATTGTTAACCGGTTGAAGCGGCGCGTTATTACCATTGATCACGGTAAGATTACTTCTGACCAAGCAAAAGGAAGCTATAAGCAATGACAAAGGCAAAGACAAGGAAAAAACCCGTATCCTCAAAGGAGGCAGTTCGTATCAAACAGCGCCGGCGCGGCTGGTTGACGTTTGTTAGAATGTGCCGCTACGGCATCAATAGTTTTAGCCGTAATGCTTGGCTGACGGTTGCTGCTACTGCGGTGATGAGTATTACGCTTTTGATCGTTTTTATGACGATGTCCGCCCGCCAAATTTTATTAGACACAGCATCCAATATCTCTAAACAAGCCGATATGTCGATTTACCTAAAGGGTGATACGCCGGAAAAAGAAGTTAACGCTATTAAGTCGCGGATTGCCAAATTGGATAATGTGGTTGGCGTAAAATACGTTTCTGCCGAGGAGGCGCGCGATCAGCAAGCCAAGCAATATGAGGATGACCCGGAGGCATTGGAGGCTATTAAAGAATCTAGCAATGAAATGTCGGCGACGCTGCGAATCTCGGTAGAAGATTTGAATAATCAGAAATCTCTGGAGAATTTTATTAAAACTGACAAATTGTATAAAAAATACAAAGATCCGCGCCAAGAACCGTCGTTTAGCGGCGACCGCCAGCAGGCGCTGAAAACCGTTGGCGACTGGGTGCATTTGGCAAGTATTGGCGGCTCAATCGCTACTGTGGTATTCGTGGTGATTTCTTCGCTGGTTGTTTTTAATACGATTCGCATGGCAATCTTTAATAGGAAAGACGAAATTCAAATGATGAAGCTGATCGGCGCTGAAAGGAGTTTTATCCGCGGGCCGTTTATCGTAGAAGCGGTAATGTACGGATTTATCGCGGCAATTATCGCGACGATCGCCGGCTACAGTTTGCTGTTCTTTGTTCGTGAGCCGATGACCAGATACGGCATTCCGGCGGAGGGCTTGCTTAGCAGTCTAACTATGTACGTCGGTTTGGTGCTTTTGGCGATGATTGTCATCGGTGCATTCATCGGCGTAGTCTCCTCATGGATCGCCACGCGCAAATATTTGAAGTTGTAATTCATTAAATAAGTCTGTACAGAAAAATAGCAATGGTATGAAAAAATAATAAAACATAAAGTTATGGAAGAGCATAAAAACAATATCTCTGCGAGTAAAAGAAAAGACAGACTTTATGATGTGTTGGCTATTGTAGTAATATTGCTTTTCCCGATTATAGGACTTTTCATTCTTTTGAATAAGAATGTTAAGTGGAGTAAACAAGACAAGATCTTAAGCGTGCTTATTATGCTTTTAGGGTTTCCTCTACATTTATTCTTAAGCGAGCTATTTTGGTTATTCATATTTGCTCCTGGCGGCATTTCTGGAGATTTGCAAACTACTATGTATCTGAAAAATAAATATCATGAAGAATTTGTCATAGGCGAGAATGTTGGTAGCGGACATTTTGGTGTTTCAGTAACATATGGTAGAAAGGTAAAACCAAAAAATAACCCAGAAGTAGAGTTTACTGTTAGCAAATGCTTGTTTTGGTGCAGCAGCGAGAGCATGGATTTTACCGATACATATGCGACAGATACTTGGTCGCGCCAACTAGTAAAACAGTTTTCAAAAGAGATGAGCTTAGATAGTGAACGGCAGAAGTTACAGGTAGAAGTAAAAGTTGATTCATACGATGATTATAATATAGTTGCACGCCGTGACGGTAAAATTCCTAAAATTAGCGAATTATCTGAAAATGAGAAGAAGGCTATGAAGATAAGAGTGTCTTATGAGGAAAAAAGAGGGGTATACGACTGGAATACGCGCCAATCTCATGCAAATCGAATTATCAAGTTAGCGTCTGTTATTAAGAATACTGGTATTAAGTTTGACTCTTTTGATTATGAAGTTAAGACAAATATTTCGTTTGGAAACTCGGATGATGATATGTACGGATTTGGCTTTCATACTAATCAGCCGTTTGAGTCGAAAAAACCTGATGATATTTATCCATTGTTCACGATAAGAGGCGGATTTGTATATAACAATGCTTTAGTGACTGGCTATAAAAAGCAGCAGTCAAAAGTAAGTATCAGCCAGGGTGACACTTTGGAAGATAACTCAACTCCTACAGAAGATGATAAGGCAAATGCCAGCAGAGAACTAAAAATAGCAAAAAAGTTCCAAATGGATATAGCAAAAGATTATCTGATACCTCCTATGGTAATAGCTGATGAAACCCTAGAAACAAAAGATAGCAAGAAAAACGTCATCGTTTCAGTATACAATTTTCCAGACAAAGCAATCCCTGTAACCATTGATCAGCATAAGAGAAATATTGTATTTGCCGCTTATGTACTGCAGGATACCTTTGCTATTTCAAGATTGGTTTATTATGACGGTAGCGGTAGATTAATGTGTGAGATTGGCGGAATTAATAAGAACACGAATCTTGGCGATAAGGTCAACGAGTGTTTTATTAATAGTGAATGAATAATGGATACAACTGAACGAAGGAATACTAGAAGCGCTAAAGTTGACAGTGCTAAGAAAACTGGTGTAACAAGGTGGGTAGTGTTGTTCGGTTTGATTATTATTTTTGTACTGATATTCGCTATTTTTTGGATGATAGTGATAGAAAGAGTAATTGATCGAGAGGAAATATCTCGCTATCTAAAAGATAAATATGGCAGGGAATTTGTAATTGAAAATATACGCGCAGAAGGAGCTGGCTTGGGTGTCAAGGGTTCTGTGTGCGCTGATGTATCAGTTAAAAATTCTGATATAAAGTCTAAACTATGCAAGTCGCAGGTGACAGGCGATTATAATAACGACACCTATCCTCAAGAAGTATGGAGCAAGCAGGATTATGATAAAACGAAAAAGTTTTTAGAAGGTAATGTAAAGGGTGTGGACTTGTATAGAGTGACAGTTAGAGTTGATACGGAAGATGGTTTGTATCAAACCCTAAGAGGAGATTTACCATCATTTGAATACATCAAGGATAAGAGCAATGATTTCGGATATGTGCTTAGCGTGTTTGTTACTAGAGATAACATAAATAATAGTATATATGATGATGTATATAAGTTAGTTCAATATGTAAAAAATAAAAATAGCGTAAATCCAGAAATATATTTTAACTATAGAGATATTGATTTTGGCAAAAAATATCCTGGCGATAAATACCAATATTTTATAAGTATAGATAAAAATCGTCTTAATAAAATAACGTCCCCAAATGACATAGTTCAATATGTCGAGGAGATAAAGTAAGGAAACGCTGCGTAATCCTGTTGACAACGCCATCACGCTTGTGCTAACATATAGGTATGAAATTACGGTCCACCACACCAATTTCAGATTCATTAGCCAGCAGGGCAGCCCTGGTGGCGGTGGCTGTGTTGGTTGCAGGCTCAGGTGTTTTCGCCTTGGGCTCGCATGTTTTTGCTCGTGATTATGAGGCAGAAATCAAAGCAAAAGAACAAGAAGCCAGCAAATATAATTCTGAGGCGTCCCGTTTGGGCGAAATGGCGGATAATTTGCAATCTGAGCTGGATAAAATAAATAGCCAGATTACCACTATTCAGGGGCAGATAGTTGACAGCCAAAAGAAAATAGATAATCTGAATGCGCAGATAAAGAGAAATGAGATATTGATAAAACAAAGGCGCAAGGCGATGGGCCAGGTTTTGGCGGATATGCATGTTGATGATCAGATTTCACCGTTGGAAATGCTGGCCAGCTCAAATAGCATAGGGGATTACATTGACAAGCAAGAGCAGCGCAGTTCGCTGAGGACATCGCTGAACGGCAAGATCAAGGAAATTAAGGCGCTCCAAAAGAAATTGGAAGAGAATAAAAAACTGGTCGAGAATACGCTTAGAGACCAAGAAGCGCAGCGCAATGTTCTGTCGTCCAAACAGTCGGAGAAAGCTAAACTGGTTGCCGATACTAAGAACGACCAGAACGCTTATTCGGCACTAGCGCAAAAGCGTAATAGCGAAGTCGCTAAGCTTCGCGAGGAACAGGCGGCTGCCAACCGGCGCGCCCTTGGTAACGGCGTATCAATCCCAGGCGGTATTCCAGGCGGTGGCGGTTATCCGGGTGTTTGGGCGAATGCTCCATTGGATGCGTATGTTGATCCGTGGGGGTTATATACGCGCGAGTGTGTGAGCTATGTGGCTTGGAAAATTCATAGCACTGGTCGGTATGTGCCGCATTTTGGCGGCGCGGGCAATGCTAACCAGTGGCCGTCAACAGCGGCGCGTCATGGCATCCCCAGCGGCTCGACGCCAAAAGCAGGCGCCGCGGCAGTGATGAACATCGGTTATTACGGTCATGTTATGTATGTTGAATCGGTTAATGGTGACGGTACAATTACAGTGAGCGACTACAACTTTGCTTGGGATGGTTTATATAGGAATTATACGCGCTCAGCCTCTGGTCTGACATACATTTATTTCTAAAATAGCCTCTATTAACATAAAACGCTCGCGCTAACCGGGCGTTTTGTTGTATAATGTAATGATATGACGGAGAGAAAAAAAAGCCAGTCGGTTCAGTTTTTGGCAGTGATTATCGTGGCGATTGTTAGCTTTGCGGCGGGGACTCGCTATGAAACGATTTTTGCGGCAGCAGCGCCGATGTTTGGGGTGCGCGCGTCTAATAAAACGATCGATTTGTCTAGCGTTCAAGAGACATACCAGCAACTGGCGGCAAATTATGACGGCAAACTGGATACGCAAAAGTTAATTTACGGTGCCAGCCGGGGTTTGGTGGCTGCTGTCGGCGACAAGCATACGTCATATATGGACCCGAAGGAATCCGAGGAGTTTAAGAAATCATTAAGCGGCAATATCGGCGGCGGTATCGGCGCAGAGATTGGTTTAAGGAATAATAAGCCGACAATTATCAAGCCGTTAAACGACAGCCCGGCGCAAAAAGCGGGTATAAAGGCTGGCGAAGTAATTATGAAAGTGAACGGCGAGGAAGCTGCTGATTGGGGCGTTGATAAAGTTGTCGATAAGATTCGCGGCGAAATTGGCACGTCGGTTAAGTTGACGCTGCAGAACGGGCAGCAAATCCACGAGGTCTCCGTGGTGCGGCAAAATATTACTGCGCCGGCGGTGGAGTCGAGAATTAACGGTAAAACTGGTATTTTGACAGTTAGCAGGTTTAATGATGACACTGTCAGCGCTGCCAGAAAAGCTGCCCGGGAATTCATCGACAGGGGCGTGACGAAGGTGATTGTGGATTTGCGTAATAATCCTGGCGGGACAGTTGATTCGGCGCAGGGCTTACTGGGGCTATGGCTGAATGACCAAGTTGTTTTGACGGAACGGCGCGGTTCGGAGACGGTCAAGACCTTAAATTCGACTGGCTCGCCGATTTTAGAGAATATGCAAACGGTAGTGCTGATTAATGAGAATAGCGCCAGCGCCAGCGAGATTACGGCAGGAGCGCTGCGCGATTATGGCAAAGCAAAACTAGTCGGTAAAAAAAGTTACGGCAAAGGCAGCGTACAAGTGGTGCTTGATTTGTCTAGCGGCTCGCAGTTAAAAGTCACCGAGGCGCGCTGGTATACGCCAAAGGGCAAGAATATTGATAAGGAAGGTATTAAGCCTGATGTGGAAGTGGAATTAACAGCGGACGATGTGAAGAATGATAAAGATCCGCAACTGGAAAAAGCCGAATCTTTATAATGCTTGTGTTTTTTATCAATAACCGTTAAAATTAAAAGTATTATGAATGGGAGCGGTCAGAAAAAAAAGATCTTATTAGTAGAAGATGAAATGGCGCTGTCGGCGGTTTATCGTTCGAGGCTTGAGCTTGAGGGTTTTGACGTCAGGGAAGTCCATAATGGCGAGGATGCTTTATCAGCGACAGTGGAATATCGTCCGGATTTGATTTTGCTCGACGCCATGATGCCGAAGATTAGCGGCTTTGACGTGCTGGATATTTTGCGCAACACTCCAGAGACTGCCAATGTGCGGATTATCATGTTAACGGCGCTGAGCCAGCCAAAAGACAAGGAGCGTGCTGAGAGCTTGGGTGTTGATGATTATCTGGTGAAATCGCAGGTGGTTATTAGCGATGTGGTGTCTCGCATTAAGTATCATCTGGGCCTAGATTAGCGTATTTTGGTATTTGACTGGGGTATATGTTTGTTGTGCCGTAGTTGACTTTTTGCTTATGTTTTGCCATAATTCATATTATGGAGCAGTATAGTCCAGAAGAGAAAACAATCATTGAAAAATCACTTTCGCGCGGTCAAGAGGTGTCTTTTCCTGTTGAAGAGGCGCCAGCAAAAATTGAATTATCATTGGGAGGAGCCAGAGATAGACATCCTGAGGGGACAGGAGCGAAACTGGCTAAGCTGTCCATATATAAGGTTACTGAACTGCCTGAGGTAAATGGTCAGCGTATTTATGATGGTTATATAATTGATCCAACATGTGCTTATATTGTTGTATCAGACGAGCATCACGATTTAAGCGATCCGGCGAACATCACAGGTATCAAGGGCATCAGGTCAGATGATCAGGTTGTTATAGGCAGGGGTCATGATAGGTTTCCTAATTTGTATAGCAATACGTCTGTGTCTCGCCAACATTTATGTATTTCTACTGACGAGAATGGAACTCTAACGATAAAGGATACTTCAACATACGGTACAGTGGTTTCTTATGAGAAGCCAGAACATCAGGGCGATTCTGGCGGATGGGATAGCTTGCAGTATTGTGTGCCAAGCGGTCGAGAACAAAGCCTGGAGTCAGGAGTAGGAGAGTTAGCTAGGTTTTCTGAAGAAATACGATCTCTGGCGCAGCCGCTTGGAACGGATATTGATGGTAATAGATTCAACATCAACAGCGAGCCTACGAAGCAAGCTCAAGAAAGGGAAAGTAAAAACTTGCGAGAGTTATGGGGCGTTATACTAAGCCCTACAGCGACAGACGAACAGCGCGAGCAAGCACACCAGACATATGCACGGCGACAATTATCCGAAGGAATAAGGGGTAGGGATAAGGTTTCAATAAAGAGTTTTTATAATTCCATGAACTGGCTTAAAGGTCTGGCAGGTACTAATATAAAGGGTATTATTGATGAGTATGCTCCTTACGACGTTGAGACTGGTTTTGACGGATTTAAGAAGACGATAAATGAGATTCGGAAGAATCATAAACTGCGCTGCCGGTTGTTGGAGTTTTTCGGAAGAAAACTTGAAGTTATGCGGCAATTATCGCCAGACGACTTGCCAGAGCGGGTTAAACACAACGATCCTGGTAATCTGAAACATCCGAACCATCCTGGCTATCCGGATAAGATGACAAGTCCTGAATATGCAGCGGTATTAGCTTTATCAATGATAGATGGATCGTTTGACCCCGATTCGGAGGATGATATGGAGTCTGATACGCGTAAAGACGGCACTCCAATATACGGTCAGCATAGAGAAGCTGCTCATGTTGTTTTGGCTAGTTGTTGCAGACAAGATTCTTCTGAGTAGGGTATTTGCTATATCTTATCTTTATTATTTTATAGTTGACTTTTTGCTTATGTTTTGCTATAACTAACATTATGATAGAAATGTTTCCAGGTCGGTATCCAGCTGGAGATTATCAAGAACAAAAAACACCAGACCCAGAACCAGAAACAGAATATCCAGCGGACAGCGAATCTCAGGTTGATGACTTGACGGTGGTTGATCCGGAATTTTTGCGGGAAGATGGGGGTGTAGTTTCGGGTCGTATGGGAAATTTGGCTTTGGAGGTGTCTGGCGTGGCGTCTCCGGAAGGGGATACATCGCAAGACAGTTCCGACCCTCCAAAGACATTGTCTCCTGCGGAGGCGTTACGAGCGAGGCTGGCTCGAGCTGGCAAAAAGGAGGCTACTGCTAGTCCAGAGAATCCAGAGAAAGTCCGCGCTGATTTATTAGCAGCGTTAAGGGGTGGAGGCAAAGAATCGCCAGATGCAAGTTCTCAGCCGCCTGAAAAAGCGGTAAAAACAGGCGAATCTGACGATCAGCCAGAAGTAAACACGCAGGGCGATGAACAGCAGCCGGAAATGAATAGCGAAAAGCTTAGGGAATTGATAGGCAATTGTTTACAGGCAGCGCAGTCGGCGAGAGAGGGCTTGAATAAGGCTATGCAAAGTATAGATATGGCGGGAAAGGTGTCGTCTGATGATTTTCAGGCAGGTTTGTCGTTCGCTAACGGTAATCTTAATCAAGTTGGCAACGCAGCTCAGGTGCTTGAGGGCGTTACTTCGGATAAAGAAATAGCTTTACTTGGTAATTCGGCTAACGAAGTCCAGCTGACAATAATATTGCTGGCTGCGAATGTACGATCTGGGGCGAATGTTGATAGGGGATATTTATCAAGATTATTAGAGCGTGTTGATGAAATGGTTAGATTTGTAGCACAGCTAAAAAACCGCCAGGATCAAGACAGACGTGAACAGGCTGAAGAGGGTGATGATTCTTCGCTAGACTAAAGAGATTAAAATTCAGCGAGCGAAATAACAAACGACCGAACTGCGCGTTCGGTCGTCTATTGTGTCTTATGGTTTTTTAATCTACACAAACCTGAGTTCGCCGCTGAGTTTTGCCAGTGAACCGGGTTTTCTTGACTTTCTTAAAGCTCACTGTACCGGCTTTCGCAGCATGAATAGTGTAATTTTTACTGACGTATGTGCCGTTACCAGCGATTTTAGTTGCGCCTGTTTGGCGTACTAACACCTGGCCAGCGTTTACTTTCTGACCGCCAAAACACTTGACGCCGAGTCTCTGACCAACACTGTCCCTTGTGTTTCTGGCTGAACCGCCAGCCTTAACTTTTGACATAGCAACTCCTTAAATAGTTTTTTATAAACAATCTGTACCAGTGTAGCTAATTTGGCTTAAGTTGTCAAGCTTGAGGCGCGGTTTTATCGATTGTCTTTAGGACTAGCAGTTCGCGGGCGACGATCTGGTCGGGGCGGCGATAGATAAGCGGTGTGCGGTTGAGCTGATAATAGCCGAGCTGTTGGAGGTTTTTTATCAGCGGCAAATGAGTGGCCCAGCCGGACGCGTCGTACCATGCTGGCACGGCGATGCATAGCGGCGCGTTTGGAGCTAGCTGCGGACGGATATTAGTGAGGAAGCCAGTAATAATACGGTTACAGTTGCCGGCAACCTCTGCTAATTTTTGGGACGCGGGCGGTGCGGAAAAGGGCTGGCCGAGGTAGGTTTCGCAGACGACGGCAGTGAGGTTCTCGCTGTTTGGCCAGTGGTGCTTGGTGGCGTCGGCTTGATGGATATCAATGACGTTGCCGGGTGCGGTGAACGTTGATTGCAACCACGACAGGTTCTCGGTGGTGTAATCAACCATTTTCTGGCTGAGGTCGGTGCCGACGACATCGTAGCCAGCAAGCAGCGCTTCTTGCAGGACGGTGCCGGTGCCGCAGAAGGGGTCGAGGATTGTTACAGCAGCTCGGCTTCCAGTCGTCTCCTCCAAGTCGAATGCATCCGGCAACGCCGTCCGCAGAACCATCGACTTATCGGAGAGGCTGGAAGCCGACCTTGTCGCAGAATTGTCGTGTGCTTTGTGACGGGCTAGCGACCTGGCACCCAGGGCTAAATTCAGCATAATCTGCGCCAGTTTAGGCGGCAGCATGCCGACGAAGGCGTCGCGCTTGGGGCGATGGCGGTCGCGGCGGGTATAGGCGGTGATATTCTGGACGCCGCGGCTTTCAGCGATAATCAGGCGGCCGCCGGTCGTTTTGATGAGTAGCAGCTCGACTTTATGGGGTGATCCGCCAAGCCTGTTATTGTGCGCGGTGGCGGTGGAGAGGGCGGGCTGATCGTTGGGGATGAGGCGGAGGCTGGTGCCAGATTTTTTTAGGGATGATTTGAGGATGAGGCCGGTTTTCTGGACATCGCGGGCGGCAACGGCTAGGTTATAAGCGCTGAGACCGAGGGTGATTTTATGCGGCGAGTGCGCCCACTCGGTGTGATAATACTGGTTGATGAAGCGCGAAGCGGCGAGGAGTGAGGCCTTGTCGGGGCGGCTGGCAGGCAGCTCGGTGATCACTTTAGCACATTTGATGGTGCCGCCTAAGGTAGTAATATCGAATTGAGACGTTTGAACTTCGGCAAATTGCTGGCTGATGCGATTGACGCAGTCCGCGCCAAAGACTGTCGCAAGTTCGGCGAGCGAGATCTCTGGCTGGCGGCCAAGCAGGGCAATATACATACCGATTATTATATCATCTGTATCTGGGCATGGTATAATGATATGGATGTTACCGAGAGTTTTGAGGCTGTTAAAATCGCCGCGGATACTGATGAGTATTTTGACGCTGTTGGTTTTGGCAATTATTATATTTTTGTCGCGTGCTGAGCTGGTTAAGGCGTGGGGTTTGTTTTTGAAAGCTGACACGTTGCTGTTGTTGCTGCTTATTCCGTTTCAAATTATTGTTTATTTCGCGGGCGGCGAGATGATTTTCGTCTATCTTCGCGATAAAAAGCTAATCGGGCATATTTCACGGTTTGAGCAGACGCGGATTGCGCTGGAGTTGAACTTGGTTAACCATATTTTTCCGTCAGGCGGCGTCAGCGGTATTTCTTATACGTCTTGGCGGATGCATAAACTTGGCGTCAGTTCGGCGCGCTCAACGTTTGCGCAGGTGATTCGCTATGTGACGACTTTTTTGTCGCTGCTGATTTTGCTAGTTATAGCGGTGATTGTGCTGGCGATTGACGGCCGGGTTAACCGTTACATTGTGGCGGCTAGTTTTTTGTTAATAATTTGCGTCCTGGCATTAGTGTTTGGTTTAGTATTTATGTTTTCGTCAAGGCGGCGCATGCAGTTAACGGCGGCACGGGTAGCGCGGATTATTAACGGCGCGGTGAAGGTAGCGACCTTGGGCAAGCGGAAACGAGCGCTAAGCGCTAAGGTTATCGAGGACTTTTTCGTCGATATGCAAGGCGATTTTCAGGATATAGCCAATCATCCCAAGCTGCTTGTCAAGCCGATGATCTGGGGTTTTGTCTACAATATTTTTGATGTATTGATGTTTGTTGTCGTGTTTATGGCGCTGGGAGTTTTTGTCAATCCGGCGACTTTGATGATCGGTTACGGTGTTGCCGGGCTGGCGGGACTTGTGGCATTTACGCCGGGCGGCGCTGGCGTTTACGAAACGATCATGATTCTGTTTTTAAGTATGGCGAATACCTCGCCGGAATTAGCTATTGCCGGAATTATTTTAACGAGGGCGATTTTACTGACTGGCACAATTGTCTTTGGCTATATTTTTTACCAGCACGCATTGATTAAGTACGGCAAGCCGAATGACCCCCAGGTTTAGCGTCAGCAACTTCCTGGCGGTGGTTAACCAGACGTTTGAGGCGGTTTTTGCCGGCGCGGTTGAAGTCGAGGGCGAGGTCGCTAGCTTTAAGCCGTATCCGCCAAAGTACGCATTTTTTACTCTGAAGGATGAGGATGGATCGGTCAATTGTTTCGTGGGTTTTAGCAATTTGCGGACGCCGATCGAGGACGGGATGAAAGTGGTGGTTCGAGCGATGCCAAGCCTGAGAGGCGACGGCAGGTTTAATTTACAAGTTCAGGAAATTCATCCGCTGGGCAAGGGGAGCCTAAAGCGGAGTTTTGATATTTTGCGGCAGCGGCTGTCGGCCGAAGGGTTGTTTGATATGGAACGCAAGCGCCCCTTGCCGCCATATCCTGCCCGCGTGGCAGTCATTTCCAGCACGCAGGCGGCGGGCTACGCGGATTTTATGAAAATTGCTGGCGAGCGCTGGGGCGGGGTGCAGTTTATCGTCGCTAATGTTAAGGTTCAGGGCGACGGCGCAGCTGATCAGGCGGTGCGGGCGATTGCCCACTGTAACCAGCTGGCGGAGCCGCCGGAGGTGATCGTGCTGATTCGCGGCGGCGGTAGCGCGGAGGATCTAGCGAGTTTTAATGACGAACACTTGGTGCGAGCGGTGGCTGGCAGCCGCGTGCCAGTGCTGACTGGTATCGGGCACGAGGTTGACGAAAGTTTGTGCGATTTGGCGGCTGATCGACGGGCGGCCACGCCGAGCAATGCCGCTCAGCTGCTATTTCCGGATAAACACGACGTGAGGCGGCAGTTGGAGCTGCGGCTGGGCGGCGTAGCAGAGGTGATTCAGCGGCAGATTAAGGAGCGGCGCTTTCACGTAACAATGTTGCAACAAGCGGCGCTCGAACAGTGGTTGCACCGCGTTGATATTGCTAAAAATATGGTATTGTCGCAACAACGAATGATTGCTGAGTACGACCCAGAGATGGCGCTGCGGCGCGGTTACGCGATGATTAGTGGCGACTGCCAGATTGGTAGTATTGTAAAGATTACAACAAAAGATAAGATCATGAAAGCGAGGATTGAAAGCAGTGAAAAACGATAAGACGAATGAGAAAACGATTGAGCAAATGATGGCGGAGCTGAACGAGCGCATCGCGTGGTTTCAGGGCGATGACTTTAATCTGGACGAGGCCAAGCAGCGGTTTATTGAGGCGCGGCAGCTGGCGAAAGACATTACGGCGGCGCTGGACGGCATGCAGCACGAAATTACAGTGCTCAGCGAGGATTTTAGCGCGTAATAGGGGCTTTACATCGCCTGAAGCATAAGCTATACTTTAGGATATGAATATGAGAAATAGAAAAGAACAGGGGTCGGTTAACGGCTGGATGATTGGTACGATTGGTTGTTTGGTACTGTTTTTGATCGCCGGGTCGCTGGCGATTTGGATGTTTATGTCCTATACGCAGGAAAAAAATAACGTTGACAGTAAAATTGCTGTCGAGGTAGCCAGGGGCAAGGGCGAGCAGGCGGAAATTGATCAGAAGAAATTCTCCGAGGAAGCGAAGAATCCGCGAATTGAGTTTGTCAGCCCGAATGAATACGGCCGCGTGTCGTTTATGTATCCAAAAACTTGGAGCGTTTATGTCGATAAAGACGGCAGCGACAGGGGCGACTATAAGGCATATTTGCATCCGGTGTCCGTACCTTCGTTGTCAAACAAAGATAGCCGGTTCGCGTTTAGGTTGGAGATAATTAATCAGAATATGGATACGGTCTTAAAACCGTACCAGAATAAGATTAAGAAGGGCGAGTTGACTGCCAGCAGCACCGAGTTTAATGGCATTGCCGCTACCAGAATTGACGGAGCGTTTGAGAAGGATTTGCGCGGTTCGGCGGTCTTCATGAAGGTGCGCGACAAAACTATTCGCTGCTCGACCGACGCCGATACGTTTAAGCCTGATTTCGAGACCATCTTGGGTACTATTAAGATTGCTGATTAGGGTAAATCTGGTCTGAGTTTGCTATACTAGAAATGTATGGCAGGTAAAGAGTGGAGTGATGCTGATTTTGGAGGGCTGCCGAGTGTCTTGGTGGCGGCGCACGAGCTAAAAACGCCGCTGGCTTTAATTCGGCAGATGGCGCTACTGCTAGATGACGATTTGACAAGCTTAGCTGATAAAAAACAGATCCAACAGCGGATTATTCAGACATCCGAGCAGGCGCTGCAATTGACAGCTGATCTAGCGAATTCGGCAAATTTGACGCCGTCATTATTTCCGCTGGAACCAGTTAATCCGTTGGCGCTATGCCAGCAAATAGCCATGGAAACGAGATTTAACGCAGCGCTGTACGGGCGAAAAATTAGCTGGCCTCGGGGCGGGCGGAATAACCGGTTGATATTGGCAAATCGGACATTGCTGGGGCGGATTTTAGCGAATTTCTTAAACAATGCTTTGAAATATACCGAGGACGGCTCAGAGATAAAAGTGTCAGTTAAGGCTGTTGGTGGCGCGGTGAGGTTAAGTGTGCGTGATTTTGGGCCGATGATGAGCCTAAGAGAATACCGGCGGCTGCTTGATGAGATGGAGTCGCGAAAAACGGTGCGGACGCGCCCGGAAAGCAGCGGCTTGGGGATTTATGTGGCTAGCCAATTTGCCCGGGCGATGAACGGCCAAATTGGGCTAATCAGGCATCGGGACGGATTGACATTTTATGTGGAAATGCCGATTAGCCGGCAGCTGAGCTTGCTATGAAAAAACTGCTGATCGTTGAGGATGATAAAAATTGGGCGGATATTTTATGCGGATATGCGGCGGCGGTTGGTGCGGAAGCGCGGGCGGTAGTTTCTGGCGGGCAGGCGATGGAAATGATTGACAATTGGCAGCCGGACGCGATTGTCTTAGATATGCTACTGGCGGGCGAAACGGCGGTGGCGCTGCTGAACGAGCTGAGGTCGCATGCGGATTTGGCGAGATTGCCGATCGTGGTTTGCAGTAATGCGGGTGTTAATTTGGCGGATTTGCGGCCGTTTGGCGTGAGGGCGCTGCTGGATAAGGCATCAATGCGCCCGGATGAAGCGCGGGCAGTTTTTAGCGAGGTTTTGGATGGGGCAGAGTGAGCGGTTAAAAGCGATTGTACTGAGGCGGACGAATTACGCCGAGGCAGATCGGGTGCTGCAACTACTGACGCCGAAAGGCCGGCGCAGTGTCATCGCCAAGGGTGTGCGGCGCGAGCGGTCGAAATTGGCGGGCGGTATTGAATTATTTGCGATTTGCGACGTGGTGATTCGTTCCGGTCGCGGAGATTTGGGGTTGTTGACCTCGGCGCGGCTGGCGGCATTTTATAGGCATATTTTGGAAGATTACGAGCGGATGCAATTCGCTTATGCGGCGATGAAGCTGGTGTCGGCGGCGAGCGAAAACATCGACGAGCCAGAATGGTATTTTGTACTAAGCCAGGTGTTAGAGCAATTAAACAATCCGGCAGTTAACCAAAAGCTGATTGAAACGTGGTTTTATATGCAATATGCTAGTCTGCTGGGCGATGAGCTGAATCTGCGTACCGATGTGGCGGCTCAGGCGTTGTCGCCCGATAAAAAATATATGTACGATAGCGCGGAAAAGGGTCTGCGGCTGGCGGAGCAAGGTGACCTGTCGGCTGATGCCATCAAACTGCTTCGACTCATTCAAGCGAAGCCGCTGGCGAATGTGGCGCAAATTGGCGGGATAACTGAGGTGATTAATGATTGCTGGCTGGCAGCGCGGCAGCACGCGGCGGTATAAAATTACCCATAAAAATGGTATACTTTAAGTAATAATTATGAATCGCCATGTTGCCAACATGGAGAAAGGTTGTGTGATGGGTCAATCAAAAATGGAAGATATTATTAGCCTGTGCAAGCGCCGCGGCTTTATTTATCAGGGGTCGGATGTGTATGGCGGTCTTTCTGGCACCTGGGACTATGGCCCGCTGGGCGTGCAGCTGAAGCGTAATATTATGAATTTGTGGTGGCGTCGGTTTGTCGATGAGCGCGACGACATGTACGGCGTCGATGCGGCGATTTTGATGAATCAGAAAGTCTGGCAGGCGAGTGGGCATGTGGATACTTTCGTCGATCCGCTGTGCGAAGATACGGTCAACCACCGACGTTTTCGTACTGATCATATTCTCAAAGATAACGGTGTTGACGTGGACGGTATGACCATGGAACAGATGGATGTGGTAATTGCTGAGAAAGGCATCAAAAGTCCTGATGGCAATCCGCTAAGCAAGTCGCGCACCTTCAATATGATGTTCAAAACGCATGTTGGCGCCACCGAGAGCGATGACAGTATTTCTTATCTTCGCCCGGAAACCGCTCAGGGAATTTTTACTAATTTCAAAAACGTCGTTGACAGTTTCTATCCTAATTTGCCGTTTGGTATTGCTCAGCAGGGTAAGGCCTTCCGCAATGAAATTGCGCCGCGCGATTTCGTCTTCCGTTCCCGCGAGTTTGAGCAGATGGAGATCGAATATTTCGTCGACCCTGAGCATTGGCAGGAGGCGTTTGATGAGCTGCTGGCGGCGACGCATGAGTTTTTGACAGAACTAGGTCTGAAACCAGAGCACATTCACAAGCTGGACGTGCCGGCGGAGGATCGGGCGCACTATAGCAAAAAGACGATCGACATCGAATACGATTATCCGATTGGCCGCGAGGAGTTGATGGGTATCGCGTATCGCACCGATTTTGACCTAATGAACATCCAGCGGGTCAGCGGCAAGAGTATGGAGTACACCGTCAAGGGGACGAACACAAAATTTGTTCCGCACGTCATCGAGCCGTCGTTTGGTGTCGAGCGGGCGCTGATGGCGGTGTTGTCGGGCGCGTACCGCGAGGATGAGCAAAACGGCGAAAAGCGGGTGTATTTGGCGCTGCCAGAGCATTTGGCACCAGTCAAATTTGCCGTTTCACCACTGCTGAAAAACAAGCCAGAATTGGTAGAAAAAGCCCGCGAAGTCTACATCCAGCTCGCTAAAGCCAACCCCGGCCGAGTGATGTGGGACGACAACGGTAACATCGGCAAACGCTACCGCCGCCAAGACGAAATCGGCACGCCGCACTGCGTGGTCATCGACTTCCAGACGCTGGAGGACGGCACTGTCACCGTGCGCGAGCGGGATACGACGGAGCAGAGGCGGGTGAATGTTGAGGAGCTATAGATACTAGACATGAAAAAGTAAATTGGTTTTGAGGAGCTAAAATATTGATAGAAAATAGACCTGAGTTTGATAAAATTACATCGTTTGACGAGTTTAATAAATACTATTGGTATCGTGAAGAAATTTCACAGATATGCAGGTCACTAGGATTAGAATATAAAGGTACAAAACAAGAACTCAATCACATTATTGAGCAGTACTTTAAGGGTAATTTGATTAAAAAGTCATCAATAAAAAATGAAAAGAAACGAGTAGAAACTATTACCTTAGATACTCCATTACTTGAATGCGGGTTTTCCTTTAATACGCACTTTAGAGAATATTTTTTTGCTTTAACGGGTATCTCACCATTTAAATTTACTGCTGATATGGCTACCGCTTGGAGAAAAGTAAAGAGAGAAAATGATTTGAGTTTTACCATTCAAGATATGCTAAAAGTTTATTATGGGAAATCAGATTATGCCAAGTATGATAATTCGGTTTGTCAATGGAATCAATTTTTAAAGGATTTTAGTGCAGACGAAAATAGTCGCAACTATTCGAACAAATTAAAAGTAGCTTCTATTCTTTGGAAAGAAGTTAGAAATTCAAAAAATGAAAAAATTTATTCAAAGAATCTTTTGACTGAATATGCCAGTAAAATAAAAGAGTATCACAATTAGATAATCCCCAACGTGTTAACACCCAATGAGTAGTTAATCATGGATATTGGAAAGACAGAATATACTGTAAATCTACATTTCAAACAAGGAACAAGCGAAACCTTCCCAAACTGGGATTTGACGGGCGGTGGCATGGATTTTGGCGAGACGATTGAGTTGTCTTTGAAGCGCGAGCTGCTTGAAGAAGTTGGCTACAAGGGTGATTTGCGCCATCAACTTTTTGACGCGTCGTAAATATTGATTTATGCGAACATCTCTGCTAGTATAATGTTACAGTACCTCGACTTGGGTTCGTCCCCGTCGAGGTTTTTGGTATAATGAGGTGCATGAAGAGGGTTAATTCGCAACCAAGAAATTATTGATGCGTTTGATGTATATAATAATACGCAATAAATAGCGCGCATATCGTTGGCAGGTTTATTCTTACGGCGTAGAATAGTAGCTATATGACAAAAATACTCGCAATAATCTCCACCCACGGCAACGAATTATTAGGCCCAAATCTGCTGGCGTATATGCTCGCCAAACGGTCTAAACTGTTGGAAAATATGGAGTTCATCATAGCTAATCCGCGCGCTTACGCAAAGAATGTGCGGTATACCGAATCGGACCTAAATAGGAGTTATGGACTTGGTCTGGATACTTATGAGAGTCGACGTGCGAAGATTATTGAGGAACGGATTCGGTTACTGAAGCCGGAGTTGGTATTGGATTTTCATACGACCACTGCCGAACAGCCAGATATTTTGATAACGGCAGATAAAGATAATGAAGTAGTGCGGAGGTTTATCAACTCTAGCGCCGTAAAGGACATTCTGGTGGTTAAGCCGCTTAATGACATCACGACGGTGGTGTCGAATTTCGTGGCTTATGAGGTGCCTAATTCACACCTAAATGATGATTTGTACAAGCAGATATGCACTGATATAGAAAGATACTTGGATGGGAAGATGATTGACCAGGGGCGAACTTTTTATAAAATGACGGGGAAGATCTTACCCGAGGAAGAAAAAGATACAGTCGGTCTTAAAAACTTTGTCTATAACGATACGTTGCAAACTATCCCGGCGTTCCTTGGCGAGGAGGCATATAAGCACGATGGTACTTACGCTGGGTTTAGACTAAAAGTGTTATAATTGTCCCTATGACAAAACTCACCAACGGGCATCTCGTAACGCAAGATTCAGTCGGAGTGACTCGCCACGATTACCTCTACCGAATTTCGCTCAAAGCTCTCATCTATAACGACGCTGGGCAAATTTTGGTCGTTAAGGAAATTAATCGGACGTACTGGGATTTACCGGGCGGAGGTATGGATTATGATGAAGATTTTGAATCATCGCTGAAACGCGAGTTGTACGAAGAGGTTGGTTACAAGGGCGGTTTGCGCTATCAACTTTTTGACGCGTCGGAACAGATGTACATTGAGCGGCTTGACGCCAATCAAATCTGTTTTTATTGCCGCGTCTGGCCGGAGAACTTTGATTTTATACCAGGTGAAGAGGGTGATGAAATAATGTTTATTAATCCTGAGGAGTTATTGCTTCAGAAGAGCGAGGTTGACGCACCAGCTCGAGCGCATGCGGCGCATATGAAATGGCAGGAACTGTGTAGTGAATAGTGCTCGCTTGACAAATTAAACATTTTTGCTACAATATGGCTCATGAATCGAAATATTGGGCGACTAGAGCAACCAGAACCGTCCAGGGTTATTGGATTTGCGGATGGGAGGCTCGGGGCGGAGTATGCTAATATTGACCCTCGTACACCTCGTATACTTAGGCTTGCTGGAAGGACGGCAATTACAGATGCATCAATAGGCGGTACCGGTGTAGTTATTATGAGGGTAAGGGGCGAGACGCAAGAACCTGGAAAACGAAACCGGATTGCTGTTGGAAACGGCGTGATGTTTGATGAGGGTACTGGTAGCGCTTTAGTAGCGTCTGGCGATACTACCGCTATCCCGAACATTTTATTAGGTGAACCGTATGCTGGAGGTGCTGTTAATACTAGTTCAGTGGAGGCTGTTTTAGTTGAAGTTGGGAGAGATAGATTTAGATCTGCGCCTACTGTTACTGTTAATAATGTAGATTCGCCATTTGACCATTTCAGGAAGATTCTTGACGGTAAACGTGCTGAATACGAGCAGAAACAGCGTACACGTACAGAAGAAATACTTAAAAGGCTTCCTGAAGGTTTTAAAACGTCAAGAGGTTCAAAGTACAGATATACGCCAGAGGGTCATTCTGAAAGATGGAAGTTTGATGGTACACACCATGCTCCGATGGGTATTGTTGTATTTACTCCTAATCAGCTTGTTATTAGTAGGATGGCTACGTCAAAAGCTTATGTACTTCCCGATAGACGCGTGGGCGTGTATATTGTTGAGACAGATCCGTTATCTGGAGATGTACGTAAAGTGTATGATATTCGGCAAGTTCGCGACCCGAATAATCTAAAAGTTGCAGCGATTAATAGAAGAGATGGTGTTGTTGAATCTCAGCCGGTGAGTTTGTTTCCTGTAAAAGGTTATCGTGTATATGAGATGAGCAAACTTAGGAACGGTGATACAATTAGACATCCAGGTCATGAGGTTACAGAAATATTTTAACGCGGTGCTGCTGGAAATTAGAAAATCCACAGCCTGGGTGGGGATTAAAAAACCACATTTGACAGGGTGGCAAATAATTGATAATATACATTTGAGTATGATTATTGTCATAACGTGGTAAGTGAAAGGAAAGAGAGGAATAGTTTATTATGAACAATAAAGAGCCAAAATGGGGGGCGATAAGCGGTCAGAGCGGAGAAGATGGCAGTCGTCATACAGAGGGCGGCGACTGGTCGGATTTAGCTCAACATGGTGTAGATGCTGGTGATTTGCCGCCTAGCAGCGTTGCTGATTGGGAATCTGTAACTGGTGCGTATCGGGATTTTCGTGATGAGCTGAGAAGAAAAGGTGATACAGATCTAGCAGCTATAGTAGACAGAGTGGGTCGAGGTGGTGCGGCAGTGCTTGCCGATTTGCTGCGGGATTCGGCTGAGTCTAATCGCGAGTTGCAGCAGCTTCAGGAACAAAGAAGGCGGCAAGAGTGGCTTGAAGAACAAAGAAGGCAACAAGAAGGACCGAAAGAACGATTTAAGGGTTCGCTTAGAGGTTGGCTGCGACGTCGCCGGCGGTAATGTTTGACATGTAACGTCATGGTTTATGGGCAGGACGGCACCTATGCTGGATTTAGGCTGGAAAAATTTAGTTAACATTGTAATAAAATTATAATTTTGTTATAATGTCTGCATGGTAATCACTACGATTCAAAAAGTTATCAAGATTGGTTCCAGCCGCGGCGTGACGCTGCCAGCGCGGGATTTGCGGGCGCTGGGTATTCGCGATGGCGACGAGGTGCGATTAACGGTTGAGCAGGTAAAGCCGATTAAGCAGACAAATAAGCCGTC
This sequence comes from uncultured Candidatus Saccharibacteria bacterium, assembly GCA_963456375.1. GTDB lineage: Bacteria > Patescibacteriota > Saccharimonadia > Saccharimonadales > Saccharimonadaceae > Nanosynbacter. Next base: position 48,691 of record CAUOLH010000002.1, on the reverse strand, counting down.
GCTTCGCCAGGATTATGATGATTTCAAAAAGCAGTATGGCGAAACGCTGAAAAACTTGGCAGACCGATGATTCGCTATCTGGAGATTGACGAAATTCTAGAGCTGCATTTTTGGATAATTGAGGATTTTGGCGGCTCGCATGGCGTACGCGATGAACTGGGGCTAAAGTCGCTGGTGGCGGCGCCGCGAACAATTGTTTTTGGCGAGGAGCAATATGTGTCAGTTCACGAAAAGGCGGCGGTTTATTTGCGCAATTGTATAGCAGACCATATCTTTACCGATGGCAATAAGCGCACGGCGGTGACGATTGCTGGTATCTTTTTGGCGAGAAATGGCTGGAGAATGACTGTGTCGGCTGTTGAACTAGAAGATTTCGCCGTCCGCGCCGCGACCGATCATCTCGATATTGATGCGATTGCTGATTGGCTGAAGCGTCATTCGCAGACGCGCGCGTCCTAAGCGTGATATCATTTATATATGAGAGAAATTGAAATAAAAGTTAGATTGCAAGATAAAGAAGGGCTGCTAGCTGTGCTGGCGGGTAAGGGTGTTGCTCTTGGTGAGCCGGTACATCAGCGTGATCAAGTGTTTGGTCTGCCGGGAGAAGCTGGCGGCGACGGCAATACAGTGCCTTGGCTGCGGGTGCGTACCGAAACGCATGGACAAGGCGAAAATGAAACCAAGCGGACGTTATTCACTCTAAAACGATCAGTCACTGGGCAGCTGGATAGTATTGAGCGCGAAACGGAAGTTGGCGACCCAGATGTTATGATCGCTATAGTTAAGGAGTTGGGTTTCGTGCCGTTTTCGGACGTATCAAAGACTCGCCAGACTGGCAAGCTGAATGATGTGGAAGTGTGTATCGACTCGGTGGAGGATTTGGGCGACTTCATGGAATTAGAGCGATTAGCTGACGAGAATGCCGATCCTGCCGCGATAACCGATGATCTGCGGCGCATTATGGCGGAACTGGGCATCAGCCGTCAAGATGAAGTGACTGACGGTTATGATATTTTGATGAAAAAGTTGAGGGAGCAGTAAAGGGCGCTGGAGTTCTGTCTCGCCTCTAATAAAAACCTCGGGTTATCCGAGGTTTTTAACGGAGTAGAGCCTAGAAAGGTTTACTTCTTCTTGCCGCGCGATTTGACGGTAATTTTCTTTGGCTCTGGCGCTGGCGTGACTGGCACGGTTACTTTCAAGACGCCATCGTCCAGGTGCGCTTCGATAGCGTCGGCGTCGGCGCGCTCTGGCAGCTGGACGCTGCGGTAGAAGCTGCTGCTCGACTCGCGTACGACGTACTTCTTTTCTTTGTCTTCTTCTTTTTCGTGCCGTTGGGCTTGGATAACCAAGTTGCCGTTTTCGACAGAAATATTGACGTCATCTTCATCGAATTTCGGTAAGTGAACCTCGACGACTAGCGCGTTATCTTTCATGTAAACATCAGTGGTAGGCAAGCCGACCGAGCGCACTTGGCGCGGCATCCAGTTGTCGTCATTAAAGAAATGGCGCTGCAGGGCATCCATTTCGGCAAACGGGTCGAATCGAACGAGTTTACTCATTTGTATTACTCCTTTCGTTTATGATTTGGCGAGCTTTTGCTCTATATTCTATTGTAATTTGTTGGCACTCGCGTGTCAAGAGTGCCAAACATGAGCAAAATAACAGTAGTCTAGTGTAGGCAAAAAGTTTTCCAGAGTTTTCCACATACCAGCCTACGCTATATATGGTGGCGCTATATATAGCGTATAGGCAGTTTTATCCTGATGCGCTATACTGGCTGCATGGGCTGGCTGCGTAACTTAATTTTTGGCGAACCAAATGACGAGTATTTGGCGCGTATTAGCAGTATTAAAAATATCGGCGACAGCAGTCGCGCAGGCTTGCCGCAGGAAATTAATGGCGATGTTGAAAACAAACCGGATGAAACGCCAGCGGTTAGCGAGCAGAAACCTGATCAGTATCACTTGGCTGGCGGGCAAAAAATAATTCCTGAAATAGAGGTCGAGCGGATTAAAGCGCAGCCGTATAGCGATAATAAATCTCTTGAAATATGGGCGTATATCCACAATCTCGCTAGTTTTGACATTGAGTTAGATAAGTACGAGCTATTGGGGCAGCGGGGCGATTTGAATAAATTTCTCAAGCCGGGCGAGATTTTTGAGCTGCGGATGTACCAGGGTGCGATGCCTGAGAATGATTCAGTCCGTAAGATGTATATCCAGTATAAAATTGTCGGCACCGGCGATTATTTTCAGGCCGATCACACGATTAATTATAAATACGAGCAAGACAGTCAGGGTAATAAATGGTATATGCCAGATAGTCTTAAATTGATACGGCCGGTTCGCGATATATAGATATAAAATCCGATAATCGCAGCGATTCGTAATTCGCCGGCGTTGGCTGATCAGGTTGCGGCGTGTTACACTTAATTCATGACAAAACCTTTTCTTCTTTTACAATCCCGTCCCGAGGACGAAGCGTCTGACGACGAATATGCAGCTTTTTTGAAATTTGGCGGTTTGCAGCCGGAGCAGTTGCAGCGCTTGCGGCTTGACCGCGGTGAGTTCTCGCCAGTTAATTTGGATGATTACAGCGGTATTTTTATGGGCGGCGGGCCGGCTAATTTTGCTTATCCGCCAGAGGAAAAATCGCCGGAACAATTGCAGTTTGAATATTATATCATGCCGCTGCTTCGCCGGATTGCAGCTGAGGATAAGCCGTTTTTAGGCACTTGTTTGGGCGTGGGCGCGCTGGTGACGGCGCTGGGCGGTCGGACTGATTTTGATCATGGCGAGCCGGTTTGCGCGGTGGATATAAATTTGACGCCGGAAGCGCAGGACGATCCGCTGCTGGCTGGCTTGCCGGCTAATTTTCGCGGCTTCGTCGGGCATAAAGAGGGGACAGATACGGCGCCGCCGAACAGCGTGGTGCTAGCGCGCTCTGCGGCCTGTATACAATTGCTGCGCGCCGGGAAAAATGTTTATGCGGCGCAATTCCATCCTGAGCTTGATGCTGATGGCTTGGCGCTGCGGATTAATATCTATAAGCATGCTGGCTATTTCGCGCCAGAGGAGGCTCAAGATCTGATCGATGCGGCGTACCGCGAATCGGAGTTGGTAACCGAACCGGTCAAGATATTGCGGCGGTTCGTTGAAAAATACGCAGAGTAAATTTTGGCGGCGGGGCAAATCCCTGACGAGACGCGTTTGATTTTTGTCAAATTATTGTGTTAAGATACGCTAATGAACACAGATAAAAAGCTGGCTGAGGGACATATTTTTACGACGCAGCCTGACGGTGTAATGCGGCAGGACTATTTGTTCCGCGTGTCAATTAAAGCGGTGATTTATAACGATGACGGCGAGCTGCTGGTAGTTAAAGAACACGGTCTTAATTGGGGTTTGCCTGGCGGCGGACTTGACTTTGGCGAAACATTTGAGCAGGCGTTGGCCCGCGAATTAGAGGAGGAAGTTGGCTATAGAGGCGGTTTTACTTTTGATGTGATTGACGTGGCGAATCCTATGTATCTGAAGGGAATTGATGCGTATCAGGTGTATGTTGTTTGCTGGGTTCAACCGGAGGACTATGATTTTTCTATCGGCGTTGACGGCGAAGATATGCGCTTTATTGATCCGAATGAACTTGATCTGTTTGACGATAGCCAGGCAAAATACGCAAAATATTTTCACGAGCGTCTGCAGGAGCGGCTGGAAAGGCATTGCCAGGGTAGCTCTTGACTAGATAATGATATTATTTTACAATTAAAATATTGTGAGAGAGTGTGATATTGCTGTCGATGATCTCGGAGCGAGAGTGAAAGTTATTCTTTTTCCTAAAGGCGAGGAATATAGTATTGCTGACAGGGAAGCGAACGATGATTATTGCCGGTAGCGGCTGGCCGTGGTGAGTCTTGTCTCGCTAGATTTGGAAGGTTGTGTAGATTTGTCTGTTGCTGTAGGGGGGACGAAGGATTACGATTATCATTCGAGGTTAGCAGAGGCCGCTACAGGACGAAAGGTGTCTCGTATACATTCAAATACGCTTATTCCTACGCCTGAAGATTTTTCTCATGAGCTTCTTTCAGTTAGAGGATGGACTAGGGATAGAGAATGGACTAGGGAGACTGAAATCGGTGTTTCTCCGGTTTTAGAGAAAAGGCGGGAAAGATCTAGATTAACTATAGGCGAGACGAAAATGATATCTAGCGGTGTTATCTCTGTGGCAGTTGCCGCAGTTATAGCGCTATCCTCGGATGAGTTTACGCAAGTCAGCGAGCAGGGTTTGAATTTATCGGCAAAAGAAATTCGCAGTCTCCGTTCGGGTTTTAGGTATTCAATTTACGATACGTGAGTCCGGCGTGCTATAATAACCATATGCATATTATTCTTGGTGGGACGAGCGGGCTTGGTCTGGAGATGGCTAGGCAGCTCAGAGAAAGTGGCAAGCGTGTGCTGGTGTTGGGGAAGACGCATAACGCCCAGGAACACGGCGAGGGTTTCCAATTGGATGTGTATTATCCCGAGCAAGTAGAGGCAGCGCCAGCGCGGATTGAGCAGATGCTGGGTGGCGATGCTATTGAACAATTTGTGTGGGCGGCAGGCTATGGCTGGCGCGGTAATTTTGAGGATCAGCCCGACGCCCGCTCCATGGCAGAGGTGAACTTTGCCGGTGCGTTGCCGCTGGTGCAGTGGGCGTGGCGCAAGATGGCTTGTCAAAATCAGAAGTCAGTGCTGACCATCATCGGTTCAACCAGCAGCGTCAAAGCTCGCGCTGATGAAGCGGTATACGTGGCGACTAAACACGCTCAAGCGGGCTTGGCGCGCAGCTTAGGCATGCAAGCTGACGAGCAGAAATTACCAGTAAAAGTCGCGCTGTTTTTGCCAGGCGCCATGAAAACGCCGTTTTGGAATGGTCGAGAATTGCCGGCTGATTACGTGTTTTTCAACGATCCCGCTAAAATTGCTATGCATATTATCAACGCCATTGAAAATCAGCAGCAACCATATCTGGAGTGGCCGCTGCCAAAGGGTACATTGGTTTAAGTTCCGGTAAGGTGGTATAATTCGGGCATGGTAATGAATGTTTCAAATAGTGATTATTTTGGGGTAAAAATTGTAGTAATCGGCGGCGGAACTGGCAGTTTCACGCTGCTGTCGGGTTTGAAAAAGTACACGCATAGCATCACGGCGCTGGTTAATATGGTTGATGACGGCGGTTCAACTGGGCAATTACGCGACGAGCTGGGCGTGCTGCCAGCGGGCGATGTCCGGCAATGTTTGGTGGCGCTGAGCAGTTCGCCGAAGGTGCGCGATTTGTTCAATTATCGGTTTGATGAGGGCAGCATGAAGGGGCACGCCTTTGGCAATTTGTTCATGGCAGCGCTGGAAAAGATGACAGGAAGTTTTGCCGAGGCAGTAGAACTGGCGAGTGAAGTTTTGGGCGTTAACGGGCGGGTATTTCCGATTACGCTGGATGATACGACTATGTCGATTAAGCTAAAAGACGGTACAATTGTCAATGGCCAGCACGCGGCAGAATCGCTGCAAATTCCGCGCGGCGAGCGTCCATGGCTGGAATTGAAACCGCCGGCTGGTATTAACCCGCGGGCGCGCCAGGCGATTTTAGATGCTGATTTGGTGGTGATTGCACCGGGACTGCTGTATGGCAGTTTGGCGCCGGCGTTGCTGGTGCGCGGCGTAACCAGAGCGCTGGCGGAGACTAGGGCAAAGAAAGTTTATGTTTGCAACTTAGTTAATAAACCGGGCCAGACAGATGGTTTTACGGTGGCGGATTTCGCGGATGAGATTGAGCGATTTTCAGGTGTTGATATGGATTATGTTCTATACAACAACCATCGTCCTCCGGAAAAACTGATCGAGAAGTATTCACATGACGGCGAATATTTGGTGGAATGGGATGAGGAGACGTTGAAAAACAAGCATTATTATGCGTCGGGCAAGCGGTTGATTGCTGATACTGCTTGGGTGAATAAAAATTCTGATAGCGACCCACTGGCAGCACAACGCAGCCTAATCCGGCACGACGCCGACAGAGTGGCGCGCGAGTTGATGCGGATTTATTTTGCTTAGAAATATAGCGCGGTCAGCTTGCTTGCAATTGTATTGTTTTTATGTTAATATAGACAATGCTTATGCAAAACGAACACCCTAGAACTGAAATGGATTGCGTTAATCATGAGACTGATAATAGCGGTGAGTTAGAATATAAGGAGCTGGCTAAAAGTCTTGTTGAGGCGTTTGGCAATAATCATATGACCGAAGCTCGCAGGTTGGCGGCGGAGATTATTTTGGATATGCCGCCGGCTGGATTGGAGCGTTCAGAGCAGGACGACTTTTTGGAAAGTTATTTGGAGGGAAAAGATCTTGATGATGAACATAGAGATGCTGTTGTCGGGATTGTTGAGGATTATCGGGTAATTCGGGACGCTTTTGCTGATTATGCGAGCGAGTTAAGACATACCAACTCCAGGACAGCTAGTTTATTGCAGCTCGGCGACGCAGACCCAATACCTGACGATGTTTGGGCAAAAGAAACTGCAATACCGCCGCCGAAGTTGGATGATTTGATTAGAACCTTCTCAACAAAGGGAGAAGACGCTCAAGGAGTTGGATTGGAAACGGCATTAATAGCTGGCGCGATTACTTTGGCTAGATTAGCTACGACGCCTTACCATAATGCTGAAGCCTATAAAGAAGCAGTTTTTGCTAAAAATTTTTTAGCACCGATATGCAGTATAATTGGCGCTGATGCTTTGGAGTCTGCGCTGAATGATGAGGTGGATGCTATTGCTGGCCGTAATATTGGTGATAATATGAGCGGCACAGAATTAAGCAGGGATATCGATTCTTTAATGGATGAAGCTGACCGCGTAGTAGCACTTCATTTTGGCCGTAAAAACTCAAGCGATTCGGAACGGTTTGACTTTGCTATCAGTAACGTGAAAGGTATTATCAGCAAACTTGTCGGTAAAGCGCAATTGAAGTCGCCGATTGGCATTTCGTCACCGCATAGTATGTTTTTTCAGGTTGGTTCTGTGCACACTGAAGCTGGCAACGATTTGAAATTGCGCGCGCGAGGCAAGGGCAGAGGATCGTATTTGCGCAAGTTGTTGAAAAATCTTGGTTACTATAAAACCCGCGCGGAGAAAAACGACGAACATAAGGATACTCATCCGATAGACCTATATGGATTAACGATGATTGCCGATAGCGATGAACAGTTGGCTAAAGAGTATGCGGCGGCTGTAGTGAATGCCCTAAAGTTTGATGAAATTATCCCATATCCTTCGCCGGGACGAGAAAAGGAAGTGTTTATTATTAAGGGCTCAAAAGAGTTTCAGGATACAATTCGCGAGGCTGTATTGGCGGAAATCCCCGGTGTTGATATGGAGCTGTTCAGTTTCAAAACTAAAAAGGGCGGGTTCACGGATGCAAAGATTACCGGCTTGTATGAAACTGGCGATGCGCGCGTTGGGTTTGCGCCGTTTGAAATGCAGTTTTCTACGCCGGATGCTCGTTTGACAGCGCGTATCGGCGGCAGAGCTGCCCACTTCCTGTTTAAGCTGATTAATATATACGGAGAGGAGATAGCTGATCTTGATGATGAATATTTGGCTGCGATAAAAGATATTTGGTCGCGTAAGCAGGATTATTTTAATAATCGCGACGAGTCGTCTACGGAAGTATGTTTGACAGACCAGAGCCGTAGACGAGTTGAGGACTTTTGGAAACGAATTGCCAAGAGGTGGCAGCATACGCGCAATTTGGGCGGGACAGCCTTGCAGTAGTATAATGTGACATATGACAATCTACTACACTGACGGTTCTGCTTCGCCAAATCCTGGCCCGGGTGGCTTTGCAGTCATTCGTAACCTCCAGCCGTGGATTTTGGGCTCGGAGGACGGCGAGACGACCAATATTCGCATGGAAGGCAAGGCGCTGATTGCGGCGCTTCAAGATGCGGACGGCGCACCATGTGTGATTTATACTGATAGTGAGTTTTGGATCAACGTAGTGACTAAGTGGGCACCAGGCTGGCAGCAACGCGGCTGGACAAAGAAGGGCGGCGAGATTAAAAATCTGGATATCGTGCGTGAACTGTATGAGCTATACTCAAATTCGCAGGCGGAGCTCCTCTGGGTGCGCGGTCATGAGGGTGATGAGGGCAATGAGCTGGCAGATGAGTGGGCGAACCGGGCGCGGCTGGGCGAGCGATTGACTAAATAGACAATTTATGTTACAATGGAAAGATGAATAGGCTATATTCAGCAGACCTTACTGTGGTGCGAGCTGACGCAAAGCTCTTTTTTGATCGTCCCGGAGATGACCTAGGATTTATAGGGGTTGTTACTGAAATAGAGCCAAGGGAGGATGAGCTACATGTTAAGATGGGGCTGGGGGATTGCGGTTCTCATGGCATATTATTAAATAAGATGGGTGTAGCAGCTGGCAAAACACCTCTGCCCGAAGAGATGGCATATTCTCAAGCGATAATACGCGGTTCTTCTGCAGGGGTTCCCAGAGCGAGAAGAAGAGGACGATTAGAAGTGGCCTGTATGCTACTTAATATGCGCGACAGGTCAAATTTGACGCCGCAACAGACCGCAGCCTCCGCTTATATGGCTAGTTTAGCGTTGGGGGGCTGCTAGACATGCCGCGAGAGGAGATTGACAATCTGAGCGATCCGAGTGATTTGGTGTTTGGAGTTCCACAGATGCGGCAATTAAATAAAAAGATAGGTAGAAGAGTTATAGTCGACCGAGAATAAATTTTCTGGACGTCGTTTCTTCCTGCGTGCTATACTGGGGCAATGGAAGAAGTGAGGGAAACGACAGATATTTTTTTGTGGGCGAATCAAACTGATGCGAAGAAGAATGATTTACAGATAGAGCTGTTTTTATTTAATAAAAATTACACGCCGTATTTTATGCCTTTGAAGGGCGATGTCGAGCAGCAGCTCCGGCCATTATTTTTGTTTGATTATATCAATCAAGTCAATTTGGGTGCCGGTACTGGTCTTAGCGTGCGGGATTATGAGCTAAGCGAAGCGGAAGACAACGTCTTGCTGCGAACAGACCTCGCCAAGGTTGGCCGAGCGGAAACCTTGATTCATTTGATTGAGCACGAGCGTGATGACATCGTGGAATTTTCGGAAACCGAGCATGAGTTTAAGCGAATGAAGGGCGTGATAGCGCGGTTCACTGATCCAAATGATCCAGAAAAAATATTTTACACGGCTAAGTTAATCCAGCAGGGGCAGACGCTCAAAAGCGCGCTAGCGTGGGAGTTTTCTGACGGCAAGTTTGGCGCATTTAAGGCGGAAGTCGGTTTTAAGGTGCCGGATGATAACCAGGTGTTGATCATCGGTCAGGATATTTTCGCCTTTAATCCAGGCAAGTTTGAGCGAATGTTTGGCTATGAGTACAAGAAGCAAGTGATTGCCGATAAGAAAGTGGCGGAAATTGAAAAGGAATATAAGTTGAGTTTCCCGGAGGGGCTGGACCTGAATGCGCTGGTCAAGGAACGCAAAAAGACCATCAATAAACTACAGAAATTGGAGATCGGCGAGGTCAAGCAAGAGCAGGTGCTGGACTATGCTGATGAGATGCAGCTGGAGCTGATGAGTGATGATAACGGCACGATTATCATTATGGATGGCAATGATCTGGATATGTTCGTGAACCTGATCAACGAGGATTACATTGAGAGTAAAATTACCGGCAAACGTTACGAAATTAAGTCGAAAAAACTGCTGGGCGAGCCAGAGGGCGAACCGCCGCGAGGTTAAGTATGGATCAAGAATTGGCGCTGGCGATTTTGATGAGCGGTCGGTCGGCGCTGCTGACGGGCGCGGCTGGCACCGGCAAAACGCACCTGTTGAATACTTTTATTGCGCAGGCGCGTGACCAGGGTAAAAAGGTGTCGGTAACAGCGACGACGGGCTTGGCGGCGACGCATTTGGGCGGCAATACGATTCACAGTTGGAGCGGCATTGGCGTTAGCGATCACCTCGCGAACAACTTTTTTGATCGGCTGTCAAAAACGCGGCGTGAGGTGATTACCAAGACTGATGTGCTGGTGATTGACGAGATTTCCATGCTGCATGATTTTCGGTTGGACATGGTCGATCGGGTGCTGCGCGGTGTCCGGGAAAATGACCAGCCGTTTGGCGGTATTCAGCTGGTGATGAGCGGCGATTTTTTCCAATTACCACCGATCAATCGTCCGGGCGAGCAGGACGGTGGCTTCGTGGTGTACTCGGAAGCGTGGCAGGAGTTGCAGCCGGCGGTGCTGTATCTGGAGCGGCAATATCGGCAAAATGATGAGCAGCTCCTCGAGATTTTGACAGCGCTGAGACATGACAATATTAGGCGGCATCACGCCGAGGCACTGCTGGCACGGACGGAGGTCCAACCGCCTGACGGTGACATTACTGAACTACACACCGTCAATGTTGATGTTGACACCATCAACAGCCAGAAGCTGGCGGAGCTGGCGGGCGAGGAGCGAACATATCAGCAGACGACGACGGGCTCAAAGGTGTATGTCGAGAGCCTGCAACGGTCGGTGTTGGCACCGAGTGAACTGGTGTTGAAACCGGGTGCGTTGGTCATGGCGGTGAAAAATTCGCCGCAGAAATTGTACGCCAATGGCAGCATCGGCACGGTGGTGGATTTTGAGCCACTAACCGATTATCCGATCGTGGAGTTTCGCAGTGGCCAGCAGGTGACCATGGTGCCGGATGTGTGGGAGTTACGCGACGGTGAGCGCAAGCGCGCTAGCATTTCCCAGGTGCCACTGCGGCTGGCGTGGGCCATTACTGTGCACAAGAGCCAGGGTATGACGCTGGACGCGGCAAAAATTGACCTGAGAAAGGCCTTTGTCGAAGGTATGGGTTATGTGGCGCTCAGTCGGGTGCGAGATTTGGATAATTTGTATCTATATGGAATTAACCGCAAGGCGTTGGCGGTCTCGCCTGACGCGCTGGCGATTGACGAGGTGCTGCAGCGGGCAAGTAGTGAGGCGGTCAAGCGGTATCGTCCGATGCTGGAGGAAATGAAGCGAAAGCAGCCAGCGCCGAAAAAATCCGGCAAGAAATCTCAGTCCGGCAGCTGGCAGCAAAGAATTGCCAAAATGCGCGAGACACACCCGAAGGCCTACATGCCATGGGAAAAAGCCGACGATGACACCCTCAAACAGGAATTTTTACAGGGCGCAACTATCCAGCAGCTCAGCCAACAACTTGGCCGGCATGAAGGCTCGATTAAGATGCGGCTGCAGAAGCATTTTGGGGAGGAGGTGATTGGATTGTTTGAGTGACCGAATCAAAATAATATTGACACTATATAAAGTGTAGAGTATAGTTTGATTCTAGTATATTAATGATTTGCCTTGCAGGCAGAGGAGGTTCTAAGTGAGGAATATGGATTTTGGAGTGAGGAATACGAAATTTGAAGTGAGGAATACGAAATTTACGGTAGAAGAGGAAGAGAGGCGTCCTGGGGTTACGGAAAGGATGGCCGCGGTAATTTTGAGCTTTGCTATGGCTTTTGGAGGCGGAGTTGCTCTTGATGCTCAGGATGCCCATGCTGACAAACAACAGAAGGGGACAGAGAGATCTTATTTAGATGAAGAGACAGATGCAGTACGCCAATATATTTTAGGAGAAGTTGAAAATGTCGAAAGGCAGGGTTACGACAACTCTAGCGTTGGAAACTGCGTTACTGGAAAAGAAGATGGCACTTCGGTTTGCGCTAATGCTTATCCGAGTGAAAGCGGCTCAGGAGCGGATATTGATGTGAGCGTATATAATGGTGACGGCAGCGCAATGACAAACGCCCAGTTTACTTCTCTGGACAATTCATCGGTAAGTCTTTTGCCGTGCGGCGCACAAATTACTACAAGTGATATATCAAGGGCTTTGGAAAAGAAAGGCGTTACAGTTAATGAGATTAAGGCGTATGCAGACTCAAATGGCGATAGAAAATTATCCTCAACAGATGAGTCTTTGGGAGTATACGACTTCCGTAAAGATGGTTCTGTACAGATAACAACTACACGTGAAAATTTTGAAACTGATACCAGAGATGTCACTGGGAGCGATGCAGCGCATCAAGTCGAAGCAATAATAGATGAAGTTAGTAATAAAAATTAAAAAAATGTAAAAGTATTATTAGTTAAAGTAATAAATACCTGCTTAATGGCAGGTATTTTGAATGAGAGTAATAAACGCCAGCATTATATTGACATTTATACTAGTATATGCTAATGCTAAAGACATGATAACTAAAAAGCAGATTATTTTATTCTAGAAAGGAACTAACAAAAATGGCATTAAAATTTGGACGCAGCGCGAGTGAAGGGGTGTACCGAGAAGCTTTGGCGGGCGGCAGAGAAAGAAAAAGATCTAAAATGGCGTTCTGTCGTTGCCTGTATTGCTGCTACTGCTTTGGCTGCTGGTGCCTGGCTGGGTATAAGTAATAGTAATGGGAAATCAACCGAGGCAATACAGCCGCCAGAAGACACAGTCACAACAAGCGCGCAGTATGAGCCGACTGATGCTGTCGCCGCCGCTACCAGTAACAAAGATAAATAAAGCAAATATGACAGAAGAGTTGATTACCGCGGCTAATAAGGATGGCGAAGATATGTTTGCGTCTAGCGCTGATAGATTGCTGACGTCAGGGTCAGATAAGACTGACGACCTTGGTAGAGTAGCGCTTCTTCCTGCGCCTGATGGAATGCCTTTATTAGAGGCAGGGGCTAGCCGTGATGAACGGAAGTCCAGTCTGCGGCGGATAGGGAGAGGTGTGGTTGATCTAGTGTATCGGCTGATGAAAAGGACTGGCTGGCGTAGTACTGATGAGGATCATGAGGCTGCAGATAACGAAAGCGGCGATTCTGAAAACGAGTATTCTCGCGCTGAAGGAGAGCTTGACGAATTGACTCAGCAGAGAATTAATAAGATTGACGAAGAGTGGGAGTTTCGGGCTGATGTGAATAGTCCTGTGGATGGCTTTGATGGCAAATTTGTTCCTAAGAGTTATCCTGATTTTCCTGATTTTGCGGGAAGTATTGCGAGCGGTAATTATAAAGAAATAGAGAAGCTGGTGCCTAACATAAGAGAGTTGGTGGCGAAAGATGCAAGACTTAATCCGGAGAAACCAGAAAATTATGATGAAGAGCATGTTCGTTATTATGCTGATATTGTTTTGCCAGTTTTAGCACAAATCAATGTTGCAGCGTTTTTCAAAGAGCATTATAAGCATATGCCAAAACTTGCGGATAGTGCCCGGCGCGCTATGCAGGGGCAGATTGATTCGATACGCTCTCTTAAAGATAATATCGCGAGCGACGATTATTTTGACTACGGTTGCGGGTGTGAAGGAGCTGTAGCTAAATTAATGAGCACCGAAGCAGGCTTGCCTGGGGAGGTGACCGAAGGATTTGAAGATATAATTACTGGTGAGATAGCTGAGCTCGTTGAGACTGCTGCTAATTCAATGGGTTGGCTCGGCAGTGGACTTGCCGGGACATGGCGGTTCGGCGTTGAGACTGCTGCTAATTCAATGGGTTGGCTCGGATTTGATGCGTACGCAGCCTGGCTAGCAGATCGTGGTTTTCCGCCGGAGCGCTGGCCGCAGGACGCCAGAGATCGAGAAGACTTCCCGGAGCCGTTGCGCCGGCTGGTTAATGAACGGGATAAGACAGAGCAGCTTGATTTTATGATCATCAAATACTGTATAGAAAGGACAGAAATTTATGATGACGATGGTAAGGCGAAACCTGATGTCTATGGACGGTGCGATTTGATACAGAAGTACTTTGAGGGACGTTTGCCAGATATGTATCCTATTATGATGAGTGGCGGTATTAGAAGTATGGTTGTTTCGTCCTCTTCTGATAGTATAGATAGGCAGATCCACAGATATAACGATTATATCCAAACTATCCGCGAGGTTGGACAAGGCAACGCCAACAAGCTGGCCGAAGAGTTGGGAATAATGCATTTTTCTGACTGGAGTCCAGAAGTCTTGCGAGGTACGCTGCATATATTAGAGACTGGGCGTACGGAATCTGGCAACCCGGCAACGATGATTATTAGGGGAGATAGTGGTGATCACAACGGCGCTGCGCATACATATCAGTATATAAAATCTACTGATACGTATGCTGTTGAAATAGACCATACTGATATGTTATCTGGTGTGGTAGAAAGATTAAAACGAGCTGGTGTCGATAGTAATACATTTAATACTATTGTTTTATTCGGTCATGGCTCTGAAGAGTGCTTTTCTATGTCGTTGTCTGAGGAGATACCGCCCAGTCCTAGAAAATGGTACAATAAAAAGGGCATGCGTTGCCTGATAGAGGCGTTAGGGATAGACACGATCGTGCTAAGCTCATGCCATCCGCTTGTGCAAGAAGAGGGTAAATATGAACCTTTTACGCTTGGCGAAGGATTTCAGCGGCGCAGGGGTACAGCGGTGGCGATTTCTAAGGCATTTCCACAGGTCAGGGTTGTTAGCGGTCTAGATGGAATAACATATAGTAGTGTAGAGGAAGAGGGTCGTGTTGTTATTAAGACCAAAGATAGCGAGGGGAATACAATATCTACAATGGCAGAAACCCGTAATGGGCGGACACGTGTATATAAGAAAGGAGCGGATAGACAATGAACGAGAAAGGACGTGGCGGTGGCGGCAGGTCGGTTTCAGGAGCGGAGCTGATTGTGCAGGAAACCGGGGAAAATCCCGACGATTACGAAGCGTTTGCGAGGAGATATTTGGCATGTATAGCCAGTGCGATGTATCATTTTGCGCAAGGTGACGGCGATGCTTCTATGGATGTTAATCTGGCTCGGTTTGATAGTCATGGTAATCTGTCTGAAGATGAATTTGACATATATCGTATTAAATACAAGGCTAGTGAAAATGGAGGGATTGGCGAATGCCGTGTGCACAAAGTTGTTCCCGGTGGAGATGACCCGCAGAAGGCTACCATGCAAGAGATTACCGTGCAAGACGCGAACCTTGATACTTGTAACACGTTGGGGCGGATTTGGAAGGAGCTTGCAGTTAGTAGAAAATCCAAGGACTAAAGGTAATTTTTATGAGAAGAAGTCTTGAGACAACATTTCTTCTGCCAGGAGAGAGCGAAGATAATCTTGAAAGTGATTCGGATGCTGAGCTAGATATAGAGGCTACTGGTTCGTATGTCGACAAATATAGCCTTACTCCGGTAAAATTTTCAGGAGTCGAGATTCATCCTGCTGGAGCGAGCGACGAAATTAGCCCTGAAGAGGTATGTTGGCGGCTAGAGTCAGAGGGAGTGGTCAAGGTTGCTCCGCGTTTAGATGAACAACTGGCAGGCAAGGCTGAAGACAGGAGTAATATTATCACATATACTCCCAGAACATGCTGCATCCCACAAACTTTTACATTAGATGATCTGTATAGAGGTGATAGGGCAGAATTAACGGAATACGAAACGCTATGCCAGCTTGATGGGTTTTTTGCCTATGTAGAATCCCTAAACGGTAAATATGCAAATGAAGCTAAATCTATGCGCGAAAATTTGACATTTATTGGCGAAAAAGAATACAAAGAAGCAGCGGCTGGTATCGCTGTCAGCTGGAAAGCAGCTCTTGAGGCAAATACCGATTTACAAATTTGTGTTATCGCTGGAGAAATTAAAATTAATAAGAATCAGATAAAGAGCGATGAATATTTATTAGATAATATACTAGCCAATTTTACCGAAGAAGATTGGGAAAAATACGGTGATAGGATTATCGTTGATCGAGATGATATTGCGAATATGCCAAAAGAAAATTTGCGAGTTGTGCTACTGGA
This sequence comes from uncultured Candidatus Saccharibacteria bacterium, assembly GCA_963456375.1. GTDB lineage: Bacteria > Patescibacteriota > Saccharimonadia > Saccharimonadales > Saccharimonadaceae > Nanosynbacter. The sequence continues at coordinate 32,814 of CAUOLH010000002.1, read as the reverse complement.
TGATTGGACTATTAGCGGCTCGCAGCTTAGAGATGTTTATCATTCGCTAGTTGATCAATATCCCGAAATAGAAGATCAAATTGAAATGCAGTTGATTGTAGCTAATGAGCAAAGAATAAAATATGGACTTTCGGTCGATGAGCTGATGGGTGATGGTAAGAAGATTCCCGTTAGAGCGTATTTCTCGGCACACGATTCTAAAACAGCAAAGAACGGAGCTTATATCACTGGGTTTCATTCTTCTGTTGACTACGATTTCGAGAAGTTGATACGGAGAATGCTTTGGCACGCCGAAGGTAGAGAAAAGAAATCTGAACCAAGAGGAGAGATGTATATGCCTCCCGGAACAAATATCGTACGTCCGTATCGCAAGGATGGAGTGACGAGAGATAGTTTGGTTAATATTAAGAGAGCTCGCCAGTGTAGGCGCAGGCGACTGGCAGAAAGGCAAGGAAGCGGTTATGTTATACTATGAAAATATGGAGAAGTTACCGCAAAAAGCTTCTGATTTTTTATCTGGTGATTTTCTGGCTGGATTAGAGCAAAAAGATTCTGCAAAGATTAGAGATCAGGCCGCGGTGCTGCCGCATAGTGTAGTTCTCGAAGGGATTGGCAATCGGATGCTGATACGGGATTTTCTGGTGCAAACGAAAGGAGAGTTGTCAAGCTACGTTTCGGATCTTGATGGTAAAGAAGCGGGCTTGGAGGATGGTATGCGGCGGTTGTTTGGCGTTATAGACGGAAGTTTAGATGAAATTTTCAAGGCTGCTGATGAGAATAAAAACAGACCGGGCGGCCTCGGTATGGAGCGTTTTCGCCAAGAATTTCGGAATCCAGACGATATTGCTGTTATAAATTTGGCGGGTCATATAGCCCAGATGGACGTTGATAAGATATTAGCAATAAATAATCCGTATACCGTGATGAAGGCTATTCGAGGCGCTATCGTTGAAGAATTGTGGAAAAACGTACAGGATTATCGAGAAACTGGCGATAATCAAGAAATTAGGGATACTATTAGTGAAACCGTAGCGGAGTTTATGGACATCATGGATAAAGATATTTTATATAGCATGCTGCATGACGGCGAGGATGTTATTGGCTGTTTGCGGTAATAGATGGTTATTTGCCGCCTACCTTAACATTTAGCCACATATTTTCCTCCATGCGTTTATGTTGACTACAAACCTATTAAACCACGGGAACAGTACTACATCGTGTCTTTTTTGCGCTTATGATGTGCGGTTGAGGTGTTAGTGGAGGATGCTTTTTGACAAATTAAAAACATAGAGTTATACTAAAGGTTCTTAATAGTAAGTGTGGCGGGAGAAAAGGTAGTAGTTATTATAATGGCTAGCCGACTAGGGTCTATAGAGAGAACAACAGTCGAAGAGCTTCGAAGACGTAGCGAAGACGATAAAATTAGACCAAAGGACGAACAATTAGAGAAGACAAGTGAGCAGTTACGGAAGCTTATGCCGCGTTTATGGGATAGAGCAGAGCATCTGCTTAGTTTAACGGGAGGTATATACGAAGACTCTACAGGAGGCGGGTTCGGTATGTATGAAGGTTCTAGAGGAGGCGGTTTCAGTGTTAAGTCTGATCGTTATGGTGATGACAGGATATTATTGCCTGTAGGAAGTTTTACAAAAAAGCCAAAGAAGCCGACACGACTAGAAGAGGGCAAAGGGGCAGAAAGAGACAGGTTTATAGAAATCCTATAGTTGTTTTGTATACAGTAGGAGAGGATGGTCGTGGAGGCGACAAATATCTTAAAAGCACAAGATTGGTTGGGGAGAATGGTTGTTATGATACGGAATTTGCTATACAAGAAGGAGGCCGCGGCGATTGGCGGTTTAAGAAGGGGATTGGCTTAAAGAGACGTCGCCGGGCCTTAGGTGCGGCTGCTGCTATGCGGGGAAGAGTTGAAGGCGTCATAGCCTTGATAGAAGGGGGTGTTTATGACTCTTACCCAGAAGAAACTGAGCCCGTCAGTATTGAGGACGTCCTAGACAACACCGAGATGGTTCAAGATACCTCGGGATTGTTTGTTCCTGCTGAGTCAGGTTGGCATACGGGCAGCAGCTGCAATAAAAGACATCCTGTTACGCTACATAGTCGTCCGCTTGAGGATCTCTAGGTGTTAGGTGTACGATCCAAAACTAAAGGGCAATGCTGTGCCATTATGTAGTTAATTAGCGGTATAACCAATTATGACTACACTAGACTTTTCCACAAAACCGTGGAAAAGTTTTAGTTTGGTAGGGAAATGGGTAGAAAGTGGGTAAAAGGGCTTGCATGTGGGTAGTTGTGGGTAGTATAGTGGAGTTAGTGGAACGAAAGTTGATGGAAATCACCAACCAAAACAAACATCCACTGCGAAAAACCAACTAATCTACCACGGAGGAAGGACGACGTGCAGACAGATTACTTTGAGCGAAAGTTGGACGACAAGCGGCGCTTGACGATCCCAGCCGAGCTCAGGGCAGAGTTTGCGTCCGGCGTCGTATTGACCCGCGGGTTTGGCAACTACCTTCACTTATATCCGCAGCAAGTCTGGGATCGGGAAGTGGAGGGCGCGCTGACCGGAAGCATTCTGGATGAGCGCGTGGCCGACCTGAATGTCAAATTCCGCCGCGGTAAAACCGCTTCGGCGCTCGACCAGAAACAGGGGCGAGTGACGATTGAGCAGCATCTACTCGACTATGCCGGCATTGACCGGGAAGTCGTGGCGGTACGGGCGGGCGCGTATTTTCGGCTGATGGCGGCCGAGCATGCGGATTGATTAGCCGGGGTTAGTACTTTAACAATTTGAAAACCTCTCGAGATCAACTATCTGGGTATTTGAAGATGGCAGGTGGCAATTTGCTCCACGATAAAAACGGCAACGTTCTTTCCTCAAAACACCTCCCAAAAAACTCCACCTCACACATAAGTCTCTTTTGGAAACTATGGTTGTCACCGACAATCATCACATTTCCACTCTTAAGACAACAAAAACAAACAAAACACAAATACAAAACAGCCAGAATTAAATATCCAGTTAGGTGATCTCGAGCAGCAAAAGAGGAGGGGCTCACCCCTCCGGCAGCCAGCCGAACTAAATTCGTCTGCGCTGCCTCCTCCCCCTAAAGCTCGCTTACGCTCGTGCGGATCGGCTTGCGGGATGGTATACTTTTGCTATGAGTATTAAAGAACATCCACCACAGTCGGAAGCGCTTCAGACGAGCGAACCGATTCATGTTCCCGTGCTCCTGGGGGTGACCTTGGACAGGTTGCGGCCAGCTAAAGGCGAGAGTTATCTTGACCTGACGGCTGGCTATGGCGGCCACGCCAGGGAATTCCTCACGAGAACGGATAATTACTTGGGCGCAGTGCTAGTTGACCGCGATGATAACGCGATTAACACGCTGGGCGATTTGGCTGAAAAAGGCGCGACGCTAATTCACAAGGATTTTGTGAGCGCGGCGCAGGATTTGGTCAAGCAGGGACGTACATTTGACGTGATTTTGGCTGATTTGGGGGTGTCGTCACCGCAGCTTGACAGAGCAGAGAGAGGTTTTTCGTTTCGGTTTGACGGGCCGCTGGATATGCGGATGGATAATCGGACGGAAATTACGGCAGCGGATATTATCAGTTCGTATTCGATTGATGAGTTGACGCGGCTGATAACTCGTTACGGCGAGGAAAGTCCCGGACGGGCCAGGCGGATTGCGCAAGCAATCGCCAAAGCACGGCCGATTCGGGGGACGACCGAGCTGGCTGATCTGATCAAGCACACTGTCGGTCGCGGCGGGATGAAACATCATCCGGCGACTCGCACCTTTCAGGCACTACGCATTGAGGTCAATCACGAACTTCGGCTGGTTGAGGAATTACTGCCACTGTTGCCACGCCTCCTTAACAGGGGCGGGCGAGTCGGAATAATTAGCTTTCATAGTCTGGAGGATCGATTGGTCAAGCGATATTTCTGGGAGCAAGCAGCTGCTGGCTACGAGGCCGAGCTGAGCGTCCCGGAGAAAAAACCGGTGTCTGGAACAGAAGATGTTCACAATCCGCGCAGTCGAAGCGCTCAGTTTCGCTACGCCGTGAAAAAATAAAACAAAAAGGAGGGCGACACCATGCCAATCCATATCAAAGTACAATTCCAGGACGCAGAAGTAGCTGAGACTGTTGCAGTACGCCGCGGCTAACAGAGCGCGTATTCCGGAATATACACTCTAACTTGGAAACAGCCCGTTCTAACATGCTAACAGGGGCGGGCTGGCTTTCCCTAATAAAAATTATAAATAAAAATAAGAATAGAAGCAATGACAACCACCACATTTACTCCGCGACGTTCAGGCGTCCAGATGCGGCGCAACCAGAACTCAACACGTTTCCAATCTCGGGTCAAACTTGGTCCTGTCGCTCATACAGTGCTCGTTGCGCTGATGATTACAGTACTGGGCTTGATTTATTTGACTCAGGCAATTAAAACGACGGCCTATGGCTACGAGGCGCAGGATTTGGATTCGCAGATAAATGAATTGAGCGCTAAAAAATCAGAATTGGAAGTACAAAATGCGCGGCTGACATCGCTAGAGAGGGCGAAGAATAGTAATGTCGCGGCGGCCATGACATCGACCGAGACTAGTTACGCGCGGTAGCCTGAAATGATATACTAAATAGAGCGATTATGCAGCGGCTTAAGCATTCTAGAACTGGCTGGTTGGCCATCGTTTTACTCTTGGCGATGGCGGCTTTTGTGTTAAGGCTGTTTTACTTGCAGATTTTGCAGCATGGCATGTATACTGAGTTGGCTCGGGCTAGCCAGCAGCGGCAATTTGTTATTCCGGCAGAGCGCGGTAAGATCTATATGATGGACGGGCAGGCGTTGGCGCCAGTGGTGCTGAATCGGATGATTTATACGGTAATTGCTGATCCGCAGGCGGTGGAAGACAACGAGCGCAGTAAAATTATTACTAGCTTGAAAGAAATCGCCGGCGGAGAGATGGTTTATCATGCCGAGGCTAAGCTGAATAATAAGAAGTCTCGCTATGAGGTTTTGGCTAGGAATATTTCTAGAACGCAAGCCGAAAAATTGAGGAATAAGAATTTTGCTGGTATGCTGTATCAACAGGGGTCGATTCGCGATTATCCAGAGAATGGTTTAGGTGCGCACGTACTGGGTTTCGTTAATGCGGCTGGCGACGGACAATACGGCGTGGAGGGCGCGCTGGAAAAGCGCTTAAAGGGGCAGAACGGTTTATTACAGGCAGTGACCGACGTCAGGAATGTGCCGCTGACAGTGGGCAAGGATAATATTCGGATTGAGGCGAAGGCGGGGGAGAATCTTGCTTTGACGGTCGATCGGAATATTCAGAGCTACACTGAGTCGGCGCTGAAAAACGGCGTCGAGGCAGCGCGTGCTACTGAAGGAAGTGTTATCGTTATGAATCCAAATAACGGCCGAGTTTTGGCGATGGCTAATTATCCGTCGTATAATCCGGCAGAATACGCCAAGCAAACTAATGCCGCGGTTTTTATGAATAATGTTACGATGACGCCGTTTGAGCCGGGGTCGATTATTAAGTCGTTTAGTTTTGCTGCGGCGATTGATAAAGGCGCAGTTACGCCGTCGACCGTCTATAATAATACTGATTGCATTAAAGTAGCTGACAGGACCATGTGCAATGCGCTGCGCGGTTTGAATGGTCCGATATCGATTCAGGGAGCGTTTAATAATTCGTTGAATGTGGGTACAATTACGGCAGTGCGGAGGCTTGGCAATGGGTCGCAAATCAATTTGCCAGCGCGCCAGACGCTGTACGATTATTATCATGATCGGTTTGGATTCGGGCAAGCTACTGGTATTGAGTTGAACGAGGCAGCCGGTTATGTTTATCCGCCGGACAGCGCCGAGGGCAACGAAGTCCGTTATTCGGCAATGACGTACGGCCAGAGTATGAACTTAACAATGGTGCAGGTGGCGGCTGGGTTTTCGTCGATTGTTAATGGCGGGCAATACTATAGGCCGGCGATTGTTAGCGGTTCAGTTGATAAAAACGGTAAAATACATCCGTCCGAGAATAAAGCGTTGCGCCAGACGGTCAGCGCCGGGACGTCGTCGCAAATGCGCAGTATGCTAGCGACGGCGCGCGGCTCGTCGTTTTTATCGAAGAATGATAAGCCGGGATATGAAATTGGCGGTAAGACTGGAACGTCGGAAGCGGTCGTTAGTGGCCATTATTCACAAAGCGAGACAATTGCGACCTATATCGGCTATGGTGGCGCAAATAGGGCGGAATATGTCATAATGGTACGCGTGGCGGCGCCGGGCAGAGGAATTAACCTGCAGGGAAATTACCACGCCGGCCCGATTTTTACGGACATCTCCAACTGGATGATTGATTATATGAAATTAGCACCGAAGGGATAACCATGGCAACCGCTTTACAAACAATGACTAACGAATTAACGCACGTATTTTTACTGAGCGTCGGGGCGTTTTTATTGGCGATGTTCCTGACGCCGATTTATACGTTTTTTGCTTACCGATATCGGTTTTGGAAGCGGCAGCGCTCAGAGAGTACCGACGGTAAAAAATTGAAGATTTTTGCCAAATTCCAAGCGGCGAAATTGCAGCGTAATATTCCGACAATGGCTGGCGTGATCGGCGTGATCGCGATTTTTATAGTGACGTTTTTCTGTAATTTAGATCGGGCGCAGACGTGGCTGCCGCTGGCAGCGCTGCTGGGCGGCGGCGCGGTTGGCTTGATCGATGATATTATCAATATTCGCGGTACAGGTGGCGGGGCAGCAGGATTGCGCAGTCCGGTAAAATTTGCGCTAATTACGCTTATTGGCGCGGTTCTCGGCTGGTTCTTCTTCGCCAAATTAGGCGTGATGAGTTTTCACGTGCCGTTTATGGGGGATGTGAGTATTGGCTGGATGATCATCCCGTTGTTTGCATTTGCGGTGGTGGCAACCGGCAATGCGGTCAATATCTCCGATGGCATGGATGGACTGGCTGGCGGTCTCTTGAGCGCTAGTTTCGGCGCATTTGGGGTGATTGCCTTGTTGCAGCAGCAGGTGCTACTGGCAGGATTTTGCTTTACGGTGGTCGGCGTGCTACTGAGCTATCTGTGGTTTAATATTTATCCAGCGCGGTTTTTCATGGGCGATGTTGGCAGCTTTGCTTATGGCGTTAGTTTAGGGGTGGTGGCGATGCTGACGGATTCGCTGTTGCTGCTGCCAGTAATTGGGCTGTTATTTGTGATTGAGGCGGGTTCCAGTTTGATACAGATTGCCAGTAAAAAATTCTTTAAGCGCAAGATTTTCTTATCGGCGCCAATTCATCATCATTTGGAGGCTATTGGCTGGCCGGAAACCAAGGTGACGATGCGGTTTTGGGTAATTGGCTGCGTGATGGCGTTTATCGGCGTGATGCTGGCTTTAGCGGGGGGTCATATTGCGTAGTTCAGCTGCCTTTAAGCGCAACGCCAGCAAAGTTGTGCCGGTTCGCCGCCATCGACCGATGTATCAGATTGCTCTGTATATGGGGCTGCTGTTAATGCTGGGGCTGGTGGTAATGTACGCGCTGGGGCCGCAGCGGGCAAATGTACTAAATTATGCATACGGTACGCATTATGATAGTAACTTCTTTTTTAATAAGCAGTTAGCTAGCGTTATCATTGCTATCGCAGCGTTTGCGATTTGCGCACTGCTGCCATTGAAGTGGTTTAATAAGTGCGCGAAACAGATTTTTTTAACCGGGCTGGTTTTATGCGTGCTGCTGGTGGTTATGGGCGCAGTTCTCCATCTGTCAATTGCCAAAGGTACGAACGGGGCTTACCGCTGGTTTTATTTGGGGCAATTAGGCAGCCTTCAGCCGTCGGAGCTGCTAAAATACGGCGTGCTGGTGTTTCTGGCGGGGTTTTTAAGCAAACGCGTCAAACAGGAGAAAATTAACGATATGCAGGAAACGCTTGTGCCAGTAGCGGTATTGGCAGGGATTTCGTTAATTGTCGTGGTGTTCTTGCAAAAGGATTTGGGGACTGGCATGTCGCTGGTGGCGATTATCATGGCAATGCTGGTGGTGTCTGGGATGGATGGAAAGATTATCGCCAAGGTGCTGGGTGCGGTATTGATCCTCGGGGTGCTGATGATCGCTATGTCGCCGCACCGGATTGAGCGCGTAGTAACGTTCTTACAGGGCGACAGTCGCCGCGCAGCTAGTCAGGATGACGGCGATTATCATATTCAGCAGGCGCGGATTGCGATTGGTTCTGGCGGACTGCTGGGCCTGGGGATTGGCAAGAGTGTGCAGGCGACCGGTTATCTGCCCGAGGCGATTAACGACTCGATTTTTGCGGTGATGGGCGAGACGTTCGGCTTTCTCGGCTTGATGGCGATTTTAGCGCTTTTTACGGCGCTATTATTATCAATTTTACGCGTGTCTGCCAGATTGCCGGACATGCGGCTGCGGCTGGCTGCGGCTGGCGTATTCGGCTGGGTAGCGTCGCATGTTATCATGAATATCGCTGCGATGACCGGCGTGGCGCCGCTGACGGGGATTCCGCTGCCGCTGTTGAGCTACGGTGGTACTAGTATGATGTTTATTGCCGCGGCACTTGGGTTAGTTTTTCAGATTTCCAGATACACATCACATAAACCATTAGAGGAGGGAAGCGATGGCAAGAATCTTAGCGGTCGGCGGCGGTTCGGGCGGACACGTTACGCCAGTGGTAGCCGTATTTAGGGAGTTGAAAAAATCAGGCGATCATGAGCTGCGGTTTTGGTGCGATCGAAAGTTTGGCGCCCGCGCCCGCGGAATTTTTAGCAAGTTTGACGAGACTATTCCGGTTGAGCTGATTGCTGCTGGAAAATTGCGGCGCTATCATGGTAAAAGCATTAGTTTTCACTTTCATCCGTCAATTTTATTGCCAAACATCCGCGATGCTTTTAAGGTGGCTATCGGGTTTTGCCAAAGCTTTATCAAGTTGTTGATTTGGCGACCGGATGTGATTTTTATTAAGGGCGGTTATGTTTGCTTACCGGCTGGCTACGCGGCGCGGCTGTTAAAAATTCCGCTGGTGCTGCATGATTCCGATGCTCACCCGGGATTAACTAATCGGCTGTTAAGCCCGTTCGCTAAGGCGATTGGCACGGGCGCGCCGCTTAAATATTATAGTTATCCGCCGGAAAAAGCTAAGTATGTCGGTATTCCAGTTGCGGCAGAGTTCAGGCTGTATACAGATGAGGAGCGCCGCCAATTGAAGTCCAAGCTGCAATTTGACCCGAATCGGCCGCTCGTGGTGATTACTGGCGGCGGTTTGGGCGCAGCCAGGATAAATGAGGCGGTGGTTGCAGTTCGGGAAGATTTGTTGGCTGAATCGTCGGTGTTTTTAATTTCTGGCAATTTGCAATATGAACAATTGAAGGAAGCGGTCAGCGAATGCGACGGTTGGCGGTTGCAAGCTTTCGTGCATGACGGTATGGCAGAAGTTCTGGCGGCGGCTGATTTGGTGGTGACTAGGGCAGGCGCGACGACGCTGTTGGAGCTGGCGGCGCTGCACAAACCGACTATCATTATTCCAAACGGCCGGCTGACGGCTGGACACCAGTTAAAGAATGCTAAGGTGTATCAAGAGGCGCTGGCGGCGGTGATTGTGACAGAGGACGAGCTGGATGACGACAGCCAGATTTTGGCAAAGAAAATTATCGGCTTGCTGCGGTCTCAGAAAATTCTGCAAGGTTTGGGCAATAATTTTGGCAAATTTGCCAAGCCGAACGCTGCTCGCGATATGTCAAATATGATATTAACTACAATTCGCCGGCAGGGCAGGCGTAAATGAAATTTGGCTTTCTGAAAAAGAAAGAACCTAAGTTGACGCGCCGCGAGATTGCTGCGAGGCGCCAGGCTGAAATTTATGATGATATACCGGCGCAATCATACCGGCGCAACCGAACGCTGAACAGCCGCCAGACAGCTTCGCCGATGGAAACATCCGAGCGGTTGGAGGCGCACCGGCTGATTAAAAAGCGGCGCAAAGCCAGCCGGCGTTTTTTCGGCGCGGTATGCGGGCTTGGAATTGTGTTATATCTGCTGTCTCAGCTGACGATTAATGTTTCAATTCAAACCCCCGACCCGAAGAGTTCTGGTAATGCCGCCAAATATATTAAAATCCTTAACGACTATTATGCGTCGCGTCCAGCTGAAAGATTTCGATTTTTTTTGGATCATAATAGTTTGATAAACTTCTTTTTACAGCAAGCTCCGGAGGTAAAAACGATTCGAATCGAGGGCGAATCTTTGGCCTCATCATCAGTAAAATTGCAATTTCGCCAGCCAGTTGCTCAGTGGTCGTCCGGTAGTAAAGTGTATTTTGTCGATGAAAGCGGCGTGACGTTTGAGCAGAATTATTTTGACGCGCCGACGGTAGCTGTCAAAGATGAAAGCGGTATCCCTGCCAAAAGCGGCCAAGAGGTCATTAACCGGCAATTTTTAAGTTTTTTAGGCCAGGCGGTGTCTTTGTTTACCCAAAATAACCTAAAAGTATCAGAGGCAACACTGCCAGCTGGCACGGTGCGCCAGGTTTGGTTTAAGGTTGATGGCAGGGATTATTATATACGAATGACGGTGGATAGGGCAGCTGAGCCGCAAGTCAAGCAGGCGATTATTACCATAAAACATCTGGATGGACAGGGGATAACGCCAGTATATATTGACGTCAGAGTAGATCAGCGGTCGTTTTATAGATAGCTAAATAGGCGATCGGGCAGGCTAATTAACAGGGGCGGGTATTGCTCTATTTAAGATATTAGTTCTCTTTTTGTTCTTTTTTGGGAAGCTGGGCAAAACACGAAAAACTATATATTATTATATCTAAATGCTAAAAAGTCAAATATTAGCTGGGCGGCGAATTAGGGGAGCGGGGGAATAAAATTAAGAAAAAGTCAAATGTGTGGATTGCTGGCTAGATTTGGCGGCGTGTGGAAAACTTGGCTTAAGTTTGTACGCGATATGATGTTACGTACGCAGTTTGGTTGTAAAAACGCCAACAAAGCATGTGCCGGCTGCTGGTTTGGTTTAACGGCTGCGGGTATGGCGTGGAATGAATAGCTTGTCTTAATGTAAATGGAATACGTATAAAAAGTTTAGAATAATCTTAAGTTTTAGTCTGGCAGTGCTAAGGTTGCCCTGCCAGGTGTTGGCGGTGAAAAACGATAAATGGGAGAAAGCTGGTTTATTTTGGATATATTTCTCATTCATCCGGTTGAACGTATTTATTAGTTCGTAAAAGGTACATTGTGCGACATTAAAACTATCTACGAAACATGATTACTCCATCGTCTTTTTTCAAGATAAATTTATGTAGTTTGTGGATTTCTGGAGATATCGGCGGCGATTAATTATGCTACCGCCCTGTTTGGGCTTTGCCGGTATATTTATGTTCTAAATCTATATTTGCCATGTTTCATGTTTTTATTGCTATGAGCTGTTGATGGCTTTTGGCGCGCTAATTTGTGTTATTGACTATGGTTTGGGTTTTGATCGCTGCTAGAGATGATATTTTTATAAATCTATGGAGCATTAGCAATTGTTAGATAGTTATTCTGGCATAGTCTTAAGAAAACTGCGGATAATTAGTTCGCTTTTTGTTCTATGGTTTTTCGAGAGTTGATTCTTGAAAATACCCTGCTCCAGTAGCGCCTGTAAAATTGTCAGCGAGCTGCCTATCGACAATTTCAACTATGTTGTTGGGCGCTAAACCAGTGATTCGTCTGCTAGCTAGGGGCGGATCACTGGAAGCCAAGTTACGTTTAATGTATTTTGTGATATATTTATATACGAGTTCCTGATGGATTACTAATAGGACTTGCGTCTGTAGCAGATTCTAGATCGCTACCTGCCCGGGTAACGCCCCGCAAGTCGTCATCCATCAGAGGCGTACCAAAGCAATAACAGGATAAGTGAGTTCCCTGCTATGTTGAATTGACAGGAGATATCAGTGGTCAGAAAAAATCTTAGACAAACAGATCAGGAAAATAAGAGCAAGCCCGCTGTTAAAAAGCGAAAGCATGGCTGGCTTATCTTTGGCGGAGTTGTCGTTACTCTTGCTGTTATAGGACATGCCAGCAATGTAATGGAACAGTCTCGCCTTGAGAAGGACAATGTTCCTATCGTTATTTCCAATGTGGACGAAAACATTAAGCTTGATTACCACACCGACAAGCGCGAAATTTCTGCTAAAATATCAGGAGTCAGCTTACTTGCTGAGGTAAAGGTAGCTAACGGCAAAACTAGTATACACGGGCATAAAAATTCAGCTGGCGACATTAAGTATGAAATTAAAGACATAAAAGAGGGTGACAGCAATATTTCTATATCCGTCATCGATGGCAAACGCCACGGCGATAAAATCATCAAGATTCACCGCCAAACGAAAGCTGATTATGACAAACAAGAGCTAGAAAAAGCCCTCAAACGTACTGAGGAATCGGTTAAAAAAGCCGAAAAACAATCAAGTGATGAAAATATCTCCCGCGCCAAGTCGGATGTCAATAAATTACCAGAGGATAAACGCGGACAATTCTCTGAGCGTATTACCAAATTAGAAAAAGCCAAGCAAGAAGAAAAAGAACGCGTTGAAAAAGCTAAAAAAGAGGCGGAAGAGAAGAAAAAGCAGGAGGAGGCAGCGGCTGCCGCAGCTAAAGCTCGGCAACAACAGCAACAAGCGCGACCGCAGCCTGCACCTCGCCAAGTTGCCCCTACTCCTGCCGCTCCGCAACCAGCTCCAACAACTCCTCCGCGTCCACGTCCACGCCCAGCAACACCTGCACCCGCTCCCTCGGCAGAATTACATTTTAGTAGCTGCAAAGAAGCGCGTGCTGCCGGCTATAGTCATATGCGCCGTGGCGAACCGGGGTATTCGCCACATCTTGATAGGGACGGTGACGGGATTGCTTGCGATAAACATAAATAACGCATTTAGTACCAAAAATAAATAACTAAGCCAGCTTTTAATCTGGCTTAGTTATTTGTATAGTTTTTATATTTTAACTTTAACTTTGACCAACAGAATAAACCTTGAATGTTGCGGTTTTTAGACTATCTACTTTACCAGCCTCTACATATTTAAATGCTTCGTATGATCCAGACCCATTGCTTTTGAGGTCGTTAGCGTAAATCGTATCTTCTGCAAGCCGTGTGCCGCTAGCGTCTACAGCCTCTACCTTAACAGTATATGATTTTGTCTCGGTATTCTTATTTGTGACTTTAACACTCAATGAAGTTTTATTAATGCCATACTCATCAGCCGTCGCTGAGAATTTACCAATCTCGATGTTAACATCGTTTTTAAGTAGCTCGTCAGTCTTTTTGCCGCTTGATGTATCTACTGAATCTTGGATAGCCTTCCCGGCATCGTTTATTGCTTTGCCGTACATTGCTTGACTGGCTAGTACGATGCCAACGCAGACTACACCTATAATCAAAACGGCGATTGACATTCCGCGGCCCGCGCCGTCGCGCTTCTTAGCGCCAACAATGCCAACTATACCAAAAATTATAGCGAGCACGCCAAGTATTGCGGCGAAGTTGTTAATAATCGGGACTTGCTGATAGCACCAGCCCGATAATACCTATAACTAATCCTGCTGTGATTAGCCCAGATTTCTTTTGTTCGTTCCTACCCATATTCCCTCCAGAGTTTTTATTAATAAATATAGATTGTCCGCCGAGCTGTCATAAAAAAGGACAGCCATTGCTGGGGTTATAGTTCCCTAACAATTTAGATATTGGTATAATGACGACGGACGTGTCATCAAACGTCCGATGGTTATAGTTCCCTAACAATTTAGATATTGGTATAATTTTCAAGCTATTGCGTAAGGGCAACTACAAGTTATAGTTCCCTAACAATTTAGATATTGGTATAATACGGCCTGTCACGTACGCCATCACAGCTTGGTTATAGTTCCCTAACAATTTAGATATTGGTATAATTAGATAGCTACTAAAAACTCGCATTACGTTAGTTATAGTTCCCTAACAATTTAGATATTGGTATAATTGTAATATGACTAATGTGTTGTATACATGCGTTATAGTTCCCTAACAATTTAGATATTGGTATAATCAGTCCTGCGGCGTTTGTGAACGCAATGAAGTTATAGTTCCCTAACAATTTAGATATTGGTATAATTACTTCCTTAAATCCCCCTCTGTTGCGAGGGGGATTTTTGGTTAGAAAAATGCTAATTGACCAGCGGGTACGTTCTTTTCTTGGATGGTTTTTTCGCCGACAATAACGTACATGTGCGTGAATTGATGTTTGGTCAAGTATAGTAATCGCACTGATCCGCTATCTGGTGCGTGGCGTTTAACGCGCATCATGTGCTTTTCAGCAACGTCGCGGTTTGGACACAGTCTCGTGTATACGCTATATTGCAGCATATCAAAACCGTCATCCAGTAAGAACTTGCGAAATTGTGTAGCCGCTTTGCGTTCAGCTTTAGTGTTGGTCGGCAAATCGAAAAATACCGCGACCCTCATGATTTTATATGACATCCCTTCCCTGTTAGGAGGCGATTTTTGGTAAAAGAAGCTTACGCGCCTCCTTTACCTCAATACATTCGATAAAGCTTTCAACTGTTCGCTCAACCGCATGTTTTATAGTAAACTTCTTACCGTTCATTATAACATAATAATTTAATATGTCAATAATAAGTTGGCGATCGTGCTTGGTGAGGCTGGCGTCGCGGTCGCCGACATGAAGCGGGGCGACTTTTTCTAAGACATATAAATCAACGGCGGCACGGTAAGGCTCAATCAAGTCGTCGGCTAAATTAAAACTATTAAGCTCATTGTGATGGAAAATCCCCTGCGAAGCGACCAGCCCGCGCGCGGCGATATGCCGAGCGATATGACTACGGATCATTGCGTAGCCATAGTTAAGTGCGGCATTATGCCAAATCGGCTTACGGCGAGTGGCATCGTCGAGCAGCTGGTCAAAATAAATGCGAGCAGCAATTGATTCACGATTGCTAGTATCGCCTGATTTGACGCCGTTAATATGGGTGCGTAAGGCGGCATCGTCTAATCCGATTGACCGCAAGACATCGGCTTGGTTAGTAATTTTACTGATGATAATTTGTTGCCACAACTGTTTTTTGAGTGGTTGGCTCATGGCAAGCTGTTGACGCGAAACTTTGGCTTGGCGTGAGTGTTGTGAGTATGGTAGAAGTACACTAGCTGGTAAGTGCTTTTCGTCACAGATGACAGTCGTCGTACCCTTGGTCGCCAGTGCTGTGAGTAGATTTGCGGTTGTGGTAATACCATAGCCGTCCAGAATGAGCGAGTCGATATCCTCGATTGGTAAAGTTGCCTCAATATCTTGCGCAATTACTAGCTGGTTGTCGCGCAAGCTAAGTTTTGCAGGATTTTCGATAGCTACGACGCGCCAGGCCATTTATAGCCACCTGTAATTGTCGCCAAGGACGGAGATGTCGTAACGCTCGATGAGATTTGCAGAGCGGGGTGAAATACGGTGCCGGTTTATACCTTCTTTATTTGGGGAGGCCGCATCTATGATAGTTATTCGCCCAGATCCAGAATCGTAGGCTATATAATAACCTTCCTCAATAGTATTGCCAAAGTAACACCTCACATAATCATTCGGATACAATGAATAAACCTTAGTGAATGTTTCGTCTACATCAGTGAACCCTTTGGGTGCTGGCAGTATCTTTGTTGGTGTGGGCTTATTTTTGCCAACTTGATGGGCGTAAACTGGCACGAAGAAGTGCTCAATCTTACCTTTCTTATTTGGTTTTTGATATACATCAAGGCGCACCATAGACCCGTTGTTTACAAAAGCTTTGCTGTCGTTGATATAAAAGCCACTCGGTTGCGTTGAATATACTTTGATGGTCGAAACTGGCGATAGTTTTTTGCTGTTTTTGTCAAACCTTTTATCATTTTTGTAAATAGGCTCAGCGAAAGCTTTCTCTGGATTGTTATCGTGAGCGTCTAGTCTTTCGAGTAGTTTTTTGTACAACCATTTGTCAGATTCTTTGAGTACGGAATTCTCAACGTCTTTTCGCTTAATTTTGTTTAGTGGCATTCGTACGGTTCTCTGATCACCATCTTTGACTTTTGGTGAGCGGATGGTTTCCTTGTGTGCTTGAGCAGTAGCCTTGCGGCGCGGCATGCGAGAAACAAAGATTGGCTTTACATTCAGGCGGAAGTCTTCGTCGTAATTATCAAGCCCACGTAGCTCATTTTGCAATGTGGCAATATCGGTGTTGAGGGTACGCTTCACGACTTCTTTACTGAAGCCTGGCCACGGATCTGGGAAGCGTTTTTTAGTCTCTTCATCACTGCGCAACTTGAAATATTCAACTTGCGCGAGGTCTTTTTGCGCCTGAGTAAATGTCCCTTCTTCAGTAATTTCGCCAGTGTTTTCGTCGGTAGATTGTAACAAAATTTGCCGTTTTTCATCAATTGTTTTAGCATTATTTAGATATAGTTTCATTTCCTGTTCTTTCGAGAAGAGGTTTGCTTGGTAAATAATCTTCTGGTTAATTGCCGCCACAACCGCTGCATCCTTGGCGTGATGCAATACATCCTCGGCACGATCCTTGGCTAGCCCCCAGCGTTTGCGTAAATATGCCGTTGTCGTACCATTTGGTGCTATTACACGCTGTTTTTCTTCGCCTTCGGCAAAGTCGACATTTTGGCGTAGATAATTTTGGATAAACCGTGTGATATATCGCGTATCATTGAGGGCTCGTACGTTCCAACTGTCATTTTTGTAATCTTGAAGCAATAGATTTTGCTTCTTTTTCATGGCGTAGCCGTTGTATTTGTAGTTGATGGCGTTTGTAGCTTTGTCGGAAGTTTTGATATCGCGTGTTTTGTATATTGATTCTACTCTGGCCACAAATTCTTTCCAGTGTTTTTCGTCTGCGCCGAAATATTCAAATGGTGTTTGATTGCCCTTCTTTTGATTCTCCTCTGTTAATACCAGAGTTTTGTTAGTAATTCCGTCGTTGTTGGAGCGTGAAAACGGCACAATGTGATCAACTTGATAGGCGTTGTCGTCGCGCAGCATCGTCTCAAAATCAATTGACTTTCCGGAGTATAGACAGACGCCGTTTTGTTCACGATAGAGCTTGACTTTAATTATCTGCTGACCGGTTGGAGTGACGACACCGTTTTCGTTTAGTGTCTGAATGATACTTTGATTGCGCGCTTGATTTTCCTTATTTTCATTTTCAATTGCCTTACGGTCTTTGAAATTTTTTGCGAGGTCACGAGCAGTTTCAACTTTGATAAAATATGGTTTGCCATATTTACGCTCAATGGCGCGAACAACCTTCAGCGTCTGGGTGATAGCACGCTTGACGACGGGGTTGGTGATTTGTTCTAGGCTGGCAGATTGCTTTTTGAAGTCGTAGCCAGCTGCCTCGCAGGCTTTGTCGTAAGTCATACCTTCAAGAATGTGTGGCGTTATTTTTTGTAGAGCTTTGATCGATAAATGGCCGAACGCTTTGAAATTGGTTGGCTTAATTTTGACAATAGCCTCTTTGGCTTTGTCAGAAAGCGGCAGTGAATCTAGTTCAGCTTGAATGCCCTCGTCGGCTTTTTGCGTAGTGAGGATGTAGGCGATTTGATTGATCGCCGATTCATTATCAATTTTTGCCCAATCTTCTGGTAGCTCTTTTAGCGCTGATCTGATGTCGCTATACGCTTTTAGACCGCCAAAAGTATTGTCTTCGCCGAATTCATCACCCTCTTTCTTCTTACCGCGTACATCTTTTGGCACGTAGTCTTCGCTAATCCCTGCAGTACTGCGCACCTTTTTATAGGTTAAGCTCTTTTGGCTTTTGGCTACGTCGATAACTTTACTGATTTGCTCTGGAGATAATCTTATTTCTAGATTTTCACGCTTGGCTTGGCGTTTGCTGGCGTCGCGAGGAATGAATACGAGATGCGACAAATCGCTTGCTAAGCGAAACACCTCAAAGCTATAGCTGGCTTTTGGCGCCCGTTTCTCATTTTTCTCAAAAGTACAGTTGCCGACCATCTTTTCGATTAGTTCTTTGGTCATAAACGGGCGCTGATACATGATGGCGCTTGCGTTAGTGACCTGCCCATCATCAATGCCATAAATTAACTCGTTGATAGCTTGTTCGGGAGTATTTTTCAGGGCATAGTTTCGCTGAGTCTTGACTATCGCCTCTAATTCGCGTAAAAAGTCATCGCGCGCAAAACTGTTGGTATAGTTGTCGCGTTTATTACGCTTGTGCAAAGCGAATTTTTCATCGCGACTCAGCGCGTCGCCGACAGTTGTGTAGTTGTTATCAGCGAGAAACTTTTCATTGGCCTTGAGAGCGCTAGTGACGCGACCGCCTTCTTTATCCGATTCTTCGACGACCTTGCGGTTCGACTTGAAGCCGCGCCGTTTGGCGATTTGATATAAAGCTTTGAGCAACTCTTCGGGCGATAGCTCCTCGGCGAGTGCTTTTGCCCGCAGTTCGTATACGTCTAATTTGTTGAAATCAGACTTACAATCCAATACCTTCTCGACTTGATCCTTTGTGAGAATATTTTGGTCAATAAAGAATTGTTTGAGATGATTGAGGCGCTGGCGGCGTCGCCTCAGGCGGTGGCGGGCTGAACGCGCGTCGCGTCGAGGCTTGGCGAGCGAGTCGCCGTTTTGCGGGTCTTCTGGCCGCTCAAATATCCTCACTCCCAAATCGTGAATACGTTTTTTATCTAAATCTAGCACTGCCCAGCCGATTGAGCTCGTGCCTATATCTAGCCCTAGCGAATATTTTTTCGGTGAATATGAAGATCTTTGCGTCATTGAGAAGTCCTTTTTATGATGTCTTTTAGCATAATTATACTCCTATCTATTCGATAAAACTGCCTTTATGTTTTGCAAAATAGCCTTTCTATTTTCAAAAACAGCCTTTATGTTTTGATCGATATATACGGCTATCTGGGTTAACCCGCCTGGTAATCCCGATAGCTACCTGTTATTATATAATCAAAAGACAGTAATTGAAAGTATAAGCGGAATTAATCATAAAAAAGATAATCCGCCCAACAAGTGAGCGGATTAGAGCTTTGCTCCAGTATTTCATATACTTTACAGCGGATTTTTACCGCCAGATTATTATAGAAACCTAGAACAATTTAGATATTGGTACAATCCTTACTTAAGGGACTGTAAGGCTATTGTAGCTGATCACTTTAGTTATTGCAAGAGTTGCTATGTTGTGACGGCGGTACTCTTCTTCCGCCTTCGCCGCCGCTTTTTAGGCGCGGTAGCAGCGGTCGGGTCGGTTGAATCTGCCGGTTTATCGAGTGTGTTATTGCCGCGGATTTGCAGGACAACTTCGCCGCTGTTCGTGGTGGTTTGCGGTGTAGCTGGTTGGGCGTTGGCGGCAGAGTTGGTTTTTTGAGCTGGTTGACTAGCGGCCTTTTTAACGGGCTGGGCTAATGCAGCTGCGGCGACGTCTTGCGGGCGCGGCTGGGCCGGTTGATTTTTTGGGCGGTGGTTCGGCATAATGGCGGCATTAATTTCTCGCTCGACGTCTTCCCTGTTTCGCGAGTACATGCGCCGCGAATGTTCGATGATGTGCGGCGTGTTGTCGGCTTGGCTTGGTGGGAGTTCTAAGGTGCGCGCGGAGAAAGCCGGGGTCTTCTCTCCCCCGATGACCATATTGATGACGAAGTTACGATTGTGCATCTGCAAGAGGTCGACTGATTCAAAGTTTGGCTCAAATTGCTTGGCGAGGATTGGCGCGTCATCAGCAGACACACGGAACGATATCATGGTGCCGACGTTACCAAAGACAGCATCGCGCACGGTTTCGTTCATCTGCGAGATGTACTGGTTGGCGACGGTCAGGTTGAGGCCGTACTTGCGGGCTTCAGACAGGATGGTGGCAAATGAATCAGTGGCAAAGTTCTGGAACTCGTCGACGTAGAGGTAAAATGGGCGGCGGTCGCGGATGTCTGGAATGTCCGAGCGGCTCATGGCGGCCAGCTGAATCTTGGTGACCAAGAATGAGCCGAGGATGGCGGCATTGTCTTCGCCGATCAGGCCCTTGGATAGATTAACGATGAGGATTCTGCCCTCGTCCATAATTTGGCGGATATTGAAAGTGGATTTGGGCTGACCGATGATGTTGCGGATGATGGGATTGGCGGTAAAGGCGCCGACTTTGTTGAGGACTGGCGCGACCGCCTCGGCGACGAACTTGTCGTTCCAGCTAGCGAATTCAACATTCCAGAACTGTAGGACCACGGTGTCGCGGCAATAGCCCAGCGTTTCTTTGCGGAAGTTCTTGTCAGTCAGCATGCGGGTGATGTCGAGCATGGTCGTCTCTGGCCGGTCAAGCAGTGCCAGGATGGTGTAGCGCAAAATGTACTCTAGCCGCGGCCCCCAACTCTCGCCGAACATGCGCTTCAGGACGCCGATGACCTCTGATGAGATGTTGGTTTTTTGGTTCGGATTGGTGACTTCTAATGGGTTAAAACCGAGCGGATAGGCGGTGTCGGCCGGGTTGAAATAGACGACATCGTTCAGCCGTGAGCCGGGGATGAATTTCATGTTGTTGATGGCGAAGTCGCCGTGCGGGTCGATGATGGCGTAGCCTTGATTGTGAAAGATGTCACTGAGCGCAAATAATTCCAACAAACCGCTCTTCCCCGCCCCCGTCTGACCGATGATGTAAACGTGGCGCGAGCGGTCGTAGCGCAGCATGCCGAACTGGTGGTTGATGCCGCGGAAGTTGGTGACACCAAAGGCGGAAATTTGGTCGTCATTAGCGTCGCTGCCGGTCAGGACAGGCAGCTTGGACGGCGGTTCAGCGGTTTTGGCGCTGGCCCAGACGATGTTCGGCGTCTCGACATTGGTGTGCGGCAAGTGAAAGACAGAAGCTAGCTCCTCGATATTCAGGACAAATCCTTCGCCGTAAAATGCCCGCCGCCGATATTTGTTTAAGAATTCTTTGCCGAACGCTGATTTCGTAGCCTTAAATCCGTTCAAATTGGTTGAGTTAAATTGTTTGAAAGTGCCGACCAGCGCCTGCATACGGAGCTTGGCGTTGGTTTGGCTTTCGCCTAGATACGCTAAGCGGATTTTTACTTCGTAGC
Source organism: uncultured Candidatus Saccharibacteria bacterium (assembly GCA_963456375.1). GTDB lineage: Bacteria > Patescibacteriota > Saccharimonadia > Saccharimonadales > Saccharimonadaceae > Nanosynbacter. The sequence goes on along the minus strand of CAUOLH010000002.1, from coordinate 11,654 downwards.
CTAATTTTTGCGATTTTTTTTCGGCCTCGGCGATACGGGTTTTATCGCGCTCGGATAATTCTACGGTTTTTGCGCCGTTTTCTCCAGGCTCTGGCGGCTGCCATAATGCGCCAATCAGGCTGACAAGCCACTGCATACCATCGCCGAAACCTGGCAATGATAGTATGCGCCCATTTTTCAAATTATCAATATATCTATCTGCGGCATGCTGCCAATCATCGGTAATCGGCCGCGTTAAAACTTGAATCCATAATTCTTCGCCGGTCGTTTCCAATTTTGCCAGCGTGCCAGTAATACCTGCCAACGGGTCGACTTCAAAGCTTTGAAAGGTGCGAATCGGTAAAAATTCGGAAGCGGTCATGGTTAGTTCGGCAGAATAGGCAATTTCGTGGCTGCGTTCGTGCTCGGTATAATCCTCATCGGCTTGATGGATCTGGACAGTTGGATATTGCGAGTAAATTTGCCCCTCGACGAAACTTTGCAGCGTCCTTGGCGTCCAAACATAAAAGCGAATCTGGCCGTTAACCGAGGCGATCTCAAAGCTAATATGCTCTTGCTGCCCGCCAGATAGGCGCAATTCTTTTTTATCGCGCAAAATGCCGTGTAGGCTGGCGAATAACTGCTCGGCGGCTAGTTCTTTTTTATCGTTGGCTTTAGGGATCTCCAGGATTAACAGGACGCTTTCGGCTGGCTCAAACTCATCGGCGCGCTGGTAATTGCGCCAAGTTAAGAAAGACAGGATGGCAACAATTGGCATCCAAACATACCATTGCAGCAGCATCTCAATAGTCCATGAAATAATTTGCATGCTAGTTAAATTATCTCACCTCTTACAGGAGTTTGCAACTTAAGCTTTTTCGTCCAAAATGTATGTGGCTTTAGCGGTGCGTTTGAACTGCGGTTTGGATTGCAGATTGAGCAAGATAGTGGTTTCTTTAACGCGCCGTTTGTCCAGAACGCGCCGGACAATTTCGTCGCGGTGCAGCGGCTCGCCAGCTTCTCTTAAGATGTCGGCAATGATGTCGGAAACTGTACCGCGGCTATAGCCCCAGCTGCCTAATGCGTAAATGCCGCGGCCGATAAGAATAAAGCGGCTGTCTTTGATAAGTTCGTTGTGGATTGCCTGCGTGGTGACGTTCTTGCGCTTAAAATCGCTGTCTTTTATGGCTTTGGAGATATCTGAGAAGTGCATCGGCTTGCCGTTATCTTCCAGGATGACGAAGATTTTATCGCGGATGTTTTTCGGGTTGACTGTCGGCCACTTGATTAGTCCCCAATTTCCTTTCAATTGAGCCAGTTTTTTACTGGTGCTTGCCAGCGCGGCGATGTTCGATGGATGTTCGTAGCTTAGCTTTTTATGCATTTCTTCGGCAGTAATCGGCTGGCCGTGCTTTTTAATAAATTTGACGATTTCCTCGATTTTCGTTTTGATAGTCTTTTCATCGCCTAGCGAGCTAATGGCTGCCGATTGGTAATAATCGTCGTTTTCATTGATAATAGTGATGTTCTGTGCTAGCTCGGAAATAAATGCCGTGTGGGCTTTTTCAATCGGCGTAGCTTGCCGGCCCAAAAAATGCGACGCTAAATCTTGCACGCGCGCTATCCGTCCCATCTCTGACAAATGCGACGTCAATTCCTTCTCTATATCAACGACCGACGGTATATTGCCGTCGGTGATACTCAGGCGCAGGCGCACCAGAATCGCCTTCTCTAGCTGGCGGACGCGCTCGCGGGTAATTCCCAGCATATCGCCAATCTGCTCCAGTGTTTCCTTGCGGTCATACAAACCGAAGCGCCGCGAAATAATTTCTTTTTCACGCTCCTGGCTTACATTGGAAAGAATATCTTTGATGACAGAATTTAGTACAGACTCTTGTTCGGTTTTTGTTGTTTCGCTCATACTATAGAAACGTCCTCTCTGCCTCACCACAGGTTATTGTTGATTGAATTATGTTTTTGATTATACAATGACAATTAATCAATGTCAAGGACTAATTGCTATAATTGTCTGGTCAAATTATAGCATGTATTTTACGTTTTTTGCAATGGATGATATGAGACTTTTTATTTTTTCTGATTATGTAATTATCTATATACAGTATAAGCGAAATGTGGCGCGGCGATTAAAGCTGTTCTTTTAGGTTATTTTTTACGCCGAGCGGATGTACTACTGCGCCGTCCTGAATGCCGTGCGCTCTTTGCCGGTGCGGCTTTTAGCAGCTCCAGCGCTTGCTCGTGAGTGATGGTTTTTGGGTCGGTATCTTTAGGAACTTTGGCGTTTTTCGTGCCGTCGGTGATGTACGGGCCGAAGCGGCCGTTGAGGACTTTGACGCCATCGCCAAAGTCAGCGATATTTTTCTCGGCTTCAGCCTGGAGTTTGGCGGCGTAGAACTCGCGAGCTTTTTCTAGGGTGATGGTGTGCGGATCTTCGGGCTTGATGGAGACGAACAGCTTGCCGACTTGGATGTACGGGCCGAAGCGGCCGATGTTGGCTTTGATGTCTTGCCCGTCTTCGGTTTGACCAACGACGCGCGGCAACTTGAACATTTCTAGTGCCTGTTCCAAGGTGACGGTTTCAATTTTCTCCCCCTTCGGCAGCGGTGCAAAGCGTGGCTTATCGTCGTCATCGGTGGCACCCAGTTGCAACATCGGGCCAAAGCGACCAAAGCGCGCCAGGATTGGTTTGCCAGATTTTGGATCAATGCCAACTTCACGGTTAGCTCCGACTTTACTGCGGTCGATGCCGCCTGACTGTTCAATCAATTTGTGAAACGGCGTGTAAAATCCGTGTAGCATGGCGCTTTTGGCTAGGTTAGCAGCGGCAATTTTATCAAATTCAGTTTCAACGTTGGCGGTAAAATCATAGTCAACAATTTGCGTGAAATGGTCGGTCAAGAAGTCAGCGATCAGTTCCCCGCTCGGTGTTGGGATAAGTTTGCCGCGGGTGGAACCCGTCTTTTCCTGGACGACGTCGCGGCTGACTTCTTCGCCGTTGTAACTGAGGACGATGACGTTGCGCGGCTGGCCTTCGCTGTCGCCTTTTTCGACGTAGCCGCGGGTCTGCACGGTGTCGATGATGGTAGCGTAAGTGCTTGGCCGGCCAATGCCGAGGTCTTCGAGTTTTTTAACTAGCGAACCTTCGGTGTATCTGCTCGGCGGCCGAGCGAAGGTTTGGCGGGCGGTGATGTCGTGGGTTTTAAGTGTGTCGCCGGTGTGGAGTTTTGGTAAGAGTTCGTCTTTGCCGCCGCCGTAGACGCGCAGGAAGCCGTCAAAGGTGATGACTTCGCCTTTGGCCTCGAAGTGTAGGTCTGTTGCGGTCGCCTCTCGGACATCGTCATAAAATAATCCGGGACCCGCTAAAGCCAGCCCAGATTTTTTCTGAGATGTCGCTCGAGGCTTCAGCTGATCGGTCGAGTCGGTACTGCTCGTTTCATCTCCTCCGACAGAGGCTGTGAAACGTTCGCGAGGAGCGGACGTTTCAGCCGAACGCTCACGAGCCATCTCCGGTGGAGATGCGAGTGAAGAGTGTACTCTGGAGGAGGATGGTGAAACGAGCGCTTTCTCGATAGAAATTACCACCGTGGTTTTCTCTAATTTCGCTGCCGACATTTGGGATGCTAGGGTGCGGCGGCGGATGAGGTCGTAGAGTTTTTGGTCGTACTCGTTGGAGGTGACGGTTTCGCGGGTAATGTCGGTCGGACGGATGGCTTCGTGGGCTTCCTGGGCGGAAGCGGATTTGGTCTTAAACTTGCGGACAGTGGAATAATCCGGGCCGTACAGCCGCTTGATAAAATCAGTCGCGCTAGCGATGGCCTGCCCGCTCAAATTGACCGAGTCGGTACGCATGTAGGTGATTTTACCGTCCTGGTAGAGCCGCTGGGCTGAAGCCATGGTGGCTTTGGAGCTGAAGCCAAGCTTAGAGTTAGCTTCCTGTTGCAAGGTTGATGTCGTAAACGGTGCGGCTGGGTTGCGCGTGCCGGGTGTTTTGGAGATGTCGCTGACGGTGAATGTGGCTGGCTTGAGGCTAGTTAGGAATTCATGAGCGGCTGCTTCCGAATCAAATTTTTGGTTGAGCTCGGCCTTGAATTCTTGATTGTCGTGGATGAATATGGCGGTCACCTTGAACTGCGAGCTGCCCTCAAATTTCATAATTTCTCGTTCGCGCTCGACTAGCAGCCGCACTGCCGGGCTCTGGACGCGGCCGGCTGACTTGCCGCCTGGCACTTTTTGCCAGACCACAGGGCTGAGTTCAAAACCAACCAGCCGGTCGAGGATTTGCCGGGCTTGCTGCGCCTGCACTAGGTTCATGTCGACAGTGCGCGGGTTCTTGATAGCATTGGTGATGGCATCCTTGGTGATCTCGTGAAAGACGATGCGCTTGGTCGTCTCAACCGGCAAATCCAACACTTTACAGAGGTGCCAAGCAATAGCTTCCCCTTCGCGGTCTTCATCGGTGGCCAGCCAGACATTGTCTTTGCCGACGGTCTTGACGTTTTTCTTTAGCTCGGTGATGACTTTCTTTTTCTCGGGATCGACTTCGTAGACAGCAAAAAAATCATTCGCCACATCAATCGGCGGCGTGCCGTCCTTGGTTTTTTTGACGATTGAGCGGATATGTCCCACGCTTGATAAGACATGAAAATCCTTGCCCAAATATTTCTCAATGGTTTTAGCTTTGGCTGGCGACTCGACGATGACGAGATTTTTCATAGTTTTATATTATAACAAATCGCCGTGTAACCACAACCGCCAAAGATTTTTGGGCGTTAGTTATCTGCTGCGACCTTCAAGTTTGTCAAGCTCAGCCTGAAGCTGGGCTCTTTTGGCCGCTATTTCACCCACTTTACCATAAAGATCCTCTCTGGATTCCATAAAGTCATCCTGTGCTTCGCCAAAAATACGTTGAGCCAAGGGACTATCAAATTTGTCAGCAGGGTTAGTGTATGGCGTATCCATGTCTAGTCCAACCTCCTTTCTGAGCATTTCTCTGAACGATTTGAAATTTCCAAGCTGGGCATCACATAATTCTATTCCCCATTTTAAGTCTTCTTTTCTTCCCATAATATTCTTCCCTTCCGCTAATTTTTCGCGTAACTATTTGATAGCACCAGACCTTCGCTTTTTGAAAATCTTATATATATCAATTAGTGGACAAAAAGTCAAACGATTAGCGAGATTATTCTTTGAAAGCTTCTTCAGCGTATTTTATGCCGGCTTTTATCATAAACGGTACGCCGGCGGTGAACGCGGCAGTGCCAAGTTTGCGCAGAATTTCTCCGGCAGTGTTTTTTCCGCGGGCTTCTAAAAAGTCTCCTATGGCGTAAGACACGACTGACGCGACCTGGCACGCCATGCCTATTTTGCCAGCCTTTACTGGGCGAGATTTTCCAGGATGGCGGACCGTATTAATGGCGGTCATCCCCGCATTAAACGCGTTAGACACGGCAATACCGCCCAGTACAAGATTTGGCGCAGCGTCTCTTCGGTGCAGTTCGTATAGAATGGCAGCTATCTTAATCTTGTCGCCGATATGATCAGCAAGCGTGCCGAGTATAGTTTCGCCAGTTTCTTTGTTTTCTGGGTCTGGGTTATCTGAAGAGTCTTCATTCTTTCCTATAAATTTCCTGATAATTTTTTCAATATCAATTTCGCCGCGCGCTAGTTTTCCGTCTAAAAAATCGCCAAATGAACTAGCGACTAATAGGATAGCGCCCCAGTGTTTATCAATATTTCTTATGCCGACGATTGATCCGATAGTACCAGCAATGCTGACCGTTGTTGGCGGAATGCCTTTGCGGTTAAAAAATGGTTTTTTATCGCTGTCCGCTCCGTCATTTGGCAAATTTTCTGGTTCTTTCGGTACTTGTTCCATAGAAAAAGGATAGTACTAAAAAGCATGCAGTAGCAAGCATGGACGGTTTGATCGGTCATAATCACCAGGCTCGGAGCGCTGACTGGTTTTTTAGCGCCTGGCGCTACCGGCATTATTTAAGCATCCAATTATTCGCCCCAAGCGGCTTGATTACGCCGTTGATTTCTAGCATAGTTAGCGCCGTTGAAAAGTTTGACGCCGACAGTCCTGATTGTTGCTGTAATTGGTCACCGCTGCGAATGCCGCCGGCTATCAGATTAATGATGATCGTTTCTTCCGGCGAACTGCCGAGCGGTAATTGGTTTTGGTCTGGTTTTTTCAATTGTTCCGGCGCGATTATTTGCAGGATGTCTTTGGCTTCGGTGGCGGGATAGGCGCCTTGTTTGAGCAGCGCGTTGCAGCCAGCAGACAGCGGGCTGGTGATGTTGCCCGGTACAGCAAAGACGTCGCGGCCTTGGGATAAGGCGTGGGCGGCAGTGTTCAGCGTGCCGCTGCGTTCGGCGGCTTCGGTGATGATGACGGCGTCAGCCAGGCCGGAGACCAAGCGGTTGCGCTCCAAGAAACTCCAGCGATTGACGACTTTACCGTCGCCTTTTTTCCACTCGGATAGAATAGCGCCGCCGTTTATTATGATGTTCATGGCTAGTTTGTAATTGGTTTGCGGCGAGATGTCGGGCAGTTCATTGGGGATGACGCCGATGACTGTGCCGCCAGCTTCCAGGGCGGCCCTTTGGGCGATGCCGTCGATACCGAGCGCCAGGCCGCTGACGATGATGCAGCCGGCTTTTGCCAGGTCGCTCGCCAGCTGCTCGGTCACTTCCCGGCCGTACGCCGAGGGTTTGCGCGAGCCAACGATTGCCGCAACGGGTGCGCCGCTATCTGGCAAATTTCCCATAAAACACAAGCTTTTCGGCGGATTAGCAATACTTGCCAACCTCTGGGTAAAATTATGCTCATCTGGACGGATTCTATTGATTTCCATGACTTTTGTGATAAAAAGTATTGACATGTTGTCAAATGCTTGCTATAATCAGGAGCGATTGGTTAGCTTAAAGCGCTAATCAAAAGCACCTTATACCCCCTATTCTAACTATATGTTAGGTTGCGCGCAATGGCATTAAGTATTCTTACCCTCCACTTTTTGCGATTCAACGTTACGCGCATACTAACCCCTTTAACTGCCCTTTTTTAAGGCGACTCAGTTAAGGCGAGCACTGGATGGTGTTGATGAGAATCAGGCGCGGGCTTTTGGAGTTTTAGCCGCGACGCTTCGCTGAGACGAGAGCTCGGGTGGGTTGAAGGGCGACAAAGCACCAGGTGATGCCCACCCTTACCTGGTGCTTTTTTGATTGGATTTTTATGAGATTTACGGAAGATTTATCCGGCGATTCGCGGTAGTGCGGAGGAAAAAGCTTTGGCATAATATTGACTTTTTGTCTTGAAAATAGTATAGTCAAATATATGACAGCTAATGACGTTCAGTACGATAAATTGCGGCGCGATCAGTGCAATGAGTTGATTCCGCGGGTGTTTCGGGTCAATTTGCCGATTGACGAAATTTTGTTTGATGATATAGAGACTGGCGATGGCTCGTACGCGATTTTGTTCCGCAGTTCCGGCGATGTTTACGCGTTGTTCGTTGCGCCGGATGGCGGGCAGCAGACGCTGGCGGATGTCGTTACTATGTCGAAAAATATGGGCATTACCATCGGCAAGTTTTATCTGCCGGACGGCGATTTGAATTATTTTTACCGGAATGGCGTCAAGTTATTTAAGCAGGCTTTCCCGTCGCTGTATTCTTGGAATAAAAAAGATGTGAAATGGTATAGTTTGCAAGTGCCGTATAGCCCGGCATTAGTAAAAGTTGCTTCGGTTAACGGCGAAGTTCGCCGGTTTGATAAGGCTGGACGAGCGTGGCAAAAATTATTTGATTATTCATTCAGAAAGGTGAGAATTCATTATGAGCGAGGTTGAAAGATTGTTTACGACGCGGTTTGCGGCGCTGATGAAAAAGGCCGAAAACCGTCCGCTAAGGTTTCGTACTGAGGCTGAGGCAGCGTTTGCGGCTTGTCCGCGCCAGTTTCGTAAAATGGCGCGCCGGCTGGATAGAACGGTTCCGATGTCGCTGGAGTTTTTCATGCAGTGGCGCAGCGAACTTTTGCCGCGGTTGGAGACGATTCAGAACGCTCCGCATGATTCACAGCTGGCTGAAGCGTTTAAGTCGGCGCTGCTGGCGGAAAACGAAGCGCAGCGCTTGGAGGTGCTAAATTCGGCGGTTCGGCAGCGGCTGGCGCAGGAACGGCAGACTTTCGTAAATATGCATTATTCTAAGGGCGAACGGAAAATGTATGAATTGGCATTATCGTTTGTTAATCAGCCGATGGATGTTTGTAATGAACAAATTGAACGCTATGTCGCGTACGAACTATACCGGGAGGCAGCTAAAGCCAGCGGCGTGGCGGTTGTCGATGCAAACAAGAACTGGCTGGTGCGTTGGCGGCAGAAGCGGCGGGTACAGCGGCAGACACGGCGTTTAGAGAAAGAATCTCGGCGGCGGCTGGCAGCGATTGACGGCGAGATAGCGGCTATTGAGCAGCTTAACGGCGGATTGCCGGCGCGGTTGTTTGGTCTGAAAATTGACTTGGTGACGGTGCTGGCGGCACGTCAGGAATATGAAAAAGCATTGGCGCGCCTTGGTAAAAAGTCAGCGTCGAGTTCGGCGAAGCGGTTGGATTTATATCAGAAAAAAACCGAAGCGATTAGGGCTGGATATTTAGATTCCGTGCCGGGATTGTCTAATTTGTCGGATGTGCAGCAAGCGTTGAAGGAAATTGACGCGGTGTTGTTGGCGATTTTTGATCTCGACAGTAAGCAGCGCAATGCTATGATGAGCGCTATGAAGCAATACCGCCAACTGGTGCGCGAGCGCGAGGCTCTGGCGGCGAAAATTGAAGAGTAATCTTGTTCGGACTATTTGAAGCTATTTGAGCTCTGGTTTGATTGCAGATCCATAAAAGCCGAGGAGATGTTTCAATCCTTGGCTTTTTGATTAGACTCTTGGCGGTTTTGGCTTTGGTTTTGCTCGTGCTGGCGCGAGGCTTGCTCGTGCAGCGCTTGCCGGCAATTTTTACATAAACCTTCCAGTTCAAAGTGATGCTCGGTAACTTTGAAATCGTATTTATTGCCAAGATAGCGAATAAGTTGTTCAAGCTCCGGCGTTTGAATTGGCGCGGCGTTTTGGCAGCGGATGCAATATAAGTGGTGGTGATGCGGAATGAATGGTTCAGCGAGTTCGTAGTAATTTTTCCAGCCAATAGTCACGGCATTGACGATCTTCAGCCTGTCAAAGATGACTAGCGCCCGGTAAACACTAGTACGGTCGATGTTTTTGCACTTTTTTGCAATATCGCTGATAGTCAGCGGAACGTCTGATTTTTGCAATGCGTCGAAGACTTGCTGGCGCGGTTTGGTGAGGCGCAGGTTGTGCTGCTTGAATAGATCGTCGAGAGTCATGATATTGCAAGTATACAACTTATTGCAACAAATTTGCAATAATTCGGCGGGTTTGGCATTATGAAAAGCTATGGATACGGCAATTAAAACAGTGATGAATTTGCACGATTTTGCACCATCGCCAGACGTCAATGCGGCTTTTTCTGGATTGGTGGCGGCAGCCGTGCAGGCGACAACGTTACCAAATTGGTGTAATGATGAGGTGTGCCGCGAAGTGCAGCGCCGTTGCTCTCTGTCGGAATCAGAGATGGAGATGTATTGGTCGCGGCGAATTGCCAGCTCAGCCCGTCCGCAGCAAGAGCTGGAAAAGTTTTGGTATATTGACAATTACCGCGAGCTGGTGCGGCGTGAAGTTGGCTTGTTGGGAGGGTCGGGTTTATCCTTGACTGACAGTAGCCGCGCGGCGATGATTGGCAGCGGTCCCCTGCCTTTGACCGCTTGGTGTCTGTGGCATCAGACAGGCGTAGCGGTTGATTTGGTGGACGTGGCGCCGGCCGCTCTGGCACAGTCGCGCGAACTAGCACGGGCGATTGCTTGGCCGGTTGGCGAGTGTTTGTTGGCGGACGGAGCGGCGGTAGCTTTGCCAGATAATGCTTACGACGTGATTTATGTGGCTGGGCTGGCGGGCGATTCAGCTGAAGCCAAACAGCAAATTATTGATAATATTTTGCCAGCGCTCCGGCCTGGCGGGCGGATCATCGTGCGTGGTGCTCATGGCGCGAAAACGCTGCTATACCCAGCGTTTGACCCGAATAGTTTGCAGCGCGTGCGGCTGCTGGTCGAGTATAATCCTGACGACGATATCATTAACTCAGTATATGTGTACAAGAAAGGCTAATTATGAACGATACAATTGCATTATATCTGGTGAACGGCGCGCTGGGTGCTGGCAAAACGACGCTGGTTGATTTTTTGGTGCAACAGCCTGAGTTTGCTGGCGCGCGAGTGATTGAAAATGAGTTTGCATCGGAAAGTATTGACAGTTGCACATTAGCACAGCGCGTTGATGAGCTGGCGACAATTGCTGGCGAGTGCATCTGCTGCAGTAGCGGCGAAGAGCTGATTGATATTTTGCACAATTTTGCAATAAGCGGAAAAGCACCGGTTATCATTGAGTCAACTGGCGTCGCTAACACTCTGCGGGTGGTCGAGAAATTGCTGGCTGGTGATATCTTTGAGCAGTATGATTTGAAACAGTCGTTGTATGTTGTGGATGGAGCTGAAACCAAGGCTGACGGCCTGGCGGAGACGCTGCTGGCGGAAGCTCAGGCGGCGGACATGGTATTGATTAGTAAGCTGGATTTGCTGGCTGAAAAAGACCGCCAGCAGCTAATTGAAACATTGTTGCAACAAGGTTTAACCAATGTTGTGAGGATGGACCACGGTAAGTTTGATCTGGCCCAACTTGGTGACAAGTCGCAGATTTTGGATTATTTGCTGCTGCACGAGCCTGCGGAAAACGCGGCTGAGAATACCTTAAGTTATAGTGTGGTTGATGTGGCTGGTCTGGCTATTAGCGCTGAGAAGATCGAGAAGATCTGGGCCAGTTTGCGAGATAAATATGCTTTGCGGCGCATGAAAGGCGCGGTTGCTGATGGTGACGAGATACTTCACATCGAGGCAACGCCGCAGCAAATTCGGGTCACGCGTGGTACTACTGATGAGCCATTAAAACTTGTTGTCATTGGCGAGCGGGCGCGTGAGATTACGCGCGCAGTAATTATGAAGGAGTCGGGATGGTGGAAGGTGTAAATAGCGCGCGAGCGGCGGTTGACAGACTGCTTGATATGTATGATGAGTATAAGACTTTGACAGCAAAGATTGCTACTGCGGAGCGCCGTTTGGCATTGGCGAAATTGAAGAATAGCGGTGTCGAACAAGTACAAACTAAACTTGACGGTTTGCGGCGAGACCAGCAACGGCTATCTGACACCATGACGTTTGATACACCACTAGTTTGGGTGACGTACAAATTTGAGGCCTATCAGGACGAGGCGCAGTCGATTCGAACGATGCACGATTTTCGCTTACACTGCTCTAAACCAGGCTATATTTGCACCAAGCGCTTTATATTTCTTAATGCACATTTGTGCAGTAACGGGCAACGTCCCCTGACGGATAGCGAACAGTATCCCGACGAAATGCTGCTTAGAGATATTTTTCCGCTACTTGGCGAAATTGAACAAGATGAAGCTTTCTTATCCAGTTGGCGCTCGCATGAATATTACCAGGAAGATGGCGCTATTAAAAAGTGGCAAAATTACACGCC
>CAUOLH010000001.1:0-151494 GCA_963456375.1 uncultured Candidatus Saccharibacteria bacterium | reverse complement strand
CCAGCGCGTACACGTAAAATTGATAGCGGTGCGTGCCAAATGGCGGCTGCGGCCCACCCCAGCCGGGACGGCCCCAGCTGGTAACCCCCTCGACAGCGCCCGTGGGTAGCGATTCGCCAGTGATTTCAGTGGTTTTGCTCGGCAAATTCCAAACCGTCCAATGGTAGAATCCACCGCGCCCAGGCGCATCGGGGTCGTGGCAGATGATTGCCAGGCTTTTGGTGTCTGCTGGCACATCGTCAATCGCGAGTGGCGGGCGCTGATTGCCGCCAAGCTTGGCGTAGATTTTTGGTATTTTGGCGTTTTCGGCGAACGCAGGACTAGCAATTTTCATACTATAATTTTACCACGCTGGCGTTATGATAAAATAAACCTGTGAGATATGCTTTTGTTTTCGTGAGTATAGTGGCGATTTGGCTGGCTATGCTGCTGTTGGTAAATACGAGCATTGATCCATTATTTTTGTATATTTGCGTGTTAGTTTTGACGCTGGTGTTGTACTTCATTGGGTTCCGGAGGGCTAGGTAAGTGCGCTTATTATTTGTGGTTCGGGCGTTGTTTCGGGTGTGGCGAGCTTGGCGCAGCGATCAAATATGGCTCAAAGTTTTATCAGACGAGTGTCAAAGATTAGGCGGCGTGTATGTCAAGTTTTTGCAGCATTTGGCGTCGACTGAACTAATGGCTCAGGTGTATGCCGCGTCTGGATATCGGCTGGATGCTTTTGATGATGTGGCGGTTGAGCCGATTGACGTTAGCGAGGTTTTGCGGCAAGAGCTCGGCAACAAAGCCAGTCAAATAGTCGTCGAGGAAGACCAGCCGTTTGCTACGGGTTCATTCGCTCAGGTCTATCGCTGCCGCGTAGCTGACCGTCCAGGTAGTCGGTATATTATCAAAATTCTTCGCCCCAGCGTGGTGCGCCATCTGAACTTTGATCTTGCGGTGCTGCGTTTTTGCTGTTGGGCGGGGCAGTTTATGCTAAAGAACGATATTTTTCCGTTGGTTGAGATTGCTGATGAGTTTATCAAAACCACCAAACGCGAAACCGATTATCAGCGCGAGCTAATTACAGCCCAGGCGATTCGTGAATATTTTGCTAAACGCACTGACAGAGTTGTGGTGCCAGAGACGCTGGCCGATTATTCAACGCGGCGGATATTGGTTCAGGATTACATAGACGGCTTGCCGCTAACCGAAGTGGTGGAACAGGCGCAAGCAGGAGGTGATACTTACCGGTTTGTCAAAGATCAACTTGGCTCTGACATGCAGCAGCAATTAGTGACGGTCGGCAGTGAGTTTTTGATTGCAATTTTACAAGCAGATATCATTATGGCCGATCCGCATCCAGGCAATATTTACTTGCTGAGAGACAACAAAGTTGCGCTCATCGACTTTGGTTTGGCGGTGGCAGCACCGCGGCATCGCGCCTCGTTTTATCACATGATCGTGCAGTATCGCGCGCTGTATGAAGATCGAGCTGACATGGGATTGTTGGCACTGGCGATGCTGGCGTTTTATGATCATACGCTGTACCAAGCGCTGGATGTGATCGCCAAAGATCGCAGTTTGGCCCGCGGTATTTACGAATACGCTCATACACTGCTTCAATCGACAACCAGCACGTTCGCTGCCAATCGGCAAATAACCCAATTGTTTCTCAATGAGATTAACGCCGGCAATCGTTTTGCTGTCAGGTTAGACAGCGTTGATATCATGTTGCAGCGCGGTTTGTATCATTATCTAGCAGCAGCGAGGTTGGCGTGCGGCGATGAATATCGAAGGACGCATTATTGGCGAATTGTCCATGATGCGTTGGAGTTGGCCGAGGTTCACGCTAATATCTATGGAATCAGCGAGGCGGTGCGTTCGTCGCCGATGAGTATTGAGTCAGCGCAAGAAATAGTGATGGACTGGATGAGCAAAGTTGCGGAGCGCGACAGAGCCGCCTACGCCATGTTGTTACAAAAAGGAGAATTATCATGAAGCAATTGCAACAATGGGTGATGCAGGTTCGCTATCCGTATGCCGCAGGGATCATCGCGGTGATGTGGATTGGCACGGCGATTTTTGCTTACCTGAAACCCGACGTCCCGCTTGAATTTTTGGTCGGAAGCCTTGCTGTCAGTACTATTATCATTGCGATCACTGGACTGTCGGAAGCCCGCTAAATTTTATAGTGAAATAAGCAATTTTTATACGCTTTACTAACGTACATCATTTACAATAAGAATCCGCATGAAGCCTAAACTCACTGCTCAAAAAATACTAGACTTTTACGACAGTCTGAAAAATGCTGACATAAATTTGCCAGAAAAACATTGTCTAATCAATCCGTTTACTGGCGCTAATCAGCAGCGAATAACACAAATAACGCATCGGTTTTATCGTCAGTACTATCATGATAATAAGCGGCGATTTATGATTTTGGGCAGCTCGCCAGCGCGACGCGGAACAGCGCTTACTGGCGTGCCGTTTGAAGACGTCAATCATTTACAAGAGGATACAGGGATTTCTATAAATGCTTTTGGAGCGAATAAACGCTCGTCAAGCTTCTTGTATGAAGTGATGGAAGAATACGGTGGGCGCCAGAATTTTTATAAACAATTTTACATGAGTTTTGTGTGTCCGCTAGGTATTGAGAAGATAAATTTGAAAGGTAATTGGGTAAATTGCAATTATTATGAAAATGCAGCTCTGAAAAAATGTTTACATCCTTTTATCGTAGATTCGCTGAGTCGCCAGATCGATTTTAATATTGATACAACCGTTTGCTTTTGCATCGGTAGCGGTGATAATTTTAAGTTTTTGACCAATATAAATAATGAGCATCATTTCTTTGATACTATCGTGCCGTTAGAGCATCCGCGGTTTATTATGCAGTATAATTCGAATCGCAAAGAAGAGTTTATGCAAAAATATGTAAATATTTTCAGACAATACGGTATGGAAAAACAGTAGCGAACGACATTATCCAATAATTGAGATATAATTTAATAATGATCACCGATCAACTCCTCGCCAAATATCCCATCATCTCCGACCAAGTTGATGCCAAAGAACTCGGCGTCTTGCTGCGAGAATTGGAAAAGGTGCTGCAAAGCGGTGCGGCAGGCAACATTGTGGAGTTTGGCTGTTATGTTGGCACGACTAGTTTGTTCATCCGGCGGCTGCTGGATGCCTATGATTTTACCGGTGAGTTTCATGTTTACGATTCGTTTATGGGCTTGCCAGAAAAGACCCAAGCAGACAACAGTGCTGCTGGCGAGCAGTTCAAAGCGGGCGAATTGCTGGCGCCGCGTAAAACCTTTGTCCAGAATTTCAAAAAGGCTGGCTTGAAACTGCCGATTATTCACAAAGGCTGGTTTGCTGATTTTACTCCTGGCGACGTGCCGGAGGATATCATCTTTGCGTTTTTTGACGGTGATTTTTATGAGTCAATCGCTGATTCTTTCCGCGTGTGCGGCGGCAAATTCCATGAAAAGGCGATCATCATCGTCGATGACTATGCTAATGAAGCTTTGCCAGGCGCGGCGCGAGCGGTCGATAAGTGGCTGGCTAATAATCGGCAATATACGTCGAGAACAGAGTCTAGTCTGGCAATTATTTCCTCTTGTCCAAAAACATAAACGTGTTACAATAGAAGCATTAACAATATAAACAGGGGGGTCTGTGATGGATGAGCCAATTCACATCACGTCTGAAATAGGAAAACTTAAAACCGTTTTATTGCATCGGCCGGGTAAGGAGCTAGAAAATCTAACTCCGGATTATCTGACCGATCTTTTATTTGACGATATTCCATATTTGGAAGTTGCGCAGAAGGAGCACGACGCGTTTGCTCAAACGCTGCGCGATCATGGCATCGAAGTTCTGTATCTGGACGAGCTGGTTGCCGAAGCTTTGAGTTCTGACCAGTCTGATCGGCTTCGCGAGCAATTTGTCGACGAAATGCTGGCGGCTTCCAAGCAGGGTTCGCGCCGAATTACGCAGGTTCTGCGCCAATTCTTATTGGATTTGCCGACTCACGCTATGGTTCGCAAGATTATGGCCGGCGTGCGCAAGGACGAAATTACGCTGCCGCCGGAACATCATCGGCAGCTGCATAATATGATTGAGAAGAATCATTATCCGTTCTATCTCGACCCGATGCCAAATTTGTACTTTACGCGCGACCCGGCTGCAGCCATTGGTAACGGCCTGACGATCAATAAGATGCATTGGCCGGCACGCCGCCGCGAATCGCTGTTTATGCGCTATATCATCGATCATCATCCGCGGTTTGCTGGTAAGAATGTGCCGGTGTGGTACGACCGCCACGAAAAGTTCTCAATGGAGGGCGGCGATGAACTAGTATTAAACGGCAAAGTAATGGCGATTGGCATATCGGAGCGTACCACAGCTGAGGCGATTGAAAAGATGGCAACCAAGCTGTTTGCTGGTTCCAACTTTAAGAAAGTCGTTGCCATGGAAATTCCGAAGTCGCACGCCTTCATGCACCTGGACACAGTGTTTACCATGATTGATCGGAACAAGTTTACTATTCATCCGGAAATTCGCGATCGCGGCGGTAAGATGAACTGCTTCGTGCTGGACAAAGTTGAGGGCCAGCCGTTCCCGCGTATTACGCATGAGACAGATCTTGAACACGTCTTGCGAGTAGCGCTGGAGGTGCCAAATGTCACGCTAATTGAGTGCGGCGGCGGCGATCCGATTGCAGCAGCCCGCGAGCAGTGGAATGACGGTTCCAATACCTTGGCGATTGCGCCGGGCGTGGTGGTAACGTATGACCGCAACTACGTCACCAACCAAAAGCTGCGCGAGCACGGCGTTGAAGTTATTGAAGTGAGCGGTGCTGAGCTTGGCCGCGGCCGCGGCGGTCCACGCTGTATGAGTATGCCGCTAGTACGGGAGGATGTATTTTAATGGCTCAGAGTTTGAAAGGCCGGTCGCTACTAACTTTAAGCGATTACACGGCGGAAGAAATTCGTTTACTGCTGGATACGGCGCGTGAATATAAGCGGTTGAAATATGCTGGTGTGCCGCACCGGATTCATGAGGGAAAAAATGTGGCGTTGTTGTTTGAGAAAACCTCAACCCGGACGCGCTGCGCCTTTACGGTGGCAGCTAACGACCTCGGTGCCGCGCCAGAATACCTCGGTAAAGACGATATCCAATTGGGTAAGAAAGAGACAGTTGAAGATACCGCCAAGGTGCTCGGCCGGATGTTTGATGGTATTGAGTTTCGCGGCTTTGCGCACAAGACTGTGGAAGATTTGGCGAAGCATGCCGGCGTGCCGGTGTGGAACGGATTGACCGATCAATTCCATCCGACGCAGATTTTGGCTGACTTCATGACTATTGAGGAGCATGTTGGCAGGCTGAAAGATACGAAACTAGTGTTCGTTGGCGACGGTCGTAATAATATGGCTAATAGTTTATTGATTGGTTCGGCAAAAATGGGCGTTGATTTCCGGATTTTAGCGCCGCGTGAACTGTTCCCGGACGATAGTTTGGTGCATAAGGCTAATAATTTTGCCCGGCAAAGCCATGGCAAAGTCACGATCACTGACAATTTCGAAGAAGCTCTGCATGGCGCCGACGTAATTTACACCGACGTTTGGGTGTCGATGGGCGAGGAAGATAAGTTTGCTGAGCGTATCAATTTACTGCGCTATTTCCAAGTAAACCGCGACATGCTGAATCTGACAGGTAATCCGGAAGTTAAGTTTATGCACTGCCTGCCAGCCTTTCATGATGCCTTAACCTCTACTGGCAAGAGTGTTCAGGAAGAGTTTGGCTTGGACGCAATGGAGGTTTCGGACGAAGTATTCCGTTCGCCAAATTCAGTGGTATTTGATCAAGCGGAAAATAGGATGCATACAATCAAAGCTGTTATGGCTTTGACGCTGTAGTTGTCGTAATAAGGGAGTTAAGGAGGCTCCGGGACAATGGTAGAAAAAATTAAAAAAACAAAGCAGAAGCTCCGGTCGCCATCGGCGTTTACGATTTTGTTTGTCGTGATTGCTATCATGGCAGCGCTCACATGGGTTATTCCATCAGGTCTATATAAGACAGATGATGATGGCAATCGTATCGCGGGGTCGTATCAGGTAGTAAATAAAGATCGCACTGTCAAGGAAAAGAAGGATGGTAAAGAGACTGAGGTCGATAAGCATGATCGACAAGGTTTATGGGACGTCTTCACTGCGCCGATTAAAGGCATGTCCGACAAGCTTGACGTGATTGTTTTCGTCATGGTGCTTGGTGGATTCCTGGGTGTTACCATGAAAACCGGTGCTCTTGACGCCTCTCTCGGCGCACTACTCCGGAAGATGAAGGGCAAGGAAAAGTGGCTCATTCCAATTTTGATGACGCTGTTTGCTATCGGTGGTACAACTTACGGCATGCAGGAAGAAACTGTGGCGTTTTATGCACTAGTTATACCGATGATGATTGCTGCTGGCTACAACGCAATGACTGGTGTGATGGTAATCGTGCTCGGTGCTGGTACAGGCGTGCTTGGCTCGACCATTAATCCATTCTCAACTGGCGTTGCCGCAAAGACTGCTGATATTAAATTGGGCAATGTTATTCCAATTATGTCCATCATTTTGGTGCTGTGTCTAATTGCGGCAATTATCTTCACTATGCGTTACGCGGCAAAAGTGAAAGCTGGCAAATATAAGGAAGATGTTCGTTATAAGCCAGCTACAGTTGCCTTGGATATGACGAATGTACCGAAATTTACTGGTCCACGAAAAGTCGTCATGGGCGTATTTGCTATTACCTTTGTGTTGATGGTCCTTTCGCTTATTCCTTGGGGAAGTTGGGAGATTACATTATTCGCCGACATGTTTAAGTGGGCTTCAGAGTTGCCAATTATCGGTGCAGTATTTGGCGTAGTGCACAGCGCAGCCTTTGGTGACTGGTACTTTAATGAAATCACCGCGCTATTCTTAATCTCAACAATTGTTATTACCGCAATTTACTATAAAGAGTTTAAGAAAGAAGGTATTTTCCCGGTCGACACCTTTATTGATGGCGTGAAAGATATCTTACCAGTTGCTTTGATTATCGCAGTGGCAACCGGCGTCTCTGTCGTGATGACTAACGGTGAGATCCAGGATACTATTATCAGCTGGGGTGAAGCACTTCTGAAAGATGCTGGCGGTGGCGTTGTTGGTGTGCTGGCGTATCTGTTCTACTTGCCAATGTCATTCATTGTGCCATCATCGTCAGGTTTGGCGGCAGCAACTATGCCAGTTATTGCGCCAATTGCTGATTTGGTTGGCTCAAGCAAAGAAGTCATGGTGGCAGCCTTTGCTACAGCGTCAGGTCTACTTAATATGATGGCGCCAACTATTGCTTCTCTGATGGGCGGCTTGGCGCTGGCGGGTGTGTCATATCGCGACTGGCTGAAACGCTCAGCCCCAATTATGGCAGTATTCGCGATTATTAGCGTTGCGGTCATTGCAGTGTTTGGAGCGTTATAACTGTTATGGATAATAAACGTACAATAGTAGTCGCGCTCGGAGGCAATGCCCTGCAACGGCAGGGCGAAGCCTCGTCTGCGCAGCAGCAGCGGGTGGCCGACGAGACGGTTCGCCAGCTTTTACCGCTTATCCAGGCGGGTCATAATGTGGCAATTGTTCATGGTAACGGGCCGCAAGTCGGCAATATCGTCCTGCACGAAGAAGCGATTAACACGGCTGATGTGCCGAGCCTGCCGTTGGAGGATTGCGGCGCAATGAGCCAGGGCTTGATCGGTTTCTGGCTGCAGCAGGCGCTGCACGATGCGTTCGCGTCTAATGGTATTGACCGCAGCGCAGTCAGTATGATTACGCAGACCATTGTCGATTCAAGCGACCCGGCCTTTCAGAATCCGACCAAACCAATCGGGCCGTTTTATTCCGAGGAAGAAGCTAAAACTGTCGCCAGCGAGCGCGGCTACACAGTGAAAGAAGATGCCGGCCGCGGCTGGCGGCGCGTCGTACCTTCGCCGAAACCGCAAACCATTGTCGAGGCAGATGTTATAAAATCGCTGGTTTCTGCTGGCGTGACAGTAGTTTCGACTGGCGGCGGCGGTATTCCTGTTTTACAGGACGAAGCCGGACAATTGAAGGGCGTGGCGGCAGTGATTGATAAAGATTTTGGCGCTGCCAAATTGGCGGATCTTCTGGACGCCGATACGCTGTTGATTTTGACATCGGTTGATGCGGCTAAGATTAATTTTGGCAAGCCGGACGAACAGTCGCTTGAAGAAGTCTCGATGGTAGAATTGCAAAAGCATATTGACGACGGGCAATTCGCAGCCGGCTCTATGCTGCCGAAAACTCAAGCAGCTCTAAGCTTCTTGGCTGGCGGCACCGGACGTACAGCAATTATTACTTCGTTGGAAAAGACCGCCGAAGCGATCGCTGGTACAGCGGGTACGCGTATTAAATCGTAGCCTGCGGATTTGCTTAAAATAAAATCTCCCCGTTTTTTCACGAAGTGGGGAGATTTTAGTACGGCAAACTATGATAAAGATTGCCAAAGCATAACAGTTTATCGTATAATTTTTTCATGATGGTGGGCTACTTTGAGCGGCGATCGCTATCTGAGAATTTGGCGCAAACCAATATCATGCACGCAAATTGCTGGGTGCATATTAATGGCAAGCTTGCTGGCACGGATATAAGTGATCTGGCAGACGGTTTTTCGCTGAATCCTAATATCATTCGCGATGCTGCCGACGTCCACGAACTGCCGAGAGTTGAGCTTTCCGGCGGCGTTGAATATATTTTCGCCCGCGTACCGCTCGGCGCGGTTGATTCTGGTAAGACCGTACCGTTCCTGATGATTATCCATAAGAATCACTACATTACGATTGCGCCGCAAGCGAAGTTTTCACCGCTTGATGTCAGAGATTTTCTGGCAGCAACTACCGAACGTCCAGCTAGCATTTTTAGCGCAAATCTGGCGTATATTATTTCGCAGTACGAGCAGCGCGTCCATTCGCTGACTGAGAAAATTAGCGGCGCCAGGCAGCGGCTGAGCCGGTATGAGGTGCAAAATGCCGACTTTATTCAATTTGTGGCCATAGAAGGCAGTCTCAATGGCTATCGCAGCAGCCTGGAGGGTATTTCCAGCGTGATAACCCAATTGAGGGATAATCGCCACGGTTTATTTAATACGCGCGATTTGGAAGACCTTGAGGATATCGACTTGCATATTCGCCAAATCTTGGTGGCTATCAGTTCCAGCGTGCATACGATCTCCAGTATCCAAAGCGCCTACTCGACAATTGCCAATAATGTTTTGAACCAGCGAATGAAAGTTTTGACCGCCATTACGATTTTACTGGCGATTCCGAATGTTTTTTACGGTATGTACGGTATGAATATCGGGCTGCCGTTTCAGCACGAGCCTTGGGCGTATGTGGGGATTGTCGGTTTTACTATAGTATTAATCTTGTTCGTGTCGGTTTTTGCCAGGCGAATCCGCCTGTTTTAGCTCAAAATATATGGCGCATTCCGCTTGACGCGCCTAAAATCGTTTGGTAATATTGGTGACGTGTCTCGCGCCGAAGCATTCAATTGCTTAAAGATGGGTAATAAAGGTCGAAGCGCGTGAGGCTGCGCATAAGTACGAGGAGTACAAAACACATGCCAATAGCAATCAATTTTGTGTCTTCCAGGCGCAAAAAGATAGCCGTTGATGTGGTGCCTGCCGAATGGCAAACATACATAGCACAATAAACAATGTGCAGTCGCTCTTGATTAAAGTAAAAGGGGGACGACTATAAATAAATCCCGCTCCAAAGGCACCGGAGCGGGATTTTGGTATTGATAAGAAATTAATCTTTAATTTCGACGCCAGCGCTTTTTAGAGCGTCTTTGATAGCCGATTCAATTGAGCCAGTATTATCCATCTGGACATTTTTGCCATTAACGTAAAAAGTTGGCGTAGCCTTAACGCCGTGCTGCCGTCCGACTGCCAGATCAAAGTCGATTTTATTCTTTACCTTGGCGCTAGCGATGTCCGACTTATATTGGTTAATATTAAGCTTTAACTGTTCGGCGTACGACTGGAAAATATTGCTGCGTTCGCTGGTGTTGGCGTTATTCCAGGCGTTTTGGTTGGCATAAAGGAGTCCATTCATCTCCCAGAATTTACCCTGCAATCCAGCCGCTTCAGCTACCGCCGCTGCCGCTCGCGCGTTCGGATGAGAGCTGGCGATCGGGAAATTACGGAAAATCAGCAGCGTATTATCTTTATACTTTTCAACAACGCTTTTCGCTTTTGGCGCGGCAGTACTACATCCCGGACATTGGTAGTCGGCGTACTCAATGACGGTTACCTTGGCATTTTTATTGCCGTAAGTATGGTCGGCGATATTGCTATTACGTTTCTCGGCGCCGATTATTTTATTCATACTTTCTTCGGTAATATTGCTAACATCCAGCCGGTCTTGGGTTGACATATAAATCATCCCGGCAATTACCATCCCGACAATTATCATAAAAACTATCCAACTTTTTTTATCCATAGTTCCTCCAAATTACTCTAGTCAGTATAGCATAAGATAGGGTACAATTAAACCATGATGGTTGTGCTGCCAGTTGTCTATATTGTCGTTTTTTTATGCCTTTTGGCGGTATTGGGAATTCATCCGCAATTATCGTCGCATAGCCGGTTTGAACTGCAGCGGCGTGTACACGCTGGCGATAGCGAAGCAGAGCTGTTATTAAAGCGCCATATGCTGCTGCGCGATATTTTTTCTTTGCAGCGCGTTGTTTCGGCAATTTTATTGGTGGTGCTAAGCGTTATTGGCGTGGAATTATTCCATTGGGCGGTCGGCTTTTTCATATCGATTTTAATCGCGCTGGAAGCGGGCGCTTTGGCGCGGGTGAGTTTGTGGCAAAAGTATTCGCAAAAATTGTATGAAAAATACGAGGCTAAAATTTTGGCAGTAATTGAAAAATATCCGGCAATATTCAGAACAATTCGTTCAGTTGCGCCGATTCCTAATGACCATTACGATATTGAGTCGAAAGACGAGCTGTTGTCGATGGTTAAGCAATCCGGCGACGTGTTGACGAAAGATGAAAAGAGACTGATCGTCAACGGCTTGAGTTTTAATGAAATTTCTATCGACACGGTGATGACGCCGCGGAGTATGATTGAGTCAGTCAAATCAGACGAGCTGCTTGGGCCGCTGGTATTGGATGATTTGCATAAAAAAGGCTATAGTCGGTTTCCGGTGGTTAAGGATGACATTGATCATGTGGTCGGTATTTTGTACGTGCAAGATTTGCTGATGATTGACCCGAAGTCCAAGTCGCGCCGCGCGGATGCGGTTATGGATAAGAACGTGTATTATATTCGCAATGATCGTTCGCTGAAGTATGCGCTGGCGTCATTCTTAAAAGTGCAGCGGCATCTGTTTGTGGTAGTGAACGAGTTTCGAGAAACAGTTGGGCTGCTTAGTCTGGAAGACGTTATTGAAGCGCTATTGGGGCGGAAAATTGTTGACGAGTTTGACGTCTATGAAGATTTGCGCAAGGCCGCCGGGACGAATCCGCAAAAGAACAACCTATCGACTAAAAAACGCCACGACGTTTAATGCCAGTTAGCGCTGGCAAGCCGCGTCTATGCAGCTAAGATAACGGCATTAGGAGACGAACTTTCGTTTCTGTTTTTGGCGGCTGAGTGTTTGCCGCGGCGGTTGCGGTATTTTGACTGGCGCTACCTCGGCTTTGGCGGTGCTGTTGCCGTCGCTGCTGCCAGGGAAAGGCACAGGGTGAGATGAGTTTTTCTCGGCTGACTGTATTAGGCGGATTAGTCTTTGTCCGTCGATAAGCATGATGTTGCTAGTATACTTTGGGTTTTTAGCAAATTGCTTGGCGTCCTCTGAAAAACTATTTATCGTTATTATAAAGGCGAAACCTCCGTTAAGACGGCTGGCAATTGGTTCGTAAAAGTGTTTGACGGCGCTGGCTTCAACTGTGTTAATGTTGTGTTTTTTACATTGCACATAACTTTGCAGATTATTTTTGCGCATAATGATATCGATGCCGTTATCGCGGTTATAGGGCGTAACCTTGGTCTGGTATCCGAATGATTGGAATATTTCTGCTATGTATTTTTTGAAAGAATAAGCGTCAAGAGTGCGAATTTTCTCTAATAATTCTTGGTCTGCTGTTTTTAGGCTATTTTCCGGTGCTGGCTGGTCTACGGCAGCTGGCGCCGGCGCGGCAGATAAAGGCTCGTTTTCCGGACGGCTGCTTGGCTGTTCTTTAATATAGTTGTCTGTCGGTCCTCGTTTTGCCTCTTTTAATTCAAGCTTTTTAATCCTCTTAGACAAGGACAAATACAGATAGGCGAGAAAAACCCACAAGCAGATGCTTACAGATAGGAGAATAAACCCACCGCTATTCATAAAATCATTATAACAGCTAATGTGCTATAATAACAGATATGAAAAATAGAGTTTTGGCGGCGGAAACTTCTGCTGAAGTTGGGAAAAATATTACGGTGGCGGGCTGGGTGCACTCCCGGCGCGATCACGGCGGACTGATTTTTATTGACCTGCGTGACCATACTGGGCTGGTGCAGCTGGTGATTAATCCCGAGCAGGCGGAGGCCTTTCGTTTGGCGGAAAGCCTGCGCGATGAGTTTGTCATTCGCGCCAGCGGTGTGGTGACGGAGCGCGGCGAAGGTTTGAAAAATCCAAATATCGCCAGCGGTAATGTGGAAATTGTGGTGGAAAACCTGGAGATTCTCAACCGAGCCGAAACTTTGCCAATCCAACCATTTGCCGAGGAAAACCAGGCAGGCGAGGACTTGCGTTTTAAGTATCGTTACCTCGACCTGCGCCGTCCGAAGATGCAACAGATGCTGAAAAAGCGTGCTGAAATGTACCAGCGCATCCATCAGTATATGGACGACCGCGACTTCATCGAGATTCAGACGCCGATTTTGGCAAATTCTAGCCCTGAGGGCGCACGTGATTTCCTGATACCAAGTCGTTTGCAGGAAAATAAGTTTTACGCTCTGCCGCAAGCGCCGCAACAATTCAAGCAGCTGCTGATGGTTGGCGGCGTGCCGCGATATTACCAGTTGGCGGCGTGTTTCCGCGATGAAGATCCGCGAGCTGATCGACTGTACGGGGAGTTTTACCAGCTGGATCTGGAGATGAGCTTCGTTGAGGACGGCGAGGAAGTTCGCCGTGAGGTCGAACCGTTGATGTGTCAACTAGCGACTGAGTTTGTGGGCAAGAAATTGCTGGATTTGAGCGATCTGTCGGTGGGCGACGGTCAGCCAATTCCGCGCATTTCCTACCGCGACGCCATGGAGACATATGGCTCGGACAAGCCGGACCTGCGTTTTGGCATGGAGCTGATTGAGCTGACTGATGTGTTTGCTGACACCGAATTTGGCGTGTTCAAAAACGCTGAGTGCATCAAGGCGATTTGCGTCAAAAATGGCGCCAGTCTCAGTCGCAAGCAAATCGACCAATTCACTGACATTGCTAAAAGTGAGGGGGCGGGCGGCTTGGCCTACATCAAGTACGTGACAATCAAAAATGCAGACGAGGCGCAGGGTTATACGATCCCGGTTGTTGGTAGTAACTTTTATGGCTATAATGCAATTTCGCCAGTGGCAAAGTTCTTGTCAGACGAAGAACACAAATTACTTATAGAGAAAATGAACCCTGAGAACGGTGATGTTATATTCTTTGGTGCCGACACTCGCTCAGTCGTTAACGCCGTACTTGGTCGCTTGCGAAACGAATTTGCCGCCCATTTCAACCTGAAAGACCCGAGCGTGGTGGCCTTTGCCTGGATCATCGATTTTCCGTTCTATGAATGGGATGACCACGGCAAGAAGCTTGATTTTGGGCACAACCCATTCGGTATGCCAAAGGGCGGTATAGAAGCGCTGGAGTCGGCGACGACTGACGCTGACAAGCTCGCCATCGTGGCTGACCAATTCGACATGGTGATGAACGGCTACGAAATTTGCTCCGGTGGCGTGCGCAACCACAATCCAGCGGTGCTGTACAAAGTATTCGATTTGCTCGGCTTTAGTGAAAGCTACGTCGAAGAAAAATTTGGCGCCATGCTAAACGCCTTCAAATACGGTGCGCCGCCACACGCTGGCTGCGCCTTTGGCGTGGATCGCATCCTCATGGAACTCATCGACGAAACGAACGTTCGCGAGACCTTAGCCTTTCCAAAGAACGGCTCCGGTATCGATGTGATGATGGAATCACCATCGACAGTTGATCTAGCGCAGTTAAAGGAATTGGGATTATGAGCGCAATGTATGATCGACACGAAGTTAGCGTAAAAGTAGCGCTGTATAGCAGCGACGGCAAGCGTGTACTGCTGATGTATTATCCGCACGATGATGGCTTTGGCTTGCCGGGCGGGCATATTGATGCCGGCGAAACGCCTGACGTGGCACTAGAGCGAGAGCTGCGCGAGGAGCTGGGCATCACAATTGATGCGACACCGGCTGATTTCTATATGCGCTATCCGCGAGGTAATGCCGTCAAAGATCATAAAATTATTCTTGGCTATACGGCTACGGTTGATAGTAACGTTGAACTGCCAGACCGGGCGTGTGATGGCGGCGAGGAACGTATAGTTTGGCTGACGCGAACAGAAGTCGAAACTACTGACAAACTCGCGCCGGGTTATCGGGATTTTGTTCTGAGATGGTGGCCGTAAGAAGCGTAATGTCTGAGGAGGTGCAAGCAGGCTATGAAATCAATTCCCAAACGAACACTGAAATTTATTGACTCATGGCTAATGCTGCGCAGCCAGTGGGCGCGCTGGCCGGGATTTACGGTGGCGATAGCCAAGGACGGCGAGGTGGTTTTTAATAAAGCTTATGGACTGGCAAATATAGAAAATAACGAGAAATTAACAAACAACCATCTCTTCCACGTTGCTTCGCAATCAAAAACATTTACTGCTACGGCTGTGATGCAGCTGCAGGAGCGCGGCAAGTTACGCATCGATGACTTAGTGACGGCGCATCTACCGTGGCTGGCGCAGCATAGTGATCGGCGTTGGCATGACGTAACCTTGCGTCAATTATTGAGTCACTCGGCGGGCGTAATTCGCGACGGCCAGGCGTCAGGCTTTTGGCAGTTCCAAGGAGAATTTCCAGATGAAGACGAGTTCAAGAAGCAAATCATGCAATCGCAGCTAGTGTTTGAACCAAATTCTGAGTTCAAGTATTCCAATTTTGGTTTTGGCTTGCTGGGTTTGGTAATTGAACGAGCCAGCGGGAAATCCTATGCTGATTTTGTGGTGGAAAACATCATCACGCCGCTTAACTTAACACAAACCACCACGGAATATTCGCCAGAACTTCGTATGGCTACTGGCTACAGTAGGTTTGATTTGCGTCAGCAGCGTCGATCCTTTCAACACGTTACAACTGGCATATTGCAGCCAGCCACGGGATTTTGCTCAACGGCGCATGACTTGGTGAAATTCTTTGCTGCTCTACAGGCCGGCTCAGGTAAACTGTTGAGCGATGTTTCTAAAAGGGAAATGCAGCGCCCATCGTGGCAAGTCGCTGACGAAGCAAACGCAGGAAGTTACGGATTGGGCATTGATGTCGCAAAAGCTAAAGATGGTAAGCAGCTCGTCGGCCATAGCGGCGGTTATCCAGGATTTATCGGCCGCACCTGGTCGCGGATAGATGATGGAATAACTGTTTCGGTGTTAGCGAACGCGTATGATACAGCGCCAGGAATAGTTGCAAATTCAATATTAGGAATTATTGATCAATTTGGTGACGTTTCTGATAAAAAACGTCGAAAGTTTGAAGCGCGGTTCGTTAACGATTACGGCGTGTATGAAGTTATTGATACAGAAAAAGGATTGAGGGGCTTATGGTCTAATGATTGGCAGCCATTCAACATGGCTGAAGAGCTGGAAATAGTCGATGACGCCACCTTAAAAATTGCGAAAGGTAATCATTTTAGCTATTTTGGCGAGCTGATGAAATATGAGTTTGACACCAAAAATAAACCTTCCGCCATGTATCGCAGCGGCGCTAAGAATTATATTAGTTTAGACGGCGATGTGAGGATTTAAAAGGATTTTCGTGTCAAATATAGGTAGAATAAATATGAATAAAACTAAATTACCAACCGAAGCTCAAATCAAAAACCTGCACAAAAAATACGCCAAAACTGATGCTGATTTTGCGCTGATTTACACTCATTGCCAAGTGGTCGACGCCATTGCGGCGCAGCTTTTGGATGCCAAGCCGAATTCGCAAATCGACCGCGATTTGCTGCATGTTGCCTGTATGCTTCATGATATCGGTGCGTATGATGTTCTGGAAAACGGCAAATTTGTCGATGGAGTTCGCCACGGCGTGATTGGTGAAAAGATTCTGCGAAATGAAGGCTTTCCTGAACAAATTTGGCGGTTCGCTTCGCATCATACTGGCGTAGGTTTGACCAAGCAGGATGTAATTAACCAAAACTTGTCCATTCCGCCAGCCGACTATACCGCTAACACGCCCGAGGAGCGACTGCTAATGTACGCCGACAAATTCCATTCCAAAAGCAAACCACCCAAAGAGTCGCCATACTTTTGCACATTTGAGTGGTATTATAATCTGGTGCAAAAATTTGGCAGCGATAAACAAGCCAAATTTCAGGCGCTAGCAGACGAGTTTGGCAAGCCGGATATTGCGCTTGTCGCCAATAAGTTTGGTTTTAGTATTAAAGATGTAAATTAGCGTCAGGATAATTGCCGGTATGTTTGCGCCGCTTTAAGCAAACATGTATAATCTATACAGATTATGAATGATAGCGAAGTGCCTGCGGCAGGCAAGCAAGTGATCGTTGCCTGCGCGTTTATTCATCACAATTTTGACGGCGTTGAGAAAATCTTTATGCCTAAGCGTGCTGCGACGAAGAAATTTATGCCAAGCGTATTTGAACTGCCTGGCGGTCATGTGGATTTTGGAGAAGATATCGTGGCTGGATTGAAGCGCGAAATCCGCGAAGAATTCGGCAAGACTATTACAGTTGGCGACCCGTTTGCCGCATTTACGTATCATAATTCGGTGAAAGGTTCGCATTCAATTGAAGTAGTGTATTTTGCGCAATTTGACGATATCGGCAATATTAAACTAAATCCGAAAGACCACAGCGAATATAAATGGCTATCGTTTGACGAGCTACCGAAGATATTTGGTAATGGTAAAGATGAAACTGACGAAGAAATCCAGCTGATAAAACGCGGCTTTGCCTTGTTGGACGGTGCTCAGTTGAAATTTTAGCTCCATGCCAGTTGCTATCAAGAGATCCAGAAAAGACATGCCGGCTGTCTTTGCGCGCGTGAAAAATAAATTGGCGCTAGTGCTTGCGGATGGTTTGCAAATTCATCATGTCGGCAGCACCGCAGTACCTGGTTTAGGCGGTAAAAATATCCTAGATATCCTTATTTCTGCTAAAGATAGCGAACACATGAACGAGCTGCGGGATGAATTGGTATCAATTGGATATTCTCCTTCATTAAATCCAAGTCCCCGCCAAGATTATATCTTCCTGGCGTCCCGACAAGAAGAAACCGGCGAGGGCGATATCCATATTCACCTCGCGATCGCGGATACTGAAACGCACGATAACTTCTTAATCATCAGAGATTATCTAAGGTCTCACAATGACGAAGCTGATCAATATTCAAATATAAAATACGAATACGCAAAACAAGCAAATTACGACAGATCAGCGTATAAAAAGCTCAAAGCAGCCTATGTCGATAAGCTATTGCAACGTGCCAGGCAGTGGAAAAATGGCGGCTAATCTCCTTCTTCACATCCCGCACGCTTCGCTGCATTTACCACAGGATTTTTGGCGCGATGTTACGGTTGATCGGAAAACTATCGAGAAGAATCTACACTTTATAGCTGATTATAAAGTGGACGAGCTTGTCAGAGATATTGATTGCCATAAAATAATAGCCAAGTATTCGCGGCTATATTGCGATGTTGAGCGGTTTCAAAATGACGCCTTAAAACTGAAAACTTATATAGAAAAGCTGGGTTATAGCTGCGCGCTAAATTATCCGTATGCCGGTGCGCTGGTGCCGATGGATTTTTATCGTAATAAAATGCCAGGGCTACGTTCGGTGATGCTGGAGGTTAATCGACGTGTTTATCTGGAGGGTGGAACGGTGCGCCAAGAATCAGTGCGCGACATTGGTAAAATAATCAAATACATCGCCAATGAATTTTAAGGGTTATAACTGAACGCCCAGCCACGCCGCCAATACATCGCCAGCAAAGTACGCCAGTCCAGCGGCGACCGCTCCCAGGAGTAAGGTGATGGTAGCTTCCCGCCACGGTGATTGCTTGCCGACTTTGCCCTTAATAAAGCCGATTGTTAAGAAAGTAATTGCCGTAAGTAGTGAGCTAATATAGAACAGGGTGGTACTTGGCACTTTCAGAACTGCAATCACGTCGACCAAGTAGGGTAGCACTGGCACGCTGCCGACCGCCACGAAAGCCAAGAATGTAACTAAGCCGATAATTTTAGGAGAAGCTCGTTTTTGGGTGTCGCGGGCCGATTCGTCGTGTTCGGCGCTGGCTGCTAAGTAGGCGCTGGAACCCATTGAAAAACCATCGGCAATTAAGTTAGCCACGCCTAAAATAAGGATGACCGCACTGGAAATCCCCGCGCCGGCCGACGCTGCCACTACGGCAAAGGTTGTGACCGTGCCGTCAACCGCCCCGTAGACAAATTCTGGAATATACCGTTTGAAAAATGCCCTCATAACCATAGCCAGTGTAGCATATTTGGGCTGATAAAGCTGAGTTTAAGCATGGGAATAGCGCAAGAACAAGCCGTTTTCACGGCCGCTATCAGCAAACTATTGACATTTTAATACGCTTATGCTACAATAGAAAATGTTGGATTATCTAACACAAAAACAACCAAAGCATGCTAAAATAAAAACATAAACATTGTAAGCTTCGCGGAAAGGTAGAACGTGGAAGACGCACAAACAATCATCGTTCTTTTAACAATCATCGCTGCTTTATTGTCGATTGTCATCTTGGTGCTTTTAGGGACAGTTATCTCTTTGCTAATAAGGATAAACGCCATCATGAAAAAAGTCGATAAGATTACGATGAATGTAGCTAGCGCTACCGATTGGTTGTCGCCGGCAAAAGTATTTAGCGAGATTACAAAGCTGTTTCGTAAAAAATAAATAACAAAGGAGTAAATGTTATGAAAAAAGTATTAGCAGTTCTGGGTGCAGCAGCGGCAGGCTTTGCGGCAGGAATTTTAACCGCGCCAAAGAGCGGTAAAGAAACTCGAAAAGACCTGAAAAAGAAAGCAGGGAAGCTGAAATCTGACGCAGAG
This sequence comes from uncultured Candidatus Saccharibacteria bacterium, assembly GCA_963456375.1. GTDB lineage: Bacteria > Patescibacteriota > Saccharimonadia > Saccharimonadales > Saccharimonadaceae > Nanosynbacter. The sequence goes on along the minus strand of CAUOLH010000001.1, from coordinate 132,104 downwards.
AAAGTTGCTGATAAGGCGGCTGCGGCTGCTAAAAATAGCGTTGATTCGTTAAAAACTGGCTCGCAAAAAGTCGGCGATGCAGTAACAGAAACTGCAAAAGGCGTCAAAAGCAACGTTGAAAAACAGTTCAAGTAATATTTGACTACAGCTAAGAAGACGTGAGATAATAGGATAGATGAGAAAATTTATTCTGTATCTTGCGTCTTTTTTGATTGCTGGCGGTCTGCTGATAAGTCCTCAACCGGTTTTGGCGCAATCAATTGAAATGCCCAATTCGGAGATTACCAGCATCATCAGGAAGAACTGCAGCTCGCTGAAGGTTACCATAAAACAGATTCATACTAACGACGCTTTAGCGAGGGTTAGTATCGGGCAGAAATACAATGCCGTATCGACGAAGCTGATGGCGCGGTTTAATAGCAGGTTATCGCTTAATAAAATGGATAGCTCAGGGCTTGTTAGAATTACTAGCGATTTTGAAACGCAGCGGTTGAAATTTAACAGCGACTATAATAAGTATGATACGGCGATGACTAACCTAGATAAAGCGAGCTGCAAAACAGATCAGGCAAAGTTCTACGAAAAAATCATTGAGGCGCGCGACGCCCGCAATTATTTATCTGACAGCGTAAAATCAATGAATGGTCTGCTGGCGCAATATAAAAGCGAAGTGCGTTTGATAAAAGATTCTTTGTCGGGAGGCAGTAATGAATAATATAAAAAAGTTTGCCGGCAGGTATAATAAATTTGCGGTTTTTATTGGATCGACTATTCTAGTTTCGATTCTTCTGGTTTCAATCTCGATGTTTGTTTATTACCAATCGGATGCGTACCGGCTGGATTTAAGCCGTCCAGAATACACTTCCAGGCGTTCAGAGATTAGTAAAAATTTGGAAGACAAGAGCAAAGATTTCGATGCGCAGGGTCCGGTTAACGAACAGACAATTAAGGAATTTCTGAAATTATACGATGACGAGGCGAAAGGCATTGCTAAAACGAAGGCTTTTTCTAACGATGTGCTGAGCGATAAGGAGCTGCTGGGTATAAATAATAATGAAAATAGTTCAGCTACCGCCGGCGATTAGCTGTTCAAGCTATAAATTGGCGCTTTTATAGAGGTGCTGCTACTTTTTACTGCTTAGAATTGGCGCTGGTAGAGTTGCTAGTAAAATACCTTCTTTGTCGAATTTTTGCAGCAGTCTGTGACGCATTTCAGAAGTGACAGCCCATTGGTCTGACGGCTGGGTTTTGCCAGAAATAATTATCTCAGTACTGCGGCCGGTAATCTCGCCGACTGATACAAATTTCGGCGGGTCGATAATCTTTTTATGCCAAGCTTTTTCCTGGGCTATCTTTTCTCCAGTAGCGTTAATAATTTCCGTGGCTTCGGAAATGTCGGTGTTTGGATCTAAATACAGGCTGAACCGCGATATGCTGTAGCCCATAGTCTTATTGATAACATGCTGGATCGTGCCGTTTGGGACGTAATGGACGTTGCCTTCGGCGTCGCGAACGACTGTCGTGCGAGTACCGACGCGTTCGACTTTGCCGGACGCTCCCATGATGTCGACAACGTCGCCAACGCGGTATTGGTTTTCAGCGATAATGAAGATACCGGATAAAAAATCCTTGACAAGCGACTGCGCGCCAAATCCGAGCGCCACGCCGACTATTCCAGCGCTAGCAAACAGCGGCGACAAGTCGAGCAGAAATAACTTGTTAGCGATAATAGCGGCAACGTAAAAGATCATTAAAATCCGCCAAAACCCGCGGCTTAATTGGATGAGCGTTTTTTCTCGTTTTTCAATATCCTTGCGATGCCAAGAGCGGTGCTTGGCGGTGGAGCGGATTGTGTAATGAATGACCCACTTAATGAGATATTTGCCGATGAAGTAAATAATGAATGATCCGATAATAATACTGGCTGTCTCCAGCATGCGGTCGCTGATCAACCAGCCAAGGCCGTTATTATGTAACCATTCGTCGGCAGCTGATATATTTAGTATTTGTTTTATAAACGTGTCCATCATATTTAGTATAATGAAAGGTATGAGTTTTGTCGATCCAAATCAGTTTGTTATCGCCCGCAAGCGTAAAAAATACAAATTTGCCAAGTTTCATAACGCCGAGAACTGCTTTGAGTTTGACGAATGGCGCGATTTTTACCAGCAGCGCCAGCCGAGTATTTTCGGGTTAGAGATTGGCGCTGGTACTGGTTTGTTTAGTGTCGAATTAGCAGCGCGTTATCCAGATAAGTTGTTTGCGGCGATTGACGTCAAGGCTGACCGCCTGCAAAAAGGCGCTTACATCGCGTTAGAGCGAGGCTTAAGAAATATCTATTTCATCCGGGCGCGCGCCGACCAAATTGGCGATTTGTTCGCTTTGTCAACGCTAGTGAATATTTGGGTGACTTTTCCTGATCCGTTTCCGAAAAAGCGGGCTGCCGGGCGGCGGTTGACGCATCCGTATTTTTTGCGCCGTTACGCGCAATTATTGCAGCCTGGCGGCGAGCTGCTTTTCAAGCATGACGACCGCGATTTTTTCTGCTGGAGCTTGGAGCAGTTGGTGGCAGAAAAATGGCAAATTACAGGGCTAAGCTTCGACCTGCATGAATCGTCTCTGGACGACGAGTATAAAATCATGACGACCTACGAACAGCGATGGCTGAACGAGGGCAAGGCGATTAATTTTGCGAGGGCTACATGCTAATATCGCTAAGGTTCATAGGACTATGGGGCGAATGGGAAGCTAGCGATCTATTCTTGTAGCTTGGGTTGCTGCTAATATCCTCGCCAAACCATTCAGGCGGCTGGAAGGTATCTGCCCGCAGGGTTGCTTCTGTTTCGCGCCCCTCAAACTCAACCTCGGCGGTACACAAACCGTTCAGATGGCTAGGTCCGTGGTATATATCAAGCTCAATAGTATGTTTGTCTCCCTCTGGGTCGACATAAGGTATGTAATAGCGAGTTTTCTTGATACGTCTTTCCAAGGTTAGCGGCCATAACGACTCAAAGACTTCTTTGTTAATTTGTATATTTTTTTCTTTTCGCGCAACAGTGCCGTTTGATTTGACTGTTAGTTCAAATCTTTGATCATTTCCAAAATCGCGGATTCGTGTTTCTGATCCGTCGTCGCTGACTGCCAGATAACCTTGGCGGATTGTGGTATGTTCAAAATCTTCTGGATCAAACGGTAAAGATTCAGGATCGATTAAGAACTTACGCTCAACTTCGACTAGCTGGTTTGGACGCTCTGGTAATTTAGTTTCGGGCTTTTTCGCTTTTTCTTCTCTGTATTTATTCTCAAATTCTCGCGCCAGATGAGTATATATCTGGACAAGTTTTGGAAATTCCTCGCCAAAACGCCTATCAAAATTAGCGATCAGGTCGGTATGAGCTTTTTGAAGATCCTCTAGATTTGATACGCCGTAATCTTCTTCAACAACGCGTACTCCTTGACCGACAATATCCATAGCAACCGGTAAGATCTTATCAACTGCTCGGACAAAACGAGCTTCTGGCGTATCCTGGCGTTCGTATTCCTCCAAGTTTTGTTTAAGTTTTGGCGTTAGCCGCTTCATGAGTTTTTCTTTGGCTTATTGTTCACGCCGGTGTTTTTCTTCCAATTGTTTTTCCGTCAGGTTGAATGTTGCCACGTCGCCAGTGGCTATTTCTAATAGTTCGTGGGCGTTGGCGAAGCCTTGAACCTTGTTGTTATCTAGGTGCGGATATAATTTCTTGCGCAGTTCTGGAGCTAGGATAGCCAGCGAATAACTATGCTGAACGTCATCTTCGACCTCGCCGTTTGGCAGTCGCGGTACTCGTGGAACGCCAGCTAAGTCAACCTCCATTTGGATCGCTCGTAAAGCAATATTTCCTAGGTCTTTTACGGCGCCATCACTGAGTAGATCCGCCCCCCCCTCGTAGTTTGTCTCTTTTTTGTTCATATAACTCCCAATTACATTTAACAATACTGTATTATAACACAACGAATAGGCTGCTATATGATAGCTAGCCCTCGCTAGCGCCCTGCCAAGCAATGTCAAATAGGCGTGTTTGCACCGAGGCTAGGCTGGCGTTGTCGATGATTACTCCGTGCATAGAGTTATATTTGTCCAGGGTAATAATAGCCATTTTACTGGCATACAATATTGTGTAGCAGCCGTCATCTAGTTTTGGTCCGGCTAAGTAGCGGCTGTCCGCTAAGCCTGTCGTTATGCGCAGGGGCTTGGCGTGGCGCAAGACGCGTACTCGTAGATTTCGTTTGGCGCGTTCGCGGCTAAAATTCGGAAAGTTGTTGTACAGATAGCGGCTGACGCGCGGCGAAGAAATTACGCGGTACAAGTTAATCTTTTGCAGGCGGCAGGTGCTTAATATATCGCGTAAAATATTTGCCAAACCTTCGTCGCCCTCGTAAAATGCCGCCATATGCCGGGTTTCGGCGATTTTGTTTGCGGTTCGCAGGCGGACAATGTATTGATCAAGCTGCTGGCCGGTTACCTGTAAAACTTGCTGCTTCTCGTGTAAAATTTCTGCCAAGACAGCTGGATCTTCGGCGCGGTAGCGCAGCTGCTTGCCCTGAGTGATGCTGTTGACAAGTCCGGCGGCGCGCAGGCTTTTGATGGATTCATAGACGCTGCCACGGTTGATATTCGTTGTTTCTGCGATAGCTCGCAGTGAACTGTTAGGAATTGCCAGCAGCGCCTCATATACGCGTTTGTCACGAATAGACAAGCCAATAATCGAAAAATCCATATCTGTAATATAGCATAAATTATAAAATTGTCATAAAATATCAACCATTTTATCTGGAATCGGCAGCAGCGATACGATATGATTTTCTGGTAGCGAAAGGAGGAATGCTATGGCTATTGAAAAAGCACCGGAAGGTTATGGAATTACAGGAGATATAGGAGGGTCTACTAAATGGTATTCGGGTCCGCCGGTGGGCGAAGGTGGACGCACTGTCACTGTTTCTATGACAGAAGAACAATTTGAAAAAGTAAGAAAGATAGCGCTTGTTACTGGTAAGACTATGGGTGCTGTTATAAGGGAGTCTTCTAGAGAACATGCTAAAGCGACAGTTGAAGATCCAGAATTTCAACAAAAAGTAGACGACCTGGCTAAACGTTTAGATAGATATAGTTCAAGCCCAACCTCTCGCGAAAGCGAATAATCAGGCTATCATCAGATAGCCCACGGCTGGTAATTACTGTTATAATACATACAAACAGGAGGGGAACATGAATTTTCAAGATTATTCGCAAAAAGCCATTTCAACGCTAACTAGCGATCACGCCTACGGCGACGTCAGTGCTGATTTGATGGCGCAAATACTAGGTTTGGCTGGCGAGTCGGGCGAGGTAATGGAAAAGTTCAAAAAGCTAATCCGCGACAAGCAGGGCAAACTAACTGCCGATGATCGCGCAGAAATTATCAAAGAATTGGGTGATGTACTGTGGTACGTTAACTCGGCGGCGCACTTGCTCGGCTCTAGCTTGGAAGAGGTGGCGCGGCTTAATAACGAAAAGCTAGCCAGCCGCCAGCAGCGCGGCCGGCTGCATGGCAGCGGCGATAATCGGTAAAACTCTAAATCTTCAGATGCTGCCGCAGCCACTCGTCAATGGTGCCTGCGCCCATGCAGAGTACTAATTTGCCTAACTCGCGGTCAAGCATGATAGACTTCCACAAATCATCGTTGAGGCTGGCAATATGTACTTCGGGGCGGGTGAGGTTTTTGGTCAAGTCTGCAGGCGTCAGTATCGGTAAATCCGGATTCTCGCGCGTCAAATATGTCGGCAGCCAATATACGCTGTCAGCGTAGCGAAAAACTTCATTTGTGTACATTGATTGAATTTCATGCTGGCGGACGTTTTGGTGCGGCTGGTAAACAAGAGTTACTTCACGGGATATTTCGTGCGCCATTTGCAGTGTGGCTTTAATCTCGGTTGGGTGATGGCCGTAATCGGAGTAAAGATTATCGGCTAATTTTTCAAAGCGCCGCCCAGAGCCAGGAAACGACTCAATGGCTGCTTTTGCCTCAGCTAAGCCAACGCCGCTATTTTTTAGCTCGGTTAAAACTAAATAGGCGTTTTCGCGGTTATGGCGCCCTGGCAAGATAAGGCTATTGATGTCGTCAAGCGCCGCAGTTTTATCTATCGCCTCAAGCGTTACGCCGCTATCTTTAGCAAGCTCTAAGCCGTTCAAATCCTGCTGGTATATAATACAACGCTGGGACTGGCAAATAAATTGCCGGAAAGCCGCCAGATAGTCCGCTCTCTCTGGATAAGTATCGGGGTGGTCATAATCAATTGATGTGATGATTGACAGCCACGGCTGGAAATGCAGAAAATTTTTATCAAATTCGTCGCATTCGTAAATGAAAAATTGGCTAGCCGGGTCAAATCGGCCGCTCGGCCCGAAGCTAAGAATCGAGCCGACGGAATAACTGGCTGGAATGTTTAGTTGCTGGAAAGCCCAAACCAGCATGCTAGTGGTCGTAGTCTTGCCATGAGTACCAGCAACCGCGATGAGTTTTAACTTTTTATCGGCAATGATATGTGCTAGCAGTTCGTCGCGCTTGCCCGTTTTTATGCCTAGCTGCTTGGCTAATACCAGCTCGGGATGATCGCCAGGTAGCGCTGCCGTGTAAACAAACCAGTCAAACGGCGATTTTTCATGCTCTGATCGTAAAAAATCTCCTGATTGGTCAAATGATATCTGAACGCCGCGTTTTTTCAGCGACTTGGTCATGGGGCTGGCCTCGCGGTCGGAGCCGTATACGTCGTATCCGGCATCCAACGCAATTTCCGCCAGCGGCCCGATGCCAACGCCGCCAATCCCTGAAAAATAAATCCTCATATAGGTAATTGTAGCGCAAAACCGCCAGTTCCGCATCTGCCGGTAGTTTGATATACTTAATATAAATAAGGCGGTGGGTTATGGTGATAGATAAGCGCAAGACCAAATTTAGGATTAAGAAGCTTAGCCAGATAAAGACTTGGCAACTGGCTATTTTACTAATTATGGCTGGTTTTGTGGCGGCGACTTTTTTACGGCTGAATAATGTAGGTATGATTGAGCGACGCGAAGCAGTGGAAGACGCTGACAAATCAGGGGACGTGATCGCGCTTAGCCAGCGGCTATATGATTTGCAGCGCTATGTCTCGGCGCATATGAATGCCGATCCAGGAAGAATTGCCTTAGATCATACATATAAGCGGGTTTATGACAGAGAGCTGAAGAACTTTGAGGAAGCTATAAAAAATAAGTCTAACAACGATACTATCTCCAAAGTTCGGGCAGTGTGCGATGCTAGGGCGCAGCAGGGCGGATACGGCAGGTTTACGACGCAGGCCGACCCGCGCTATGTCAGCTGCATCAATGAAGAATGGTCAAAATATCCGGCTGCCAGGACGTCTAATATACAGTTTGAAGCGCCGTCCACCGAGCCGTATTATCACACGTTTGTTTCGCCAGCGTGGTCGGCTGATTTTGCTGGCTGGTCGCTGGTGGTAGCGGGGATGATACTCCTGGTGATTATCGTCCGCCTGGCGGTGCTTGGCATATTGAAATTACTGCTGAAGAGAAGAAATAACCCTTTTTGACTTGACAGAGGTGGCTCGGAGATAGTAACCTAGAGTGGTATAGCATTAACAGGAGGTATAAGACCAATGGCTTACAAGCATACGAATTCAAAGGGCATTACATACTATTTACATAAATCAGAAGTTACGCTGCGCGGTGGCAAGAAGCAGACGATCTATTTCTTTACTAAAACAGAGAAGAACGCTAAGGGCGAGCCGTGCGATTTGCCAGAAGACCGCATTGTTGCTGAGAATCCTCGCAACGGTTTTTTGACTATCAAAAAGAAGAAATAAGCACTTGCATTATGCGCCGGTTTGTTAGTACAATGGTAGTATAAAATAAACAGGTGCCTAGGAACTCCCGTCTACCGCGGGAGTTTCTTAATGTTTGATGATAGGCTACAAAGAAATAACCCCTTCTAGGCGAAGAGGTTATTTCTTTGGTTGCGGGGGCAGGATTTGAACCTGCGACCTTTTGGTTATGAGCCAAACGAGCTACCAGGCTGCTCTACCCCGCGGCACATAAACAATGGTAACAGATTGGCAGATAATTCGCAAGGCTAGGGAAGCTATTTTTTATTACGACTATTGCCGCCGAACAAAAAATTCATCCATTGTTGGAAGTTGCTGCGAGCTGGCGTCGATCTTACGCTAGTCGTTGCCGCCCGCTGTCCGTAGGAATCGTCGGTTGACGGTACGATCAGCTGTTTTTCTCCTGGCTGTCCTTTTCCAGTGCGCTGGCGTGCTGCTAATTCTTGGTATTCGTCGCTCTCATAATATTTTGACTCATATTGTAGTAAGGCGACTTTTATTTTTTCTATTTCAATTTGCTGCCGCTTATTGTCGATAGATCTTTGCAGCTCGTAATTTTGCTGCATCGCTTCAACTGACCCCCAAGCCCAGCTAAAGGCAACCAAAATAGCCGCGGCAGTAACCAGATTATTCATGGTCAAATAATCGTGCCGCAGTGCGTAAAGCTGGCGTTTTATGAAAATGATGTTCATTTTGTACAGTCTACTGATTATATTATAGCAGAGTAAGCGGGTAGTTTTTATGTCTTGCTGATATGCCCCTGAGGAGTGAAATCTTAACTAATCTCCACGCCCTGCCGCGTCAAAAATTCACGTGCCTCATCATTCAACCTGCAATTCATAAAGCGCGATCGCGCCGCTAACTCGCCGCTACCATAAACAAATTGCGTTTCCTCGTCGTATTTCATGCCGCGAAAGTCGCAATCCTTGGCTTCAATAATAGCTTTCACGCCGCAAAAATCCACATTCCGAACCGACGAATTGGTAAAATAAATCGGCTGCCCGTAAATATGCTTTGCATAATCCAGATTGCAATTTTCAAACGCGAAAAATCCCATGACAAACTGGTCAAAATCAACACCAGAAAAGTCCTCATTCACAAACCGAACAATCTCGCCGTCTGGGATGACGGAGTAACGCTCACGCTGGTAGACTGGCAGGTCGTTGGCGCGAATGGCGACGATGTTATCAGCGAGCTCGGGGAGGTCGATGCGGCTGGACCCCGACTCGCGGGCATAATATTTAGCTGGTTCGGTTGGTTTGACTGGATTTTTAGTTTGACAGATTTATACTTCAATGTCATTTGATTATCCTTTTCGTTAGTTAATTAACGTACTATAGCAAAGCTTTCAAAGTACTTCTTGATATATAGCTTAAGTTGATGGTATACTTCATGTCATGAAGTCAGACATAGCTATAATAGGCAATGGATATGTAGGTAAAGCTTACAGTAAGCTATTTCCAGATGCTGTCATCTATGATGAGCCTATGCGAGAATTGTTACAAGACAAGGTAAACAGCTGGATTAATAAACAACAGGCGCGACGTATTGTAAATTCTTGCCATATTGCTATCGTATGCGTTCCTACCGAGTTGAGTAATGATAATAGGCTGGATATGTCTATAATCAACGATGTTATAGGTTGGTTAGAGACGGATCTTATTCTCATTAAGTCGGCACTTCAGCCGGGTACAGTAGATAAGCTAGTAGAAACTACGGGCAAAAATATAGCTGTTTCAGTTGAGCTTATTGGAATGGGCAACTATTATGTTGATCCTAGCGAGTTTCCAGATCCGCTTAATCCATCTAAGCACAAGACTCTAGTGATTGGCGGTGAGCAAGATATTGCGACTAGATGTGCAGAGTTTTTATGGAGCAAAATGCAGCCAAATATAAAGATACACCTAGTCAGTGCGTTAGAGGCTGAAATCACAAAGCTAGTAGAGAATTCGTATCCAGCGCTAAAAGTTAGTTTCATTAATGCTCTTTACGAATTATGCAAAAACGCAGATGCCAATTTTATTAAAGTCCAGCAGGCATGGTCGTCAGATTCCAGAGTAGATGGTTTTCATATGAGAACACTATCGTGGAGTAGAGGATGGTCGTCTCATTGCTGGTCTAAAGACGTACCCGCATTAGTAACATATGCGGATGACGTAGGTGCAGATACTATGTCGTCAATTTTGCGCACAATACTGAATGCTAATGAGATTCACAAAAGCCAGAACGTAAAATAACTGCAATCATAATACGACCTTATTGCAATTCGTAAGGATTAACGCTTGTATCATAGGACTTTAATCCCTTGGTTCTTTCATAAACGCTAGGGACGGCTAATCTGTTGATGAAATTGCATAGATGAGGGTTTTGTTTTTGACTATCGGGCAGCAAATTACTTAGATCATTGGGTTCTGTCAAATCTTTATAGCTTTTGCTCCTTTTTATTAGTTCAGCAACGCCGATCAGATACTCAACAATACATTCCGCCGTATTGCCATCTACGTTAAGTAGCCTTATGATAGCTTCTTTATTAAATTTACTAAGTAGATTATCTGGATAATTTGCGACCTGCTCTATATTTCTATAAAATAGCAGACTCAACGATTTTAGATTTTCCTCTATTCTTGACGGAATATCTTTGCTCATCGACACGCCATCTTGGGACAGGTCATGAAAGGCGATCGCATAATTATCAATAACATAAGCCATACTCTCACCAATCTCATTTGCGGTCATGCAGGTCGGTACATTAGACCAGACGACAAAATCTCTTAAAAACAGGTCTTCTTCAGGGTGTATCGTACGTATGTGTTCCGCGAAAGATCTTCTAAATAAATACGCACCCCTCAACATAGTACTTAAAATAGCTTCGCCCTGCCTTTGTCCAATTTCATCACCCAGCTTTCCGGGCATGTCAAGCTTAGCTCTATCTTCTGGATTTTTAATAATATCACCGATTAACTCTGATTTAAAAGTTGGCATTGGTGTCACGCGTGAGTTATATGTAGCAAGCGGTGGCGCACATGCACCAATATTAGGATTATCGCTCCAGTAGTCGAATAGCACACTGAGTGCATCTGGCGAACAGTAAATATCAGAGTCCCAACTAGCAAAATATTTAGATGATTTGTTAGCGATATCAATACCGAGATTTCTCGCAACAGGGAAAGTAAGTGTTCGGTCATAATAATATCGTAAGGCGACAGACCCAAACACTTTGTCTACTGTAAGTTCTTTTTTTAGTTTCTCATATAGACCAGGCTCGAAGCTATTATCCATAATTACTATTTCTGTAGGGAGATGAGCGAGTATTGCAGATATAGCTAATGATCGTATTGTACTTAGTGTTTTTGACGGGCGCTCCATGGTGGGTACTACTATTGATAAATCCGTAGGATTATCAATAGTAGATATTTCTTCGTGCAATACGGTAGCATCGAAATTGTCGTTGAACATCTTCTTGCCATTGACGTAATCAAAATCAGGCCACATATATTTATCTGTATGATGCTCAGTCACTCATATACTCCTCCCAGCATTTTAGTATATCACTACTAAACTGACGTAGGAGGTGCTTATTCGTAGCAAGATTCTTAACAAACTGGTAATACTTTTGTTCTTTTTCGCGAACAGTCCCCTTAAAAAATAGCTCCATTATGTCATTATTATTTTGCTTATCTAGCATTTTGTAAATATTTTCATCATGTCCATCTATTGTATACAGCTTAGCGAACTGCTCAATAAAACCTCGGTAGCACTTGTAGGCTTGCCAATTTTCATTGCGACGACGATGCTTAATGTAGCGTAGTGATCCCATCATTATGTCAAGATAATCATGCTCAGCGGGTGTTTCGATCCATTTTTGAATACGCTTTTTACTTGGCGTGTGTATATGATTATTTTGAAAGATACGCTTTGAATTTGGAAAAAAACTAGTTTTATCTGGTAAAGAAAACCCTATATCAATTTTGCAGAATGGACTTACGCCAGTAAGACAAAAGGAGCGGGCGATCTCATGTTTGTCATATATAATTGTATAAATCGCAGTGACGTCAAACTCATCACTAAGCCTTTGTCGTATATGAGCTTCTGTATCAACTGGATACAGTGTAGTAGTCGTCAAGTCTATATCAGAGAGATCGTCGCTACTCTGAGTTGCTCGCGAACCGAAAAGGTATATTTCTGAAACATATGGATTTTCAGTAAGCATTTTAAATATCTTTTTTAGTAGCTCTTTATCATTCATAAATCTTCTCTGACATAGTAGTCTCTAAGCTTGCTTAAATAGTTAACGATCTGCGCCCTTATACCACTAACCTCGTGACCAGTGCCGATAGTTGCTTTCATGGAAGGGTCACCGATTGAGTTGTTTTTACTAATCATAGTGTCTTCTCCGCCACCTTTCAATATTATTGGGTAGTCTGTATGAAACCATTTATTTCCTTTTCTCAAAGCGTTAAGCATGATCTTTTGTGTTATTGCGTCATCCTCGAAGCTAAACTCTGCAGGGTAGCGGATATCTGGGATCATTCCTCTTGACATTGCAGAGGCGAGAAATATTAAGCCTCTTTCATGAATGTCTTGCATCCTGCTGACGCGCGGAAAATCAGATCCTACATTCGCTGGACAGCTACCCATATTGATCGTACCATCGGAATTCATCATCTCCCATACAGCAAATCCGTGTATCAAGGTTGCAGTTTGCCCAAGCTTTTCGGAGACAGAGCTAAGTTTATCAAGCTCTCTGAGACTTGACTCGTCGTAAAATTGATCATCTGAATCTATGTTTATTACCCACTTTGTCCTGGGGCCACACTTCTTAACAGACAAAGAGGCAACATCAAATCCATAATTACGCACGGGATAAGCACAACCTGTTAGCGCAGTATAGCTTAAAGCATGAACCCTCCTGTCGTCCAGTTTGTCTAGACATTCAATAGTGTCATCGCTTGACTCATTATCGACTACAATCCACGACCAGTCACCATTATAATCTTGCTCGCATATTTTTTCATAGGATGACATAATCTTGTCTTTACGATCCTTTGTTGATGTCACTATGATATATTTCGGGGATAAGGAGGATATTTGTTCTATCGTATCGCTAACTCTACTTAGGTCTTTTTTCGGAGTCTGCCCTTCAATTCTTTTTGCAATTTGTAACCCTTGGTCTCCTCTTGTCTCGCTGCTATAGTAGGACATACGTGCAGTATAAAATGAATTATAATTGCGTAAATATTTTGGAGTATCCACTCTAATATTATCGCAGGTGGCTAGACAGAGGTCAAGTGTAGAGCTATTCTATAATCCTATAGTTCTTTCTTATGTTATACTTATTACGATATGAGGAATAAGATTCTAAATATTGGTATTGTTGGGTTGGGCGAACAATTCTCTGATAATATTCTTCCGGCGCTAGTTTCTACGAGCAACACGCGCATTAAGGCGGTTTGCGACATAGACGAAGGTAGAATGAAGTCGTATTCAAGACAGCTAGGTGTTAATGGCTATACCGACTTTAATAAGATGTTTACAGAAGAAAACTTGGACGGAGTAATTGCCGTATCGTATCCAAATGTTCACTACAATGTCATAAAAACAGCTATAAGAATGCATATTCCAATACTGGTCGAGAAGCCTCCAGTAGAGTCAACTCAACAGCTAATGGACTTATTGCGGTCGGCGGACGACAACAACAGTAGGCCTGTTGTTGTCGGTTTAAATTTTGGTTTTTCTGAATCTTTCTTAAAATTACGAAATGTTATAGACAAACAGGAACTTGGCGATATTTTGTCTGTTAACATTGTTCACTATGCCGATAAACCAAAAAGTTCATTATGGGGTCTCAGCAATATTAGATCTACGCTACTTGCGCAGGCCATCCACCCTCTCGGATTGCTATTAGAACTTGGGGATATTGTTAGGCTAGAAAACTCTAAAATCGTCAATAGAGATAATGGGATATTTATGAATATAATTATTGCCATGCGTAGTAAAGAAGGTGAAGATTTTTCGGCTAGCATTATCACAGGTTCTTCTGCGCCGTATTTTAATTGGAGAATGAGTGTATTTGGAGATCAAGGCGTTGCTACTATAGATTCTCTTAACGATCTACATATTAAAACAGCCAGAGACGGTAAATGGTGGGGAAGAATATGGAATAGCAGTCCAGTAATGAGTGGAGGTAAACGAGCTGGTTTTAAGCAAGAAGTAGAGGATTTTATAAAATTAATACAGGGAAAAGACACTATACACGGCAACAAGTTGGAAAATCTAATTTCCGTTTATAAAATTATTGATGAATTGGAGAATCTATATGCTAGAAAATAAGTATGTTAATTTTAATGAAAGAGAACTAGATGAGATTCGTAAGACTTTTGACACTAGGAAACTCTCTGGTACGTCTGAAATAGTCAAACAATACGAGCAGAAGTTAGCTAATTTCTTTGGAGTAAAACATGCTATTGCCGTATCGAGTGGAACTTCGGCGCTTCATGCACTACTATACGCTCATGATATAGGAAAAGGAGATGAGGTTATAGTTTCTCCGTCGGCACCCGTTATGTCTGCCTTGCCAATATTAGCTGTCGGCGCTACTATAGTGTTCGCTGATAATGAATTGAATTCTTTTGGTTTTGATATAGATGACTTAAGGAATAAGATAACAGATAAGACTAAAATGATTGTCTCGGTGCCGATGTGGGGCTATGCTATTAATTCTAGCGAAATACGAGATCTGGCAAGACGTTATGACATACCATTTATTGAAGACGTTTCTCATTGCCATGGATCTATTGCTGAGGGTAAGTATATGGGAACTTTTGGAGATGCGAGTTTCTTTAGTACGCAAGAACGTAAGCTTATATCTACTGGTGAAGGAGGGTATATTATAACTGACAGTGACGAGATCGCAAATCGCTTAATTGAAGTAAGAGATTTTGGCAAGCCTGTATCAAAGTTGTCGCAGTATCCAGAACATATAGGAGAGTATGGCTATTTGTTTGGACTTAATTTCCGGATTACCGCCCTATCCGCTGCCTTAGGAATTGTTCAGATAGATAAGCTCTTAGGTAAAATAGAAACGAGAACTGAAAATGCAGAGACGATAATGAACGGTTTGGGTGATAACGCCATGCTAGAACAAGCTCCTATTATGAGGAACTCAAGACCGAACTACTATGCCTTACTGACTCTGCTAAATGATAGTTATGATAACAACAGAGTGGGTAAGGAGTTGTTTGAGAATGGTATTGTCTCTGATAGCTATCGATTTAAGATTAAACCACTTTATTGTATGCCTATTTTTAGTAACTTTGCCTCTAGCTGTCCAAATACAGAAAGATTGCTACATAGAATAATTACGTTGCCTACGCACGAAGGATTAAGAGAGGCTGATATTGAGAAGATTATTGAAATTGTAAAAAATATTATATTATAAAGGAGTGTTATGAAACCCATCTTCCAAACCACGAAGAACCATAAAAAGCACTTTACAGCGACTGGCTATACGGTTAATAAAGACCGTACTAAGATGCTGCTGATTCACCACAAAGGTTTGAGCAAATGGCTGCCGCCGGGAGGGCATATTGAGGAGAATGAAGTGCCGCACGAAGCAGCTATCCGCGAGGTTTACGAAGAAACAGGCATAAGTGCCGTGCCAATCCTTAAAGACGAACATGATTTGCAGCTAAAAAACATCACAGAAGCCCAAATTCCGCGCCCGTACGCGCTGATGTATCAGATCATTCCAGAGAGTAAAAAGGATGTCGAGCATATCCATCTGGACATGGTGTTTTTATTGGAAGCCGATGACACTGCAGAATTAACTCCCCAAGCCAGGGAAGTTCACGATGTCCGGTGGGTAGCGAAAAGCGAACTATTGACCGAATATGATACGTTTGATGCGGTAAAGAACTTTGCCAGGGAAGTGCTGGTGGGTAGTTAAACCTAAACTGTATTCTGTTTGCGCTGCGCGGAGTCTGCTTTTTGGTGGCAAGGGGAGCGGACGCCTGTGGGTAACATTTGCGTTTATATTTTTATTTGCTAGAATAATAAGCAAGGTGTAATAAGACACAAACAGTGAGGGAAAAATGAAGATTCATCAGCGATATAAGAGGTTTATACCAAAAGTTGTCGGCATTACTGCTGCCGTCATTGTGGCGTTTGGCGCTATGCTACTGCAAATACCGTCGACCAAGGCGGCCTCTTTGCATAAAAAATATCAGTTTATTGACACAAATTACAATGTTCCTTCTTC
The DNA here is from genome assembly GCA_963456375.1 of uncultured Candidatus Saccharibacteria bacterium. Lineage (GTDB taxonomy): Bacteria > Patescibacteriota > Saccharimonadia > Saccharimonadales > Saccharimonadaceae > Nanosynbacter. The sequence continues at coordinate 115,950 of CAUOLH010000001.1, read as the reverse complement.
TAGTGTGGTATGGGTAGCTCCGAACGGTAATGACGCTACTGGCAATGGCAGTGAGAATTCGCCGTATAAGACTTTTGGTAAAGCTGTGACAGCTGTTCCAAGCGGCGGTACTGTAGTTGCGAAAAGCGGTATTTATCGCGAGCCGCACTTTTTTGTGTCTAAGAATAATATTACATTGCAAGCCGCACCGCATGCTGAAGTTTGGCTGAAGGGAAGCGATATCGTTACCAATTGGACGAGCGACAATGGCGTATGGAAGACTACAGGTAATTATCATAATTTTTGCCATGTTTGCACGACGAATTCTGATCCTGGCAAAGAAGGCGTAGCCGCGTATCCGGAGCAAGTGTTCATCAATGACGAGCCAATGCAGCAGGTCGCTACTAAAGCCGAGGTGACCCCGGGCAGTAATACGTTTTATGTCGAGGATAAAACGCCAACTACGCTAAAAGTGCCGGGTGATAACTCCAAGGGTTATAATATCGGCGCTCAGGATAATATAACGTACTATATTGGTAAAAATCCAGCTGCTGGCCAAGTTGAGATTTCGGAGCGGCCGAGGGCGTTCACGGCTACCGGTCAAAATTTTACAGTCAGGGGTATCAATGTCGCCCAATACGCATCAGTCCAGGCGTGGGGATTTGCAGATCCTGTGTATGGCAAGGATATTTCCGGGCCGACGGCGGTGAGTTTGAATGGCAACAACTCGCTTGCGCAGAATATGATTATCACTCAAAATTCAAACCAGGGATTGTTCTTTAATCAAGCGAAAGCTTCGGCTAACGGTGTTAAAGTTATTGACAATGGCGGGTCGGGAGCTGGCGCTAATAAGGCTCACGATTCGATATTCGAGAATAGCGAACTGCACGGCAATAATGCGGCTGGTTTCATAACGTCAGGTTGCGGCGCTTACTGTACGATGGCTGATATTAAGGTGGCGCATACTAAGAATTTTATATTTCGCAATAATATTTTAGACAATTCAAACAGTGGCAAAGTGCAATCCGCGCCTACCAATGCTGATAATGTCGGTACAATTAATTTTTGGTGCGATGAAGGTTGTATCGATACGAAAATTGTTAACAACTTCTTTACAAACTCGTCGCTGGCGATTATGTATGAAGTTTCAGGCAGCGCCGTCATTGCTTCGAATATAATCGAAAGTTCCGGCACGGGAATCCGCGTATCTGGCAGCGAGAAAGTTAAGCTGTATAATAATACAATTTCGCGCACCTACCGGCCGGTTTATCTTTTTGAAGATCAGCGTATGAATGGCTGTAACGCTTGGAATGCCGCCGGGGTGTGTACCGCGAAAGAAAATTGGTCGGCATCGCAAGGTCTGAGCTGGAACACTTCTGGCGTTGAGATGTATAACAATATTATTTCATCGCGGCCGCTGGCGGACTCAAATGACCTGGCGGGCGAGGCGTATCAGCGCGCTTATTCTCTGCGGGTCGAGGGCGCAAAAAATGAACCGAAAGGACCGTACGTCGATGCGAATAGTATGCTGAAGGGCTTTGATTATAATGCGTATTATCGGAATGACGCCAAGGATGTGAACTTGTCGGTTTGGGATTTTGAAAGCGTGCCTGGCAAAACGGATACTGTACTTAAAAGCGTGGCAGAAATATCGTCGAGCAGTAAGCTGTCAGGCGCTATTGACGGCAGAGACAGTCATTCGTACGACACGTTTGGCGCTCGCGCCGCAAATCCGTATTTTATAAAAGAGGCTGCTGCTAATACGGATTATAACAAAAGCAATTACAACTTAAAGCCTGGCAGCAGTGCTATTGGGTCCGGAAAAGCTTTGCCAAACGATGTTGCGCTGGCAATTGATCCATCTGGCGCTAAGGTAAAACCTGGAGCGGCAGTAAACCGCGGAGCGCTGCTTAATGTAAAGATGAACGCGGCTGGCGGAGCTACTCCAGCAGTCGAGGCTGTACATATTCCGGATGCTAACCTAAAGGCTAAATTGAATGCGCTATTAGCGAAAAATAGTGGCATAGCACGCGCTGACAATCAAGACATAACCAAGGATGAGATGAAAAGCCTAACAGTCATTTCTCTTAAGGCGGATTCAAATACCCCGGCTAATAAAAAGATTGCTGATATTACTGGCCTGGAGGCGGCCGTGAATGCGTCGCAGTTGTCGCTGGATAATAATGCTATTTCTAATCTGTCGCCGATTGCTAATCTTGCGAAGCTGCAGGAACTGACCTTTTCTGATAACAAGGTAACGTCTTTAGCAAACATAGCTTCTTTATCTAAACTTACGGTACTGCATGCCGCTGCAAATCCCATAAAGTCGTTCTCGCCTGTTTCCGGGCTGCCAAAGCTAAGCGATGTGTCGCTGTCTGGAGAATCGCTGGAAACTCCTCTTGATATGGCTAATTTCAGCGCTAGCGCTGCTACGATTAAGTCGTTCAAGTTTTACAGCTATAACAATAAAGTAACTGCGAAGAATATCGCCGCGCTGAAGTCGATGCCTGGCTTAAAGACCCTTCGCTTAAGCGGCGTGCCTTTGTCTGCTGGCGACGTAAACTCCATCGGCAGTATGGCGCAGTTGGCTTCTTTGGAAATTGATGGCAGTACGGTGGCGGATATATCGCCGCTGGCGGGGTTAACTAATTTGGCTAAACTTAACCTGAGTAATCAGGATGTGTCCATGGCTATCACCGCCGTGTCAGCGCCGTCGCCGCTGATAGGTAAAAGCGGAGCCGTAGTGCCTATTTCCGATAATAGCCAGGTTGCTAACGATAGCGGTACTCCGGGGAATATTAAGCTGGTGTCGCCTGTGTATGATGGAAATTCTCATAATGTCAATGCCGTGTGGTCTACTCCTGTAACTATCAGCGCGGCGAGTACCAACTTTAGCGGCAATCTAAACATTACATATAAGTTAAGCAAAACTGACCTGACTGCACTGAATAGTGAAATCGCCCGCGCTAAATCATCGCCAAGCTACATCCAGAACGACGCAGCTGTCAAATCAGCGCTGGCGGTCGCTGAAGCCGTTGCCGGCAAGCCGTCGCCGTCTCCAAATGAAATAAAGACCGCTGTTGAGGGACTGAAACAAGCCTTAGATAACGTCTATCAAAAGGAAGCTGATGCCCAAGCCAAAGCGCAGGCTGCTGTCGATAAAGCAAAAAATAGCAAATTGCCGGCGGACATTCAGGCGGCAGAAAATCTACTGAGTAAGGTTCAGGACACGGCTAAAAAGAACGAATTACAGAATGTTTTGAACGGTATTAAGCAAGAAATTACTAATGTGCGCACTAGTCTGGTGCAGCTGGTGACGGATGCTAAGCAGGTCTCGACCGACGGCATGACAGCAGCTTCGGCGAATGCCTTGCGAGCTGGAATTACTGCTGCAGAATCGGTAATTGCTGATCACGGCGTTTCTCTGGGCCAATTGACTGCTGCTAAAGACACATTACAAGCGGTGCTTGACGGGTTGCGCGCTGACAAAACCAGCCTGCAAAAAGCTATCCATGACGCCGAAAGCGAACCAAGTTATATTAAAGATCAAGCTAGCATTAAGCAGGCTCTGCAGGAGGCAAAAGCTGTCGACGCTGCGTCAAATCCGACGCCCTCAGTAGTGCGTACTGCTGCTAAGAAGCTTAATGACGCCGTGGCTGCCGCTAAGCAGAGTGAAGCTGCTATTCAATCAGCGGCGTTGGCTGCTGTCGTTAAGGCAGAAAGCGATAAAACCGCTCAAGCTAAAAATGATGCCCAAGCCTTGGTTAATCAAGTAAAAGACCCGCAGAAGAAGGCCGAACTGCAGCGGCGCTTAGATAACGTTGTTGTGCCAGCTTCAGCGAGCAGGATAGCTGTTGCCCAGCCAAACGGTAAAAACACGATCATTAATGCAACTGGCGACAAGTGCTATAACATAGCGAGCGCCAGTACCGCCGCGCCGCAGCAGGGAAAGCCAGCGGGGTATCAGCTTGGCGAGTCGGTCGCGTTTAAAATTGATTGCGCCAACTATGGTAGTAGTCAGTTTGGCTATACAACGAAGATAACCTTAGAATTAACTAAAAAATATATAAACGCAGCTGGCATAAAAGTAGTCAAATATAGCGGTGCTGGTACAGATGCGGCTGATATAACCAGCAAAGTATCTTTCGGTGTTACAGCGGACGGACAGCGGACGACGATTAGCTATTCGGTGACCGACGGCGGCTTTGGCGACCAAGATAAAACCGCGAACGGTATAATTGAAGATCCAGTGGCCGTGTACGAGCGCGGGGGTGCTGCAAATCCAGCGCATAATAATTCAGGACAAACGAGTTCAGGGCGGATGGGAAATAATAATTCGAGGGTTGCAAAGTCTGGCGGCATCCTTTCCGATACTGGCGTGAGTTTTTACGGTTATATCGCGGGCGCTGCGGCTGTAGTAATTGTTGGCGGCGGTCTGTATAAGCTAAGTAACACGTTAAAAAAACGCCGGTCATAAAGCCGGCGCCGCGGTATTCTAAAAAAGTAGTTAAATTTATTCCGCGTTTTTAGGTAATTACAATCTGGATTGGTGGGGGCGGCTGGGATCGAACCAGCGACCAATCGGTTATGAGCCGACTGCTCTAACCCCTGAGCTACGCCCCCGCTAGTAAGATATTATAACGCATCAGAGATAATTAGAGAAGTTTTCCAGCAGCAATTCTTACGGCTTCCGACCAGGAAGTGAAGCAGTGCGGCGTCTCCATGAGTTGTTTGCCAGTTAATTTATAGCGGATTGCCAAAGTTAGTTCAGCGATCATGTCGCTGGCATTTGGAGCAACGATGGACGCGCCAATAATAGTGTCTTTTTTATCGGTAATTATTTTTACAAAACCAGTTCGCTGATCGGTAATATTGCTGCGGGCTGTTAAAGTTAGCGGCGCTATTGATATTCTTAGGTCTTGTCTTTCGCTCGCTTCTTCGCCGACTCCGACTTGAGCGATTTCCGGCTGCGTAAAAGCAACCAGCAGGCGCGGCTGAATATCGGCTTTCATCGAATTTTTATGCAGCAAATTATGCGCGCATACGCGGCTTTGTGCTAAAATATCGTGCGTTTGCACAGTTGTATCGACGACGCTGCCTGCCGCGAAGACGTGCCGAGCCGAGGTTTGCAGATAAGCATTGGTGGATATTCCTTCCGCTGTGTATTTGATGCCAGCGTTTTCCAGCCCCAAATCAGTTGCCGGGCGGCGCTCGCTGGCGATTAATATTTCATCGACGCGCACTGAGCGTTCGGCTCGTCCTTGAACAAAGGTAACGCGTTTTTGCAAGCCAGATTTTTGCACGGCGATAACTTCTGTTTGTATCAATATATTTATACCGCGGTTTTCCTTCGCGTCGTCAATGATCAGCTTGCTCGCCTCATTATCAAAATCAGCTAAGATTTGTTTGGAAGTCTCAGCCAGGTAAATTTTTGTACCGAGAGTGGAGAACAAATGTGCCAGCTCCCAGGCCTCTATACCCGAACCGATAATAAACAGCGATTTCGGCGGTCTGGCGAGGGAAAATATAGTTTTTGGCGTGTGGTGCGGCGTACTTTCTAATCCGGGAATTTCTGGAACGTGCCATTCTGATCCAGTGGCAATGAGAAACTTGCGGGCTGATAAATGCCGCCGATTGACCGTAATCTCATTTGGGCTTAAAAAATGCGCATTGCCAGCGAAAACGCTAATATCTTGCTTCTCGTAATAATGACGGTTTCCGCCTGCCCCGGTGCGTTTGATGGCAATATCTTTCCAGGATAATAAGGAAGGGTAGTTGTAACCGACAGAGCCGGTTCGTAATCCGAACTTCGCTGCCATCTTAGCGTTATAATACGTGCTGGCTGCGTGGATTAGGGCGCCTGCCGGAACGTCGCCCCAGTTTGGCGATTCGCCGCCAAACGTTGACTTCTCGATGATAGCGACCTTTTTCCCAGAATTTGCCAGGATGCTGGCAGCTGGCGAACCGCCCGCCCCGCTGCCGATAACGATATAATCATAGTCAAAAGTCGGTTTCTGCGCCATACTGCCCCCTACAATATATTTTTGTAATTTTCGTATAAATATGCCGCGTCCGGATGCAATCCTTTCAGTACTTGGCAAGCTCGCCGCCTGATGTCGGCAGAAGTAATTTCCGGGCGGGTTTCGCACCAGTTCATAACGCCCAGCGTTACGGTCTTGGCAATATCTTCAGCCTGTCCTTCGGGAATGCGAACGCTTAAACAGGTAGCAATAATTGAATTATGTATCTTATCCGGGCTGAATTCTTCGGCTGGTCGTTTGCCTCGCTTTATCACGTCGATTCTCGGCGATTTTACCACAGGCTGCCTCCGTAGCTGGCAATGCCGATGACGCGGTCAACGAACATAAAGCCAGCCAAGATTAACAAGCTGCCGCCGCTGGCGAATTGTAAGAATCTTTTATGCGATTCGCGCCATTGCTGCAGGCTGGCGATGTTGCGGCCAGCACCGACCAGCGCCACCATAATTGCTAGCGGTAAAATTGATACCATAACATATAGTCCAACTCCGGCAATTTGCATCATAAAATCAGGCAGGGTAATAATAGCCAAGCTGGCGGCGATAACCGGTCCGATAATAAAAATAGTTTCTGCGGCTACGCTAGCCATGCCAAGCGCAAAACTTTCTGCGCTGTTTTTTGTCTTTTTCGTGCGTTTGGTTAAATAGTCGGCGAAACTTCTGGGTATCCACAGCGCTGTACCGCGTCCGCGCCGGTAATAGAATACCCAAATAGCAACTCCCAAGGCGATCATCAAGTCGCAGCAAATCGCTGCAATGTATTGCTCGGCGGAGTCAATATGATTAATAAACAGGGCAAAATAATAAGAAACTGCGCTTAAAATCAGGCAAGTCAGTAACAGCACGCCAGCGGTAAATCCGCCCATTCGGCGCAGAACTCTTTTATAAGCAGTTTTTTTACCAATGGCATGACCGCTGAGCAGCGTTAATACGCTAATACTGAGCTGAAAACTAGCGTGAATCAATGCCGCGAAGACGATGATGGCTAGAGACGATATCATTACAGGGGTCATGTTTGTATATAAATCCTTCCCCGCCAGTATAGCATAAGCAGCATAAAAACGAAAGATTTTCATAAAAAGCTATTGCTTTTTTGTCAAATTTGTGATATCATGAAAATAGATTAAATAAATTAACACAAAAAGGAAAAAACCATGCGGATTAATGACAACGAATTAGCAGAATTTTTAGAAGTAACGAAAAAGAAGGAACTGGAAACCTGGAATCAGGGGCGCAGCTCGCGGGAGCTTAGCGGCTTCGTGGCGCGGCGGCTGGCTGCTTTGGACGGCGTTGAATTTGACAATTTTGACAGCGATTTGGAAGAGGCGCTTTAGTAAGCAATTATAGTCAAAAGGGTGTTGCGAGGGGGCGGGGACGCCTGGATCGTTCATAGTGTGATTTCTTAAGTACATCCTTAGATGATCCTGTACTGCTGGGTTTGATGAATCGCCCTTGCTTAATTTTCGGGGATCGAACGGATTAAGTGTGCGAATTATTCCTAGTGCAATCCTGCCAAGTCTTGTGTCGCTACCGCCATATTCAAGGCCGTATTGAATCTCATGATAAAGACCGCAAGCCCGTAAATATCTTTCATGATCTGATGGTTTTTCCAAGCCTATTCTATCATACTCATTATCTGAGGCACGAAAAAACCTCTGCGAATCAAATTGTTCACAGAGGTTTTTATAACTAGTCCTGGTAGCACCGGGTGGACCCGAACCACCGACCTCAGGCTTATGAGTCCTGCGCTCTAACCAGCTGAGCTACGGTGCCACGCCTCAATGATTGTAACAGATGTGCTTGATTTTGCCAAACCGCCATTGGCGTGTTCTTCTGGTTTTATGATTCCGCCGAGAGATAATGGCATTACAACGTAAATTTCGTTCGGCTCTGCGTGTAATTTGTGAGATAATGGTTATGTGAGATATGTCTTAGCGATCAGCGGCGGGGTTGATTCGGTAGTCCTACTGGATGTAATGTCGCGGACAGAAAAAGATATCGTAGTGGCGCATTTTGACCATGGTATTCGCCAAGATTCGGCTGCCGATGCGCGGTTTGTTGAGGCTTTGGCGGCAAAATACCGGGCGCAGTATATTGGCCAGCGAGAAGAGCTGGGCGCTGATGCTAGCGAGGAGCAAGCCCGCGAACGGCGATATGCGTTTTTGAACGATATTGCTGCGGATTTTGGCGGTACTGTGGCGACGGCGCATCATCAGGATGATATTGTCGAGACAGTGGCGCTAAATCTTCGGCGCGGCGCGCGCTGGCGCGGCTTGGCGGGTATGAGCGATTCGCGGATTCTGCGTCCGCTGAGCAGCTGGACGAAACAGCAGATTTATGAATATGCTGCCAAACACAGACTGGAATGGTGCGAGGACGAGACTAATAGCAGCGAGAAATACACGCGCAACATTTTACGCCGGCGCATACAGCAGCAGATAAGTCCGGAAGTCCGGTCTGAAATATATGAGTTATGGCGGGCGCAGCGAAAATTGCGGCGTACCCTTGAAGCTGAACTAAAAAGATTCGATAAACAAGTTCTGAGCCGGCATTTTTTGATACAAATTGAGGAAAATGTGGCGTTGGAGCTATTGTATTACTACGTCTTGCGGCATGCCGGCGTGTCGCTTATGACTGCTCAGCTGGAACGAATGCTTGTCGCCATAAAAACCGGTCATCCCGGGACGGTATGGCAGCTTGGTTCTGGCGCGGTGATGAAATTGACGGCAAGAGATGTTATAATAGACGAAGTTGATTAGTATAGGCGAAAGGATTATGCGAGAATGGCTGTTAAGATGCCGAAAAAAAATGGTAAGAACGGAATAAAGCAGGTTGCGCGATTTGGGTTGTTTTGGGCGATTATAATTTTCGTGGCGCTGATTTTTTATGCAGTTTTATTCCCCGCTGCTAACTTGAAAGAGGCGGCATTGTCTGATGTGGTACGGCGGGCAAACGAGGGTAAAATTGCTAAGCTGGAAATTCAGGGCAATGACATAAAAGTAACCGCCAAAGATCAAAACAAACCGACTGAGCGTTCGGTTAAGGAATCGGGTAGTATTTACGAGCAGGGCCTGAATAAGAATGCTAAGGTTGAGGTAAAGGTGATTCCGCCGTCAACGACTGGCGAAACGATGTGGAATTTGGCGGTACTGATTCTGCCAGTGTTGATTATTGTAGTGTTCTTCATGTTCATGATGCGCCAGGCCCAAGGGCAGAATAATCAAGCGATGGGCTTCGGTAAGAGCAAGGCGCGACTGTACGGCGAGGACAAAGAGAAAATTGTGTTTGAGGATATTGCCGGCAATGATAACGCCAAGCAGGATTTACAAGAGGTTGTCGATTTCTTAAAGCACCCAAAGAAGTACAAGGAACTAGGCGCTAAGATTCCGAAAGGTGTCTTGCTGGTCGGTAATCCGGGTACTGGTAAAACCATGCTGGCGCGAGCGGTAGCTGGCGAGGCGGGCGTGCCATTCTTCTCGATTTCTGGATCAGAGTTTGTGGAGATGTTCGTCGGTGTTGGTGCTAGCCGGGTACGCGATCTCTTTTCAAAGGCTAAGAAAAATGCGCCGTGTATCGTCTTTATTGATGAGATTGACGCGGTAGGCCGCAAGCGCGGCTCGGGTATGGGCGGCGGCCATGATGAGCGCGAGCAGACCTTGAACCAGATTTTGGTGGAGATGGACGGCTTTGATGGCGACACTAATGTGATTGTGCTGGCGGCGACTAACCGGGCGGACGTGCTCGATCCTGCCCTGCTTCGGCCGGGGCGGTTTGATAGGCGGGTGACAATTACTCTGCCGGAGCGCAAAGATCGCGAGGCGATTCTGAAGGTTCATTTTAAGAAAAAGCCGACCGACGAGACGGTTGACCTGGACAAATTGGCCGCCAAGACAGCTGGCTCATCGGGGGCGGATCTCGCTAATATGGCTAATGAAGCAGCAATTATCGCGGCGCGCCGCAACAAAAAGAAGATTACCAACGATGAACTGACCGAGGCATTTGAGCGGGTAGCGATCGGGCCGGAGCGCAAGGCCAAGGTGATGAACGACCATGAGAAAGAGCTGACGGCGTATCACGAGGCGGGCCACGCCATCGTCGGCCATGTCTTGCCAGATTCTGATCCGGTTCACAAGGTAACGATCATTCCGCGCGGCGGCACCGGCGGCGTCACCTGGTTCTTGCCGCCAGAGGATAAGAGCTACACCAATGTCTATGAGTTCAAGGATATCTTGGCTCGGGCGATGGGCGGCCGGATCGCTGAGCAGATTATTTACGGCGATGACGGCATTACGACTGGGGCTGGCTCAGACCTGCGTAAAGCCACCGAGATTGCCCGGGAAATGGTGATTGAGCAGGGCATGGGCAAGAGCTTGCGCGACCAAGTGTTCCACGAGGACAACGGCGGGCTGATGTTTGATAAGATGACCCGCGAGCGGCCGTACTCGGATGAGACTGCTAAATTGATCGATCAGGAAGTGTCGCAATTGATTAACGAGGCCAAACAACGAGCGATGCTGGTGCTCAAAGCCAACCGTCCGTTCCTTGACAAATTGGCCGAGGCGCTGCTGAAAGATGAGACGTTAGAAGAAACAGCGGTGGATGAGATTCTTAAAGGAACGAAACTGCCAAAGGAAGCAAAATTACACGCGTAAATTGTTATGGGACGCGTCCGGAGAACTGTCGATAAGATAAATCAGCGGCTGACAGTCAAGTTAGCTGCAACCATTTTAGCTGGCTCAACGCTACTGTCAAGCTTGCTGGGATTCTTTCGCGACCGGTTGTTGAATGCGGCGTATATGCCGAGTCCTGAGGCAGGGTTGGCTGGCTATCCAGTCGGCTTGGATGCCTACACGGCGGCGTTTATGGTGCCGGATTTCATGTTTGCCGTGCTGGTGTCCGGCGCATTAAGCGTGACATTTATTCCAGTGTTTAACGAGCGCTGGATGAAGGGTAATAAACAGTCAGCGTGGCAAATTAGCTCCAGCATGATTAATTTTATGGCGCTGGTGACGCTGGCGGCGAGTATATTGATTATCATTTTTGCTGATCCGCTGATGAAATACCTAATTGCGCCGGGTCTGAGCGAATCAGGCCACGCTTTGGCGGTCAGTATGATGCGGGTAATTGCGGTTAATCCATTTATTTTTGCCATTGCTTCGGTAATTGCCAGTATTCAGCAGGCGGTCGGGCGGTTTATGTTCTGTGCCTTAGCGCCAATGATTTACAATATCGGCATTATCATTGGTACAGTGTGGTTTACTAACGGCATCAATCTGTTCGGCTGGCAGATCTTTGACGGCGGTATTATGGGTGTGGCGCTGGGTGTAGTTCTGGGATCGTTCCTACAATTGATCGTGAGTGCTGTTGGTTTGGTTGGTTTAGGCTTTGATTATAATTTTAAGTTATATTGTCGAAACAGAGGTTTTCGGAAAGTGTTGTCGCTATTGCCAGCACGGTCGGTTGATCAGGGAATGGATTATGTAGTAAGCCTGGTGGAGGTCAACTTGGCGTCGCGGTTGGCGGACGGTACAATTCGCGCTTATCAGCAGGCACTGACATTGCATTTAATGCCGATTAATCTTATCGGCGTGGCTATTTCTAATGCCGCTTTTCCGCAGCTAACCGAGCGGCTAGGCGAAGGAAGACTTGATCTGTTTCAGAAGGATCTGCGGTCGCTACTGAGGATTATTTTTTGGATGGCGCTGCCGACGTCGGTTGTGATATTTTTCACGCGCGGCTATATTGTCCACTTTATTCGCAACACTGGCGATCAGTTGATGGCGGGGATATTAGGCTGCTTGGTGGTGGCAATTCTGTTCCGGACGATTTATCACATGGCGGCGCGGGCATTCTATGCGCGACAGGATACTAAAACGCCGTTGTATATTTCTGTATTCTCTATTTCTTTGAATATTGCTTTGGCAATTATTTTAACGATGAACCTTAACATGGGTGCGTACGGCTTGGCGTGGGCGCAGTCAACGGTAGCAGTGTTTGAAGTGGTGATACTTTTATTGGTGATGAGCAAGCAAATGCCGAGGATGTTTAATCGGGCGTTTGTTACGGCTATTGGCAAGATGATTGCCGCCAGTGCGGTAGCCGGAGTAGTGTGCTACATCGGCGTTTCTGTAATGCCGTTCCGCGATACTGACAGCAGCTTTTTCAGCGCTTTTCCTAAATTTACGATTATTTCAATTGTTAGCTTCGGCGTTTATCTGCTGATGTCTAAGTTGTTGCGTCTGCCGGAAGTTGATCCGATCTTAAAGAAGGGCAAGAAGCTGCTGTTTGGGCGGCTGGATGGCGTGTGGCGATGAATAATATCCGCAATTTTTGCATCATCGCTCACATTGATCACGGCAAATCGACGCTGGCTGACCGGATGATGGAAATGACGGGGACGGTGGAGAAGCGCGAGATGAAATCGCAGCTGCTGGATAGTATGGATTTGGAGCGCGAGAAAGGGATCACCATTAAGCTTGCGCCAGTGCGGATGAAATATGAATATCAGGAGGTGAAAGTGAGTGGCACATCACCGTTCCCATCGTCGAAGACTCTTAAAGAGTCTTCACGTCGGTCGCTAGACGCGGGTCCTGTCAGTCGATCCGCCCCTTCTTCTGAAAAATCAGAGATTTCTTCAGAAGCGGGCGCTACCCCATCGACTGCCACCCGCTTAGCGCAGCCTAATTCTCGGGCTTGTGCAGATGTTGGCGTGAATGGGCTGGCTCAGCCAAATGTCTACGATCTCAATCTCATCGACACACCTGGTCACGTCGATTTTAGCTATGAGGTGTCGCGTAGCTTGCAAGCCTGTGAGGGCGCGGTGCTGGTAGTTGACGCTAGTCAGGGTATTCAGGCGCAGACGCTGGCGAATGTGTACTTGGCGATGGAGCAGGACCTCACAATTATTCCAGTGCTCAACAAAGTTGATTTGCCAGCTGCCGATGTGCCGCGCGTGTCCAAGCAGGTGATCAATCTGCTCGGCTGTGATGAAAGCGAGATTATTCATATTTCTGCTAAAACTGGCCAGAATGTTGATCAGGTTTTGGAAGCAATTGTTGAGCGAATTCCACCGCCAAAAGGCCAGCCGGACGACCCAACGCGGGCACTGATTTTCGATAGTTATTATGATGATTATCGCGGGGTGATTTTGTACGTGCGAGTGGTTGATGGCCAGATTAAAAAAGGCGACGCAATTCACATGATGGCGACTGGCGCTAATGGCTTGGCGCTGGAAGTTGGCCATCTCAGTCCCGGCATGATCCCCGACCCGTCGCTGGACACCGGCGAAATTGGTTACATCGTCACTAACCTCAAAACCACGCGTGAAGCGCGGGTAGGTGATACGGTGACGTTGAAAAAATATTTTGCGAAAGATTAATAATGACAAGGAGTGTAGTTAGGCGATGATAGCACTCATACCCCAGATAGCACAGCCTGCCGACTTGACATTGTTAGTTAGAATACTGCAATTAAAGGGGGCTTTGCATGCGTAAAAGTAGTGTTGAACTACCGTCAGCAGACGAGATTCGTGCGATAATAAGCGAAGAATCATCTCGACTAGCGGTTCACCGTGACTATCTTTCTACGCGGCCATGGTTATTTATGGAGCTTAGCCGTGTAGCGGCGCAAGCGGGTATAGATGAGGCTGTTTTTGAGAAATATCAAGCATGGGATTTTGATAAAGTCGTCGGTGCGCTACATATTTTTGTGTCGGAATGTTCAGCTTATTTGGCTCAACACGTCGACGATGTTGAGGCAGAGCGACTCTATGAGCCTCTTAAAACAGGAAATGCTCCTGAGCAATCCGACGTCATCTTCGTGTTCGGTTCGGCAAAGAATATGCGGATTGCAAAGGCGGTAGAACTGTATCATTCTGGCGTTGCTTCCAAAATAATGGTCACTGGTGCGGCGCCGTGTTGGGCGGCTTCTCAGGGTGAAAATAATATAACCGAAGCGCAGCGTATGGCAGACTATGCTATAAATCAGAGTGTCTTGGCAGATGATATTATCATTGAAGATCAGGCGATATCAATTCCAGATAATGTGAAGCGCAGTATTGACCTTTGGGAGACGATGCAGTGGCATCCGCAGCGTATCACGTTGGTGACTAGTGAATTTAATGTTCGCCGCGCTGAGATGAATATATACGAGTTTACACCGTGGCCAGTGGAAATTTTTACCGCAAGCCCTGAGCCTAGCTCAATGCTGAAGGCAGATACATGGATAGAGACCGAGCGTGGTCGCCGTCTTATTCTCAACGAATATGCTAAACTTATTATAGAAAGCGCCATTGATCATCTGCTGGCGGCTAAAGGAAAAATATAATTGAGCGCGCGGCAGTGGAAATAATATATACTATTATTGAAAGGTGCAGATGTAATAAAATGCACGAAATAGGTATTGATATGTCTGTTGTTAGCAATTATGAGTAATTTTAAAAACTTTACAGAGAAAATTAGATGTCGGGTGATTCCAGTAACACGCGACCGCCGCGTGTGGCTGGACGAAAAAGTTGTCGACGATAATTCGTATTGTGCTTTTATAAATGGAAGATCATACGAACTCGGCGAGGAATATGATGACTTTTTGTGTGTTACGGTTGACAGTTTTGCCGAGCTAGCAGACGCTATTCTCCGCGAGTTGTATGCACGCGGATTTTCATCGTCAGGCTATAAACTAATCAACGAAAATCATGTTCATTTAGATTATAGCTTTTTGAGCGATGACACACCTTGGACTGCTTGGCATAATGTTGATGCGATAGTTAAGGGTGATATTACTGACGAGAAGGATTATCGTCGTGACAAGACAAAACGTGGTCGGTGGATGGACTACACTGAATTGATTCAGACTATTGGCAAGAATCAAGCTCATAAGATTTTTGAGTAGTTATAGATTAAGCTGCAATACTCATTTCAAGATGTAATCAATAAAATAAAAGCGTAAGAAACGCGACAATTTATTATTGACATTATATTAACAAAATAGTATAATTGCGACCTATGGATACATATCATGATGGTGGCGATAGTAGCGAATTAGGCGCTCAGAAAGAAACTTTTAAGAATCGATTGTCTGAAGCGATCGACAATCCATTGACGCTGGAAAATACGGACACGTATGTCGATGGCGCGCTGGGCGCGGTTATTAAGCTGGTCGACGATGTGGTTGCCAAATACGACGCCCAGCCGGGTGCTGAGTGGCAGCAGCTTGGAGAGGCCAATGGAAAAGAACATGAGGACGCGGCGCTTAAATATTTTGGACTTGAGGATGTGGAAGCTATCCTCAGGCATTTGGAGGATAAAGCTAGCCAATTTGCGGTAATTGACCAGGTGATTGCGCAGGCGAACGAAGCCAGCGATGTATTCGTGCCGCCAGGCAGCACGCCCGTTCCGCAAGCGACAGGCAGCGGTACTGGAATGGAGAAAAAAGGCAAACAGCCGAAATTAAAAAACCTGCTGGTTATGTTAAAGGGTGAGTTTGACATAGATCCTGACGACCCTGAGGCGGTGTCTATTGTTCGGGGAAGTGTCAATACGAATATGATGCGCGAAGAGCCGTACTATCAAGTTACCGTGCCTGGAATTGATAAAGTTATTCTGGTTTGCGACGAATACGAGAACGTTACATTTGTGTTTAATGGCGAATGGGTGCGCGAGCAAGTTAATTCTAACCGTTCGTCGAAGGACGAGTCGGCACGCCCGCTGACGGATTATACGAAAGAGGAATTGAGCAAACTAATAAAGGACAATCCAGGACAAGGCGCGCGAATTATGGCGACGAAGAATTTTACAGCTAATCTGGCAAATGCACTGGAAGGCGGATTCAGTCAACAGAAATTGGATAAGCCTGTTGATACAAGATATTTAAGAAGCTCAAGAAGTTCAAAAGATTTGCCTCAGGTTCCGGATGGATATGCTACTATTAGTGAGATAGGGGAAGAGCTAGGTATACAAGAAGAAAAAGACAAAGTGGCGATTCGAAACGTTGCCATAGCACTTGAAAAGCAAGGAAAAATAACAAGAGGTACATATCGTAGCAGAAACGGACGACCAATACTTGCTTTTACTGAGAAAGATGCTCGGCTGATTGTGGAGGAGACGAAGAGGCGCACGGCGCCAATTCCAGAAGGCTATGTTTCCGTCGCTAAGTTTGCAGGGGAATACCAACAGCGTAAAGGCGGACATGATATAACTTACCTTGATATGTCATGCGCCATTAAGCAGCTTGAGCTAAATCCAGTTAAGATAGGAGTATTTTTATATCTTCCCGAAGATGAAGCCAGGCAAGTTGTGGCTATGGCTGAACAATTGGTAAGCGAGCGACTGGCAATCAGGCAGCACAAGAAGGTAAGCCTAAACAGACTTAGCGACGTGACGGGAGAAGGCTATAGTGTCGTTCGTAGGGCTGCAGAAAAATGTGGTCTAATAGAAAAAGGTGCTAGCAGTAGAGGAAGGTACTTTTCAGTAGCGGAGCAAGAAAAGGTGATCAAATACCTTGAAGAGAGACGAGCGCGACGAGATAGAACCAAAGGACAGCTTGGCGGAACTGCTCTAAAATAGATGTGAAAAATGATAGACGTCGGTAGCCAACCACCACGATAATATTGACAAGTAGACGAAAGAATATTATCATTAATAACTAATTATGATTGATAGCTATCCAAATTCACCGTTTCATCGTCACGCTGAAGCAGAGATGCTGCATAATGATGGCGTTGACGGCGGCGATTCACTTGCTAATTCGGTGAACGGCACTGCCCTTGATCCAGATTTAGAAAGTATACTCCGCAAGGATAGGTTCCTAGCCTTTGTTGATAGTAAAGATATAAGTCAAGTTGTAGAAAGACTGCGAGAAGAATCCGACGAGTTTGATATAGCCAAACAAATGACTGAAGCTATCCGCGTGTCTTTGGACGATTACGAAGATCCGGAGGAGGGCTGGAAGCCTCGAAAAAGAAGCGAGAGACTGCTGGCGATTTTTGACGTTATGGTGAACCTGGCTACTCCTGAGGAGATGGAGCGGTTTCTGAGGAATTGCATGCTTAAAAGGCTGAGAAATGAGTGGAGCGGTAGTCTGAATGTACTCCCAAAAAGGTATAATTATTTGGGCTACTCGAACAGTTCAGAAGAAAAGCCGGGCGGTCCAAAGAAGCTGAAATTGTTGACCCGGTATGTTCTGGGCCAGGTAATTGAGGAGGGGGAAGAGGTGCCTTTGGACTCGCATCGGAAAGAAACTACGAAGAAGCCTGAAAGCGATCATGCGCCTTTTGTCCCTTCGCAAATACCGCAAATACGAGCAGATTCTTTTATCGGTATCGCTATACCTCAAAAACCAGCTAAATCGTCTTCTTTGGATGCTGTAGAGATTGATGGGATTACAGATGTATGTTATTCGGATGCTATGGGAATAGCAGCGGCTAAAGAAAGAATTGCTAATAATCCGCCTGATTTGGAGAGTTTGTATCAGCTAGCTGGTTCGTCGCCTGGCTGGTATAGGAGATTTGGACTTCCTGATAATAATTATTCTCAACGGGAAGAGTTAGTTAGAGGCTTTCAAGATTTGCAGGTCGGGCGTTTGGAGCGGATGAAGAAAGCGCTGATAGTTGGTAAATATCCTGATTGGTTTTCTTCTTATGTTATAAGCGCCTATACAGAGTTGGGCGAGTTTGATTCGCAGACTGAGAAGTTTAATGCGCGCGAGTCTGGAAGTGCAACACTGCTGCCAGAAGTTAATACCGAGGCACTCTATAGGGCGTATAAAGAAGCAGCGAGATATCACAAATCTGGCAAATTAGAATCTGCTGATTTTAGCGAATTATATGGTAAAGAAATTGCAGCTGCGACGAGCCTAGGATTAGAACAGCGCCGGGAAGCTCAGCTGGGAGAATGGCATGAAATACGTGTTCGACGTAAAAAAGAAACATTTGATCCCAATGATGACTCGTTTGAACAGCTGCATGGTTTGCTTGCCGGACAATGTACTGATTGGTTCCCTGGCGACGTTGAATCGATAAAGCGTTATTTATACGACAATAGCGTTTACGCTGTCGATGTACTGATGACTGGCAAAAATAATATTCCTCGCATTATGATGTGTACGGACGAGCGAGGTAGTATACAGATGATTCTGGGTATTGGCGAAAACGACCAAGTTGAGCCAGCTATGATGGGCGTTCTGCGCGAAGAAATAGGCAAACTGATGCGGGGTCAAGATAAGCTGGACACTATGGATGTAATCGACAGTATTGATAAAATTTTTGCTAAACAGCAGAAAGACGAAGAGCTGTATATTGAAGAAATAAGAAGGTTGTGGTTTGGGTTTAATCCTAATGGCGGCGAAAGTTATTTTTGGAGAAATGGCGGTGCGGCCAAGCTTCGGGCTATCAGGAGCAAGCGTGATTTTGTGGAAGACGTAAAAACTGTTGTTGAGTGCAGCGGTTTTTCCGCCGAACACTTGGCCGAATTCGTATTGGATCATTACGTTGACCAAGCAGAGAAGCTTAAAGGATTTTTCTATGATAAGGGTATATTCTTTACGGATGATGAGCGCTACCAAAAGCGCTATGGTAAAGATCCGCTGGACTATTACCGTAACAGCTGTGGATATGGCGTTGACAGTAGTTGTACGGATATTGTTAACCGGTTGATAGAGGGTGGGCGGCAAGCTGATCTTTTCCGGCAGCCTAAGCTTTTTGCGGGAGGTTTAGTAAAAGAGATGGGCGGCAAGTTTGACCCGCGTAGGGGAGTTCGTGTTATTGATAGCTCTTTAGATGCAGAGGAATTGCATTGGACTGCTGATATTGATTTTACCGAGCTAGCAAAAGAGGCTAAGGAGAAAAAGCGCCTGCCGGGTTTCATCGAATTTATCGCCCGAGTGAAGCCTCCCCTGGGTAATTTTGATATAAATAAGTTTGCTGACGACTTGTTGGGTACAGAGAACTTTAAAGTTATGAGTCGGTTGGCTGACTGGCTAGATGAACTAGAAGATGTAGGCTTAAAAAGCGATTTCCGCGGGCTGGCAGCGTGGCGATTGTGCGAACTGTGCGAAACGGTCAATAGTCGTGAAGATAGACTGCTAGCAAGTATGCTATCAGGCTGGTTTGATGATGATTTTTGGGCTGATATGCCAGGCAACTTGGCTGAATATGTCAGGGCTATGAGAGCGGGGGTTATTCCGCGCGAGTATATGTGGGTGTAGAGCGCAGGTATTCTGTCGGTCTAATATCTGTGCCTCCATAGTTACTTAGGCAATACCAAAGCGATTCAGATTCTGCAGCTATCGCGGAGAACTCAGACGGGGCAACTACAACGACCGACACTGTGTCGTGGCTTGGATTTTGGGCGCCCTGCAGATTTCCCCCTAAAGTTTCATAGGAACATTGAACGAAGAATTCTCGTAGTTCTGCTGGCAGCATTTCTATTTCGTAGGCAGATGGATGTGAAATGTCGATTATCATTAGAGTGCCGTTGACCGAGTTGTTTGGTTGACCATCACGAAGGTTGTATAGATTGCGATGCTGTTGGCGCAGGTTTCTTGCTGCTCTTCGTAGAGTACTGTATGGCTCTGGTTTAAACACTTCTGGGTAACCGTCTGGGTAAAACATTTCTTCGGCATTGAATAAAAACGCTTTACGCTCGCAATCTTCTGTAGATGTGTCTTCCCAGTCGCTGGCAATTCGATTGATTATAGCTTCGTGCGGCATTTTGTCTGGAGTTAAGATCATACTAATGCCAGCTAAACCTGGAGCAGAAAACTCAAAATGTGTTTGTAAAAGATTAAGAGCGTTATTGATAAGCTCGTCATCTTTGTCGGTGTATTCACGACCAATTTCTGGTGTATTATTGTTTGGTAGAAGCTCACTCACAGTGTTAATTATATATGATTTAGGGAAATTATATTGCTTATTGTTGACATATATAAGTAACGTCGCTATGATGAGGACTGTTAATTAATCATTTGGGAGTACTGCGTTATGAGAGAAAATCCTAGTTTTTTAGAAAGGGTAGGCACTTTTCGGGATATTGTATGTTTTGGCTGGAATGTTGCCAAATTTGGTAGGGAGGCTGATTATGACCGAAGGGATTCTCAGCTTGGTAAACTAGCAACTTCATTAGTCGCGGAGGTAGAAGCGGGTAGCATAGATCCTATTGCTGCAGAGGATAAAATGAATAAATTAAGCCGTCCACAGCCAGTCCGGGAAGCAATGCTCGCCGATCGTCACGCTGAAAAGGCTAGCGTATGTCTCAGTCGACTCGTTGAGAGTGGTTTTATCGATCCTGTGATTGCCGAGAATCTACTTAATTCGGGACTTAATCCCCGTACTGTTCAGAGGGCATTGGATAAAAGTAAACGTACTGCTTACTAAACACAAACGTGTTGGCTCCGAGGGTTGTAAATATATTCCTATCTTTGCAACGCTCCTCATGATGCTAGTAACTGTATGCTGGCTCGGTCTGGGTGTTATTGACAATTCACAAATAACAACTTATATTATTAGTAATATTATAGATAATTTGTGGAGTGTTATATCGTGGAACAGAGGAGAGGGTATGGCTTTGATGAAAGAAGCGAAGCTACTAGAAATCTTGTTAGCCTTACGTGGGCTGTTATTGAGTTTGAGGACTTGTTTGGACGTGATGACTATGATGGTCGACGTGAAGGTTTACGTGACGAGTGGGCTAACGGCCAGTTGATTAAAATAGCTAATATGGTAGAAAAGGATTGTTCTAATGGCTATAATCCAGATACTATTCTTGCGGAGTATTGGATGAATAACGCAATTCGCCCGCTGACGCTCCAGGAAGCAATGTCCACCGACCGTCGCGCTGAAAGGGCTAGCATACGTCTCAGCCGTCTCGTTGAGAGTGGCCACATAGATCCTGTTGTTGCGGAGAAATTTATTGATTCTGGTCTTAATCCACGTATTCTTGAAAATATCAAAGATAAGCTAATTAAACAGGGGGCTATAGACGTCGAGGCATATAAAAATCCAGAGAGGCACTATTCTTATTTGGTGTAGTTTGACGTGTCGTTAGTTGCTGTCCAGCCCCTACCCGGCTACAAAGAAGTCAAGCCCTTCGTCTATGCGGGCTTTTTTCCGGTGTCTAACGAAGATTACAATGATCTGAAGGACAGCAACTGAAAGCTTAGTCTTGGCGATATTGATTGACCTCGCTCCTATAGGGCGAGTATACTTGGTTATAAGAAGTAGCTAACGAGATGGGAAGGCTCGCGTATTGGGTAGAATCATGGTAAGAATGTCTCGCAGTAACAATATATCATCAGCTAACTTTGAATTTTTGGTTGCGCAAGCTGTCAAGGCGCCATCAGGTCATAATACTCAGCCGTGGCGCTTTCGTCAGAACGAGTCGGCAGTAGAAATTCACCCTGATTTTGACAGAAGATTACCGGTGGTCGATCCTGACGACAGGGAGTTGTTTGTGAGTTTGGGCTGTGCAGTAGAGAATCTTTGCTTGGCGGCGCAAACTAAGGGCTATAAATCTGCCGTTTCGGTTGGTGATAAGGGGGTTATCACGGTTTCGCTCGCGGAAGAGGCAGGCGTCAAACCAAGCCCATTGTTCAATCAGATAGACGCGCGGCAGACTAACCGCAGTGTTTATAACGGTGAGGAAATTGCCTTAGATGTACTAAAGAAATTACAATCTATCCGCAGTGAAAAGGGCATCTCGGTTCATTATTACGCGCGTCAAACCAAACAGTTTAATGATATTGAACAATACGTTCTTCAGGGGAATACGAATCAAATGCAAAAAGAGGCGTTTAAGGCTGAATTGAAAAGCTGGATGCGATTTAATAAGAAGCATCAAGATCAAACACTTGATGGGCTGAGTTACGCCGTGTTTGGTGCGCCTAACGTGCCGCGCTGGATGGCTGAGCCAATCATGTCGATGGCTATCAATGCTAAGACGCAGAATAAGGCCGATAGCGACAAGATAGCATCGGCTTCTCATCTGGTTCTTTTTACGACGGGAGAAAATAGTCGGCGCGAATGGGTGGATCTAGGTCGGACGCTGCAGCGTTTCTTGCTGACTGCCACGGAGCTTGGGATCTCTCATGCCTATCTGAACCAGCCAAACGAAGAAGCAGAGATTGCCTCAGAGATGGCAAGGACGCTGGGTCTGGCCGGAGAATACCCGACTATTTTGCTACGCATCGGCTATGGCGAGCGGCAGGCTTATTCCAAGCGGCGGTCTGTTGGGGACGTTATTGCGGCGGATTGAGTATTTTAATTTGTATATTGTATGCGATATGCAAATTAGTACCAAGAAAGGAGCGACACTAATGATTGATGTTTGGTTTGATTGTCGTCAAGACGCTAACAATAAAGATCCAGATCAGCACAGCCCGACGTTAAAGCGCTATCATGCTGAATTGTGGACTAAACCACTGCCTGACGGTCGTCAGCTGACCATGTTGGATCAGGGAGCGTACTTAATAGCCAGTGATGGTCGGCATCAGATTCCTGTTTCAAGTGATAATATGGTAGCTACTTTTAGATCTTGGAAGCGTAATAAATTACTTGTTGAGAAGATGCCGCAAGATGTTTTGACGATAATAGAGGATGTTGGTTGGACAATCGGTTCGGAGATTATTTTTCCCAGCGAATTACGTGGCGGAACACAAACTATCAATCGTGCGAGGGGCTGGCATCGCAAAATTGGTGATCGGTTTGACTTAACACTAGAATGCATTGCTCGTTGGTATCAGAGTAAAGATAGTCCGCTAGCTAGCGTTTTTGACCGTTACCGCGATTTCTTTGAGTGGTTTCGCGACTTTAAGGGCTATGTCGATTTTTTCTTATTGCAAGATTTTGTTAATGATGAATATCAAGTCAAAATATTGACAGATTTTAATGATTTCCAATCGTCACCGTTACCTCAGACTGTTGAGCAGTATACGGCATATTTGCAAGGCTTGACTGAGGTGCTAACTCTGCGAGCTAAGCGTATTGAGCGGTATATCAATTAGCGTGGTTTTTGTGAAATACGTTGCTTAATCGACGTCTTCGGACAAAAATGTTATAATGCACTTTACTAATATGTCTCATATCACCATCCAGCCCCTCCCTGGCTACAAAGAAGTTAAGCCCTTTGTCTATGCGGGCTTTTTTCCGGTGAGCAATGAAGATTATAATGACCTGAAAGAGGCGATAGAAAAGCTGAGTCTGAGCGACTCGGCATTACAGTTTGAGCCGGAGAATTCGCCAGTACTAGGTTATGGTGTGCGAATTGGCTTTCTCGGCTTGCTACACATGGACATTATTCGTGAGCGGCTGGAGCGCGAGTATAACCTGGATCTCATCGTCACCAATCCGAGCACGGATTATAAAGTTAGCCTCACCAACGGCGAGGAGTTGGACATCAAATCAGCCAGCGAACTACCCGACCCAGCGCAAATCACCGAGGTTCGCGAGCCGTGGATTGACGGCGAAATTGTGGTGCCGCAGGACTATATCGGTGCGGTGATTCAGCTGATTGTCGCCAAGCGTGGTCGGCAGAAAAACCTCAGCTACATCGACGAGCGGGCGCTGATTTCTTTTACGGCACCGCTGGCTAATCTGCTGACGGATTTTTATGATCAACTGAAGTCGGTAACTAGCGGCTACGGTTCGTTTAATTATGAACTAGCAGGGTATCAGCCGGAAGATTTGGTGCGGGTGGATTTTTATGTGGCGGGCGAGATGGTTGATGCGCTCAGCGTGATGTGCCATCACTCGGAAGCTCAGCATTTGGGCCGCGATATCGTCAAAAAATTGAAAGAAGTCGTGCCGCGCCAGAGTTTTGAGGTGGCGCTGCAGGCGGCGATTGGCGGCAGGTTTATCGCTCGCGAAAATATAGGCGCTTACCGCAAGGACGTTACCGGCTATCTGTACGGCGGTGACGTCAGTCGTAAGAAGAAGCTCCTCGCCAAACAAGCCCGCGGTAAAAAGCGCATGAAACGCTTCGGCAAGGTTGACATCCCGTCAGAGGCGTTTACAGTGATGTTAAAAAGAGATTAGTGTATAATTGGAAGATGAATAATCTGGAAGAGCTTATCGCAGCATATCAGCCGGTTGAGTCGACGATTCAGCTGGTGCGGGATACAAAGATTGCGCTGCTGGCGGGGATTTCTGGCGCTGGCAAAGACACTATAAAAAAGCAGTTATTAAAGCTGCCGGAATTTCGCGATATCGTCTCCCACACCACGCGTCCGCCGCGGATTAATAATGGCCGTGCCGAGCAAGACGGTATCGATTATCATTTTATTGATCAAAAAATAGCCAAGGAAATGCTAATGAGTCATAAATTCATTGAGGCGAAATTTGTGCATGGCACGGTCTACGGAACCTCGGCGGCCGAGTTAAAATTGGCGCATGATCAAAATCAAGTGGCAATTACTGACGTCGATGTCCAGGGTGTAGCGGAATATGAACAATTAGCCCCAGGTTGTATCGCGATTTTTATCGTGCCGCCGGATTATAAAACATGGCTGGAGCGGCTAAAAAAGCGCTACGCCACTGAGGAGGATTTTCAAGCCGAATGGCCAAAGCGTCATCAATCAGCCATCAAAGAGCTGGCGCATGCACTGGAAGTACCGTATTATCACGTGATTATTAATGATGATCTGGAGCGGGCCGTTAGGGTGTGCAAGGAGATTATTGAGCGCGGTGATTTATTCAGTCGCAAGGATGACGAGGCTAGGTTGGCGGCTCGCAATCTCCTGAATGATATAATAAAGCTATGAGTTTGGCAAAATCGCCTAAAAAACTAGCTGCCGCATTGATGCGGCCGTTGAAATCAATCAACGTTTTATTAGACCAGGCGTTCTTTATTTTTGCCGGCCTGGCGTCGTTGTGGTTGGCATGGCTGGTTTTTAGGGAGAGCTGGTTTACTGGCGGCTGGTGGATGGTCGGGCTGTTTTTTGTGGTTTGGGTAATTGTAGCTTATTTAGCCTTGCCGCGGCTGCATCGGATTTTAAGTAGTATTTACGTGCCGAATTATTTTATTGGCCGGACGCGGACGGCGGATGGAATATTAAGCGACCCAGTTAATTTGGCGGCGCGCGGATCGGAAGAACAGCTACATAAAGTCATGGACGCAGCGGGTTGGAGTCTGGCGGATGATATTACTCCCCGCTCGGCGTGGAAAATGGTGACGACTGTTTTACGGCGTAAAAGTTATCCGAATGCGCCAGTGTCGCCTGCTTTTTTGTTTGGGCGCAAGCAGGACTTTGCTTATCAGCAAGAAGTTGACAATAACCCTAATCAGCGCCATCATGTGCGTTTTTGGCGCTGTCCGAAGGGCTGGTTGCTGCCGGGCGGCCACCGGGTGGATTGGCTGGCTGCGGGGACATACGACAGAAGTATAGGTTTGTCGCTGTTTACATTTCAATTGACGCATCGGATTGACGAAGATACCGACATTGAGCGCGATTATATTATTCAAACAGTACAGGACAGTGTTGAGCCAGTGCGGGTGGCAATTTTGAAAGATTTCTCTTCTGGTTATCACTCGCGAAACGGCGGCGGCGATTCTATTCGGACAGACGGCGACTTGCCTATTTTGGAATTGTCGAAAGTAAAGTCGCAGAAAAGCACGCTGCAGCAATTTGGCATTATTATGGACGGAACAATTCACGACCGCTTGCCGAAAAACCACGAAACGTTATTGAAGGAATTGTGGAGCCGCCGGCCGCCGCAAATTCTGTTTGGCTGCGGGTTGATAGTAATCGTATCGCTGTTTACGATTGGACAAATACTGCTTGATACGGCAAATTGGTCAGAATTCGCACGGGAAATGGTTACTGAAGCTACTGTTAGCGTTGAGTCGGCTAATGTAATTATTCTTAGTACGATGGTTCTGAATTTTGCGATTGTGATTATTGAATTAGCGTTAGCGGGAGCGCTGTTGAGGGGCAGCAATCGGGCGCGAATTATGCTGCTGGCAGTGGCTAGCGCGACGATCATTACCGAATCTTTGTCAATTACTGTCGGGCGGATCAATATGGCGATGGCTTTTTTGTTTGTGATGATTGGCATTCATATTATGGTCGTGATGCTGTTTTCTTCGGACGCGGCGCGGTTTTTTACGGATAAGCGTTTTCGATGAATTATTTGGCACTCGCTTGAATAGAGTGCTAATTTTTGATACAATTTACACATGACTAAACGTCAACAGGCGATTCTCGCCGCCATCATTGAGCAGTATGCCGAAATTGCGGCGCCAGTTGGCAGCGTGACGCTAGCCAAGTTGTTTGGCGTGTCCAGCGCCACGATTCGCAGCGAAATGGCCAAACTCGAGGAGATGGGTTTTATTGAGGCGCCGCACACTAGCGCTGGGCGAATTCCCACCGACAAGGGCTACCGGTTGTACGTCAATGGCATCACCGATGCCCAGATGACGGAGCTGCCGAGTGGCATCGATCGCAGTGCGAGAGCGATCGAAGCGCATGTTAACTCGCACGTTGATAAGTCTGACCGGGCAATTCGCAGCGCCGTTGATAGTCTGGTTGAGCTGACGGGCAATTTCGGCTTTGCGTCGTTTGGTACGCACTTGTATATGAATGGCATGACGCAGTTGTTTAGCCAGCCGGAGTTTGTCGAGGGCGATCACGTGCAAGCGATTGCCAGACTGATTGATAATATCGAGCCGTGGCTACATGAAGCAGCGCCGAACCAGCCGCTCAATGTGTTTATCGGCAGCGAAAATCCGATTGGTAAAAGTTCTGGTGCGACGTTGATTATCAGTAAATTCCGCTCGCAGTTTAGCGATGATAGCTATATCGGCGTGATCGGCCCGACGCGGCAAAATTATCGCCGAACGATGGAACTAGTGCGGCGAACCGGTGCTATGCTGGAGGGAATGTTGTAATGGCTGAATGGATTGGCGGACTGCTGAGCGGTTTGCCGACGTGGTTAACTGTCGTTATTTTGGTCGTTATGTTTATAGTTATAGCGGTCGGCGAATTAATAATTTCGCCTTCCATGTACCATGAAGAGCCGTTTTGGCCGTTCAGAAGGAGGAAAAAATGACAAAGAATAAAGCTAAGAAAACTGAAGATTTAGAGCAGCAATTGGGCGAGTTGACGCTGGATTTGCAGCGGACGCGGGCGGATTTTGAGAACTATCGCAAGCGTGTCGAGGCGGAAAAGCAGTCGGCGCACCAAATGGGCCAGGCGAAGTCGGTGATGAAGCTGTTGCCGGTAGTTGACACGATTGAGCGGGCGATTGCCAACGTGCCAGAGGAACTGAAAGATAATCCGTGGGCGAAAGGCGTGGCTGGCCTGAATAAACAGCTCGACAAGCAGCTCAAAGAAATCGGCCTCGAGAAAATTGACGCCAAACCCGGTACGCCGTTTAACCCTGAACTGCACCAAGCTATTCAATTTGACGAAGAAGCAGAGGGCGACAAAGAAGTGATCGCCGAGGAACTGCGTGCCGGCTACACGCTAGACGGCGTAGTGATTCGCGACGCGATGGTCAAAGTTACGCGCCAATAAATCCAGCATTCCCGTACTTATTTCGCTTGCATTGTATCGTCATTAGCTATATAATCATAAGCGTCATCAGGCGTTAAAACAAAAAGAGTTGAGGGATTCAATGAAAAAGAAAATAGTAGGATTATTCATCGCCGCTGTTGTTGCTGTGAATTTTATCGCTCCGCCGGCTGCGCATGCCGGCTCAAAAACCATTCGGCTTCGCAGCGTGGTCAAAAGTTCGCTATCGAAAGC
The DNA here is from genome assembly GCA_963456375.1 of uncultured Candidatus Saccharibacteria bacterium. Taxonomy (GTDB): domain Bacteria; phylum Patescibacteriota; class Saccharimonadia; order Saccharimonadales; family Saccharimonadaceae; genus Nanosynbacter. Next base: position 88,202 of record CAUOLH010000001.1, on the reverse strand, counting down.
CGAACAGAATTCCATCGCCTCAGGAAAAATAACGTTGACCGCTAATGACACCAATTCGGAGTTCTTGCTGGCATACCAAGGCGGCGGACGTTTGGCTGAAACGGGCAGCGATGCGAGGATTTTGGTAGCGTATTTTGCTGTTGGCGGCTTGCTGGCGGCGCTGGGCGGCTATTTCTTGCTGCGCAGCAAAAAGGGCCGAGCTCTGCTGTTACTAGCGGTTAGCGTTGGCGGGTTGGCGCTTAACAATCAAGCGGCTTCGGCTATCATTGATAGTATCGGCGCAACCGACACGGTGACCGTGCAAGACGGCGAAAGTGTTGAGTATTCGCCACCAAAGATCGACGGCTATGAGTATCTGGGTTATGCCAAGAGACCGGTTTCTGCGGCTTCGACAAATAATAACACAACTCCAAATCCGACACCAACTCCTACGCCTACACCTACACCGACTCCGTCGCCAACCGTCCCGGCAGCAGCTGGCAAATATAATCGCTTAGCTTTTGAAGATAATTTTGACTCAATCAGTACTATCGACACCGGCAATACTGGCGCGCCAGGCTTCAAGTGGTACCCGGCGGGCGTACACAAATGGGGCAAGCCCGATACCCAGCCCAACGAGTATTCCGTGAATAATTCGGTGCTGCGGATTGCTCCGACTCACAGTACTTACAACCGTAATTTCATGACGCGCGACCCGAATACGTATGCAGGACAGTCGTTTGAACATGGCTATTACGAAGTGCGGATGCGCGTTGACGCTAATGGCGTGCGCAATGTGCCGCCGGAAAATTCTTCATGGCCGGCATTTTGGGCGCAATCGCATTCCAGGCATCGCAATAACGCCATACCGTCTGCTGAACTTGATATGGTTGAAATCATGCGGCCGGGCGAGATGTTAGGGTCGGCATGGGCGTATTATGATTCAATGGATCAAACTAAAATTATACGCAACCGAGGACATTATACTTCGCAGGCAGGGCTAGATGTGTCGCAATGGCATACATACGGATGTTTATGGACTACCGAAAAAATTGAGTGGTATATTGATGGTAAATTAACTATACGCTACTATTGGGGTGCTACCCGCGATCAGCTAGCGCCGAACGACCCTCGGCAAGACCCGGTGACGCAAGCCGGTGGTCCATCGCCAATTAGTAACCCGCTCGCGATATTTGATTCAGAGACAGCGATGGATGTCATATTGGGCACGGGCAAAACCTGGCCGATGGAAGTTGACTGGGTTCGGATTTGGCAGCTGCCGCAGTAAGATTTGCCTTGCTTGACGCGGAATTCACGGCGACAGTCGCTTTTGTTGCACTTTTGGCTAATTGTCTATAAAATAAGGGCTATCAGCAAGCAGGAGGTTGGAATGAAAAATTGGAAAATCTCAGCAGTCATCGGCGGCGTGGTGTTGCTGCTAATAATGATAGTCGCTGGATCTTATAATAGCATGGTGGCTAGCCGCGAGTCGGTTAATACAGCATGGAGCAAGGTTGAGTCGCAATATCAACGGCGCAGCGACTTAATTCCTAACCTCGTGAACACCGTCAAGGGCGCGGCTAATTTCGAGCAAGAGACATTAACAAAGGTGGTCGAGGCGCGCGCTAAAGCTACGCAAATCAAAGTCGATGCCAATAATCCAGATGACATAGCCAAATTCCAGCAGGCTCAAAGCGAGGTTAGCTCGTCGCTCAGTCGGCTGTTGGCGGTAGCTGAAAACTATCCTCAGCTCAAAGCAACGGAAAACTTTAAGGATTTGTAATCGCAGTTAGAAGGTACAGAAAATCGTATAACTGTGGCGCGCAATGACTTTAATGACGCTGCTAAATCATATAACACGAAGTTTAAATCTTTCCCGACAAATTTGTTAGCGGGTATGTTCGGTTTCAAGGAGCGACCGTATTTTGAGTCGGATGCTGGTGCTAATAAAGCTCCGTCGGTTGATTTCAGCGCAGCAAATTCAACTAAACAAGTAGATATGCGTTGGCGAAGCTCTGTAATCAGTTTAGTTGGATTGTTGTCATTGGCAGTGTTATTTGGCTGCCTGTTTAGTAATACGGCTTTCGCTAAACTAGAAGTGCCAGCTGCGCCGCCGCTTGAACGTCCTATAATTGACCAGACGGAAAGTTTGGCAAATGAAGATATTGACCGCATTGCGCAGCTGATTAATGCTGAGCGCCAGAAAAAATCATTCCAAATTGGCGTGTTGATGATTCCGACGCTTGGCAGTGATGATAGTCTAGAGGAATATAGCCTCAAAGTAGCCCGCCAATGGGGTATCGGCGACAAGAAAAAGAGTAATGGCGTATTACTGCTTATTGCCAAGAATGACCGTAAAATGCGAATCGAGATCGGCAATGGTATGGAAGGTTCGTTAACCGACGCGCGAGCTAGCCAAATTATCCGTAACACAATCGCACCAAAGTTTCGCAGCGGTGATTATGCTGGCGGCGTTGAGGCTGGCGTGAAACGAATCATCGACGCCGCGGAAGGTAAAGACCAATCAGCCGATAGCGAGGACATGGAATCGATAGTCTCCTTAGTACTGATTATAATCCTCATATTTATTGTTGTAATAATAGCTACAAGGAGGGGCGCCCGATCTGGCAAACGCCGATCAAATCGCTGGTGGTGGATTGGCGGTATCGGTTCGGGCGGTAGTTCTAACAGTTCAGGCAGCTCGTCTGGTGGCAGCTTTGGCGGCGGCGGATTCTCGGGCGGCGGCGCCAGCGGCGGTTGGTAAAATTTAACTTTCTGTATTATAATTCTAAGTATGCGTAAAGTTTTTGGGATAATTTTAGCTGCGCTTGTCGCAGTGTCGGCTGGGGGTTCGTTTGCTGGTGCAGCCGGTTATGTAAATCAAGCTGATATTGATATAATTACCGCTTCGGATAAGGCGTATACAGATTTTATAAAATCGACAAATGACGAGAAATCCGTAACCAACGGCATGGTACTTGTTCGAGCTACAGCTGCGTCATCGGCATTCAGAAATGTTGCCAATCATAATTTTTCTTCCAAGCTAGGTGCTGAATATAGCAGGAAAGCGGCGGAAGTTAAAAAGTATGCCGGAGAAACCAAGGTGCTGCTCGACAAGATTGCTGCCGCTTTGCGCGGAAATGACTATAATAGCGCTAACCAATATTTGAACCAAATCCAGAACTCTGCCAAGAAATACTATGCATCTACGGAAGGGATGAATAAAGCTGTTAGCGAGTCTAATTCGCATTCAGGAATTTTGTACTTGTCGGTGACAATTGTTGCAGCGGTCATAGCAGCCGGATCGTTTGTTTGGTTCGCTATTGGCAGAGGTAAGCAGTTGAGCCCTAGTCTTTTGGCGGCGCGTAAATCGGTTGCCTTTTCGTCATTAGCTCCGCTGATTGGCGCTGTTATCACGTATGCAACGTTTATACTAGCCAGCAATACTGGTGGTACTTACACGATTGCTTACGGTTTGATTTTGATTGGTTCGGTAGTTTATATTCTTTCAGTTGTGCAATATATTAATCTAGCCAAAAAGACGCCAGCGGTACCGCCAGTCCAGCCGACTACTACAAAATAGACAGTAATGCAAAAATCTAAATTAGCACTCTTGACACCAGAGTGCTAATTATTTATACTAAAATAGTTGGCACTCGGTAGCAAAGAGTGCTAAAATAGAACTAGACAATTTGACCTAAAATCTTAAACGAAAGGGGAATAATATATGGGTAAAATTATCGGAATCGACCTCGGTACAACCAACAGTGCCTTTGCATACATGCTGGCAGGTAAGCCAGAAGTTATCGCTAACGCCGAAGGTAACCGTACCACGCCATCAGTGGTGGCGATTAATAAAAAGGGTGAACGCTTGGTCGGACAAGTGGCGCAGCGCCAGCGGGTGACCAATCCAAAGAACACCATTTACGGTGTTAAGCGTTTGATTGGCCGTAAGTTTAACGACAAGGAAGTCCAAAAAGATTTGGACATCATGCCGTACCAAATTGTTAAAAAAGGCACTGGCGTGGCGGTCAAGATGGGCGACAAGGAATACACGCCAGAAGAAGTTTCAGCCATGATTCTCAGTAAAATCAAAGCTGATGCTGAGGCATTCTTGGGTGAAAAAGTCACCGAAGCGGTCATCACCGTGCCGGCCTACTTTGACGATTCACAGCGCCAGGCGACCAAGGACGCTGGTAAAATCGCTGGCCTGGAAGTCAAGCGCATCATCAATGAACCAACAGCGGCGGCTCTGGCGTACGGCTTGGAAAAGGGTAAAAATGATGAAACCATCGTGGTGTTTGACCTTGGTGGCGGTACCTTTGATGTTTCCATCCTGGAACTCGGCGACGGCGTGTTTGAAGTGAAGGCCACGAATGGTGACACCCACCTGGGCGGTGAGGACTTTGACAATATCATCGTTAACTACTTCCTCGATGACTTTAAGTCTAAAGAAGGCATCGACCTACGCAAAGACAATGCAGCCATGCAGCGCCTGAAGGACGAAGCCGAAAAGGCCAAGAAGGAGCTGTCGACAGTCACTGAATACGAAGTTAACATTCCATTCATTACCGCTGATGCCGACGGGCCAAAGCACTTTGAACTGAGTCTGACACGGGCCAAGTTGGAAGATCTGGTGAAAGATTTGTTGGCGCGCCTTGACGGCCCAGTTGAAAAGGCGCTGAAAGACGCTAAATTATCAAAATCTGACGTCAATGAAATCGTTATGGTTGGCGGTATGACCCGTATGCCAGCGGTGGTCGAGCGGGTGAAGAAGTTGTTCGGTAAAGACCCAATGCAAGGTGTCAACCCAGACGAAGTGGTAGCTGTCGGTGCAGCCATTCAGGGTGGCGTGTTGGCTGGCGATGTTAAGGATGTGCTGCTGCTGGACGTGACACCATTGAGCCTCGGTATTGAGACGATGGGCGGTGTGTCGACCAAGCTGATCGAGCGTAACACCACTGTGCCAACCAGTAAGAGTGAAGTATTCTCGACGGCAGCGGATAATCAGCCGCAAGTGGAGATTCACGTCTTGCAGGGTGAGCGCGAGTTTGCCAATGACAACAAGAGTTTGGGACGCTTTGTGCTTGACGGTATCGCGCCAGCACCGCGCGGCGTGCCGCAGATTGAAGTGACGTTTAATATTGATGCTAATGGTATCCTTAATGTGACTGCTAAAGATAAAGGTACTGGCAAGGAGCAATCAATTACCATCCAAAACTCAGGCAACATGAGCAAGGAAGATATCGAAAAAGCGCAGAAAGAAGCCGAACTGCACGCTGATGAGGACAAGAAAAAGCGCGAAACCGTTGACGCTAAAAACCAGCTAGAAAACGCCATCTACCAGGCCAAGAAAATGCCGGATGAGTTTAAGGACAAGATCTCTGACGACGATAAAAAGGCGATTGACGAGGCGGTCAAAGAAGCGGAAAAGCACAAAGACGCTGACGACAAAGACGAGCTAGAGGCGGCAGCTAAAGCCTTGCAGGACGCCATTATGCCGATTGGCGCCAAAATGTACCAGCAAGCCGCTGAGGACAAAAAGGCCGATGAGTCTAAGGACGATAAAAAATCTGACAAGGACGAGCCAGTCGAGGGTGAGGTGGTTGACGAAAAGTAAAGTACTACTAGATAACGAAAGTACTTTAGTCGCTAGTATTAGTAAAGAGAGCTGTTCTAGTGTGAGTAGCTCTCTTTACTTACAAGGGTAATTTTATTGACTATTTTTCTATATTATGCTATTATATAAGAATGGATATGTTCAAAAATCTTAGAGACGAATATCGATTTGTTGGTTTGCCGGATGATAATGCAGATGGCGGTAGGCGAAGGACTTCTAGAGAACGATCTGATTCTGTGTTTGGAACTATTCACCGTGCCGTGGGCTCAGAGGTTTTAGAGGTAATTTCTTATGATGATATATCTTCGCCAATCACGTCGCCATCTTTTTATGAAATAGAGAAATCTGCGGGTACTAAATTAATTGGAATGGATAGCCAAGGGGGTATTACCGCAGCGTCTGGCGAAGAAAAGAAGATCGCTACCTACGGATTGTCAGAATGTACGGCTGTGGCTGTGGTCTCTGAATTTGCCGACGGTACGAAGCGAGGGTATATACAGCACTATTCTCCGTTAGGGGATCAATTGGGCGGTTTAGTTTTACGTAGAGAAATGGGGGGGGTGGAGCAGCAGTCGCCGGTTAGTTGCAAGATGGTTATTATGACTCCTGGTGAACACTGCAAAGACTCTGATGGTAAATGGATAATGACGCCAATATCTCAGGAGCGTGTTGATAACTTGATTGTAGAAAGCGGTATAAATAATGACAAAGATATAAAAGTATACCCTTATGATTTATATTTAAATTGTGGCCTAGGTAGTTACGGACAGGGTACTCTCATGATAAAGTTTGATTATGACGGCGAAACAACAATCTACACAGAAATGCTGCCAGTCAAGTTTGATAAGGAGCTGTGAAACCCGAGTCTGACAAGGATGAGCCAGTCGAGGGCGAAGTGGTCGACGAGAAGTAGCCCCAGAGTTTTTAGGCTATAAAATTATAATGCTGCAGTTTCATGAGACTGCAGCATTTTATTAAGATTAAGTTTTTCCTGTCTCAATTTTTCTTGCTCCAGTCTTCTCTGGCCATCCTTGAGTCGTTTTACTGACACGATCCCTGTTGCTACCAGATGAGCGTCAGTTACTGTTGCTAAGGCTTCGCGAGCCCAGCCCGGTATTTTTTTGCCCAGCGGCGAATCAAGTAATATATTTGTAACAAGATAATTAACAGTGCTATATTTACCACTGAACAGATCGCTTTTTGGCGAGGCGTCAACGCTAATGGCGCCGCCAGTTTCCTCAGTTATTTTATCGCGCTGGTATGTAACGTAAAGGTCGCGGCCTATTCGTATTATCACATGAGCTGCAGATAATCGTCCGCGAGAAGCCATGCTAAACTCCTTAATCCAACGGGGGACTTTGTCGCCAAGCAGTTGGTCTGCGAGTCCACCGAAGGCGGTTTTTCCGCCAGTTCCTCTGGCGATCATGCCGTCAAGCCCGTCGCTGGCTGCAAAGATTACATCGCCAATCGTATCTGTCCATCCGCGTTCGCTGTCTGGTTTGCCAAACTTAACGCCTTCCCGAACCAGCCGCCCGAAAGAAACTGCTGTTGCTGCAACAGCGCCTAGTTTTTGTTCGGTTGTCATATTTGGCCACTCTTTGTCGCGCGTTTCCCGATATTTTTCGGAAGCCAGGTTGATTCCTGTTGCTCTGGCGGCCACTTCAGCCATCTTTCTAAAAATGCGCTTAGGGGTTTCTGGATATTCTTTATGCTCTGGTTTGCAATTGGTGTCAGCTTCTTTCATAGATTAATTATAGCAAACACTAAAACTGTCATAATGTGAAAGCTGAATTATATATTAAACAGATTCACTTACGCAGTTCCAGATAACGCAGGCTCGTTTACTGTTGCATTAACGATGTATTGGGCTGCTGTTATGACTGGCAAAGCCATTGGTTCACCGTTTTCCTCCGTTTGCTGCCTGGTATAATCTCCAAAAACTTCTTCGTCAATACGTACGCCCATCGCACGAACCATTGCTTCATTAAGAAGCTCAATGTCGATAATTTGACCTGACTGGCGCAGTCCATCGAAATATTGCGCCTGCCAGGCATGGTAATCTTTATCCAACCTGGCTGTAATACGCTCCAAATCGCACATTGGAACTCTGCCAATTCCCGGTCGGCTCAGCGGAGGTATATTATCGTAATTAGCTGGTTTCAGAACAATGTCAGCGCGTCTTTTGGCGTCTATAGTGACGCCAAAAACATCAATGCGGCTAGTTTCTCCAGTTTGTAAATCTAGCCAGGTGACACGCCAAGCATCAGGATCTTCGCGCCAATTATCTTTCATGACAGAAACGGCGCTATACCGGACTGCACCGTCCCACTTATCTTTTAAGGGCAGTATCCCAGCTACTACTGGAACGGAATAAACATATTCTTCACCGTTGATTTTGCGTTCTGGTAGAGGGTGTTTGCCAGAGAACCGTCTACTGCGGTCGGAGTCTCCCATCTCCTCCCATTTCATAACGCCAAAGGCGCTGGCAATCTCGGGATTGGTAGCGATGGTGTTCGCTAGTGGTATAAGTTCGGCAATTAACCGTTCTTCTTCTGGCGAGTAAACCCGATGCTCCAATGCTTCGCTGCTGGGCGGCAAAGGATTAAAGTTGCTATACGGCTGCTTTACGGCAGCCAATATTTCGCTTGCCATGGTTTCCTCGCTTCGACTTATATAATTATTTAACAAAGTCTATGCTCCCTATATATCACAAGGCGGGTTAAATGTCAATGATTTTAATGATTTTTCCAAATTTCCTGGTATAATAAAATCATGAGTAGAGATTCGGCTCTTCGGTTTTGCCGTCGTAATCGCTTGCAGATTCTTTGCGTACTATATACGGCAATTCTGACGTTTGGCGTGCTGGTTGCGGCAACTCTATCTGATGACTCGCGCTGGATGGGCTGGAGTCTTAGCCGGCTGGGCGAGACGGTGGTTAACCGTCATTCCGCTTTAGCCTTTAATGCCGGAGTTTTTATGTCAAGCTTGGTGCTTATTATGATAGGTGTTGGCATGTCTAAAGGCTATGTCAAACTGCAGCAGCTGCGTACTGCCAAGGTATCTGTTTGGTTGATAACGCTGCTGGCGATTTGTATGATTGGCGTGGCGCTTTGTCCTAACGATACCATGCATGCAGTGCACTTTATTTTCTCGCGCGGAGTAGTCGTTATGATGGTGGCTGTCATGCTGATGTTGCCGTCAAGCCTCAGTTATTTAACGCGCCGCCAACGGATGTTGTCGTTTAGTTTTCCGGTTTTTATGGCTTTATTGGCAGCGCAGGGTTATGTTTTGAGAAGTTTTTGGTTTGTAATTGTTGAAGTAATACTTGGGCTTTTTGCGGCCGCTTGGCTATTTGCGGTGTGCCGCCATCTGGATATGCGCCTGCAGGAGCAGAGCGACTAATTTAGCACTCTTGCGCGTCGAGTGCTAAAAGCGTATAATAAACATATATGAGCAAGCGTGATTATTATGAAGTGTTGGGCGTGTCAAAAACCGCTTCTGAGGATGCGATAAAGAAGGCTTTTCGCAAATTGGCGGTAAAATATCACCCGGATAAACAGGGCGGCGACGAGGCGAAATTCAAAGAGATTAATGAAGCATACGAAGTTCTGAAGGATAAGCAAAAGCGCCAGCGCTATGATCAATTTGGTCATGCTGGCGTCGGCGGTGCGTCGGGCGGCGGTTTTTCTGGCAATCCGTTTGAAGGGTTTGGTGGCTTTGGCGGGCAAAATATTCATTTTGACTTTGGCGATGGCGGCTTGGGAGATATTTTCAGCCAGTTTTTCGGCAGCGCGGCTGGCAGTTCGGGCGGCGGACGTCCGCGCGGGCGCGATATTGAAACGAACATAACATTAAGCTTTGAAGACGCGGTGTTTGGCGTGGAAAAGAAAATTAGCTTGAATCTGGAAGACGAGTGCGAACACTGTCATGGCAATGGCGCCGAGCCGGGATTTGGTATGAAAACATGTCCGATCTGCAAAGGTGCTGGCCAGCAAACGCGGGTGATGAATTCATTGTTCGGGCAAATCCAGCAGGCGGTTACCTGTGAAACCTGTCGGGGCAAGGGGAAAATTCCGGAAAAAGAATGCTCAGTCTGTCGCGGCAAAGGTACGACTCGCCAGCATCAGGATATTACTGTCAAGATTCCGGCGGGGATTGATGATGGCGCGACTATTCGCTTGCGTGAGCGCGGCGAGGCGGCAGCTGGCGGCAGTAAGGGAGATTTATATATCCATATCCGCGTTAAGGCGCATAAGAAGTTCACCCGCGAGGGCGATATTATCCTTTCAGAAGAGCATATTTCCATGGTTGATGCGGCATTGGGGACGGAAATTGATGTGGAGACTGTGGACGGCGTTATTACTATGAAAATTCCAGCTGGCACGCAGAGCGGTACTGATTTCAAGTTATCAGGTCACGGCGTGCCGCATTTGCGCAGTGAATCGCGCGGTCCGCATATTGTGGGTGTCATAGTTGATACGCCGACCAAATTAACGAAAAAACAGAAAGAACTTTTAGAGCAGTTTAAGGGAACGAAGAAGCGCGGCTTGTTTTCGTAGTAAAATTTCTCCATGAAAATCCCTCTCGTGCTATACTAAAATTAGCATAAGGGGAATTAAGTATGGAATTGATTTTTCTGTTAGTAATTATCATCGTGATAATTAAGGTGGCGCAGGGAGGCGGCAATCGGCTGTCTCGTCAATCTGAGGATTATCAGCGCGGTTATTGGGATGGCGTGCGCGATGCGCAGAATGGCCGTGCAAAAATTGAAGATAGCGACGGTCAAGCCAAGCTTATTACCGAGAATCAAGCTGCAGTTTCACAATCTACCGGCCTTGTATTAATTGGCGACGAAGAGGAAGAACCGAGCAATTCATCGGCTACTGCTGCTGCACCAGTTGAAGAAGATACGAATATTCCCGACGAAAAGACGCAGATTATCCAGTGGCTATCCCCAGCTAGTAGTAAAGATAAAGAGAAAAATCGTCAAACCACCATCAATGTGGCGCTCTATACGGCATCATTATTGCTAACCGCTGGTATATTATTGTTGGCGCAAACGATTGAGCTTTCGGCGCAGCTCAGGTTTAGTTTGGTCTGGCTGTTTATTTTTGTCTATTACGCCACTGGCCAGGTGCTATATGCCCGTCTCCCAATCTTAAAGCCGGCCTCAACGGCGTTTATTGGTACGGCGCTGGCTGCTGTGCCGATCGGCGGGTGGAGCATGCATTTGCTTTTGGGGATTGATCCGGCGCTGTGCTGGCTTATCACCTCCTTCATCGGTACTTTCCTATGCGTTGATGCTACAGTCAGGCTCAATAGCCAACCGCTTGCCTATATTTCGCTGCTGTCGATGTTCACGATGACTACCAGCTTGCCGGCTGTTATGCATGCTCAGTTGGTGTGGTATTATGCTGCGGTGCTATTGTTCGGATGCCTGATGACCTTGGCTGCGTATTTTTCTAATCATTTTCCACGCCAATTCACCGAGCCGTTGACGCTAGTTAATCCGTTTATCGTCCCGTCTACTTTGATTCTCGCTATCGGTTCGTCGGTGCATATGGGCACGCTTGACGTCAGCATGCTGCTGCTTATCAGCGTTATATATTATTTTACTGTTGCCCTCGTCGAGAAATCAAAGGATATGCGCACATATGAACTAACGACGGCGCGCGTGCTGCTGATGGCGGCGACTGCTAGTTTTACTATGTATCTGTCAAATAATGATGGGCTAGTTACAGGTATAGCGCTGGGTGTAGCGGCGCTTGGTAATATGATTTGGTCTGTCAGATCGATGTATGTCCAAAAGCAGCCCGATAAGCAGCACGAAATAGTGTTGTGGATTAGTTTCGTTGCGTCGCTGGTTGCTGTATCGACTATAGCTGGCGTCGAAAGTCCGCTAAGAGACATAATTATATTTATCCTGCTAAGTATGATATCGGCAGTGAGTTTTATGGCACTTTCATTGCTGCGCCGCGCCCGTTTTGGCGGTATGGTAGTAATGTCTGGAATTTTGTTAGTGCCGGCTGGCGTCAGGCTATTTGGCCTTGACCCCATAACAGCACTGCATACACATTACTCTATCTTTATGCTTATGGCTTTCCTGCCAGTTATCTGCCGATTATTGGTTTTGAAACGTCCAAATATTACGAAAAGCCAAGCAATATTAGTGTATGGCGCTGCGGCCGCTTGGTGGTTAATGACGGTGTTTATAGCCTTAGCTTTTTTGACTGCTTATCCAGCAGGAGAAGGCATGCTGTATCTGTCAGATTCGGTGGCGGTTGCCGCTATCATTATGGGTATCGCTGCGTGGCGTGAAAAAGTCTACGGTTTAGTGATTGGTATTCATGCTTCTTTTCTGGCGATAGCGTTGCTGCTGGCTTCGTATTTCAAGATGGCTGGCGAAGACCTTGCTATTTTGATGGCGTGGTTGAACGGCTTGTCGTTGCTGTTATTAGTAGAGTGGCTGTACAATTACCGCAAAGAGGCGGCGGTTAAGTGCCGCGAATTGTTGTTATATTCTGCCATTGGCGCGGCTATCTTGATCGTCTTTTCGTCTATTCATCCGGCGGTTTGGCTGCCGTTAGTAGCGCTGCTGTACTATGCGTTTTATCGGCGGCGTGAGAATGGTTATCTGGGCGGAGCATACTTGGCGACGATTGCTTTGGTACTGCTGTTCTTGCATTGGTTGAGCGTGCCGCTAAGCGACAATTTCACCATCACTGCTTGGGTGACGCTTGTCGGCTTTGGGGTAGTGTATTGGTCGCTGGCGATGAATAAGCGGGCGTCAATCACTAGCGATATGACACTGCTGGCTGCTACGGTACCAGCGGTGATATTACCGATGGTAAATCTATCGACGACATACGAATTGTCGTTCAAAATCTTGGGCTGGCTGGCAGCTGTCGCGGCACTTTATATGGTAGTGTATGCTAAGCGGGATTGGCGGCCGATGGCGATATTGGCGCATCCAAGTTTGGTATTGTTATTCTACTTAACTGCAGAGTGGCTCGGCATTAAGCTTGAGTTCATGTCGATCGTTTCGCTGATTATCTTTGCGGTGTTTTATGGCGTCGCCGTGGCTATGCGAACCAAGAAATTATCAGTTTATTGGTATTATGCATCATTTTGGAGCGCTATCGGTTGGTCGATGACTTTACTGCTGATGGCCATGCCAGCCAGTGTCGCAACCGAGGCGGTACTGCTAGTAACACTAACGTGGGCGGTCAATGGCAGCGCCCTAATAGCTGAGGGGTTGCCGAAGAAGAATATTTCGTATTTCGATTCGGGCATCCTTTTGGTACTGTGCGGTATTTTATTTGCTATCCATATGCTAATTGCGCCTGTTCACGACATAGTGGTGCCATACCTGTGTTCAGCAGCAATTCTTTCAGGGGCGGTGATGTCGTGGCGCTGGCTGGGGTATGCTCATATATACACCATCGCGCATTTGGTGCTGGCGCTAGCTGTGTTCAGCTTATCGACCCTTGTCCTAGCGTTAAGGGGAGATAATGCTATGGAAATATTGTTCCTGGCCGAGCATTCGCTGATGGTTATAATTGGCTTGGCGCTCGGCAGACGGCTAATCACTATCTGGGGTGCTGTCGGCGTGACGCTGGCTTTAATTTATCTGCTATCGGGCTATGCCTACGCGCTGGCTATTTTGGCCGGACTGTCAATTATTACGGCAGTGGTAATTGTGGTGGCCAGGGGGCAGAGAAATAAGCAGAAAAAAGTTGCAAAGAATAGCGTCAGAAAAAGTAAAAAAACTCCTGAAAATAAGTAAAGGAAACGATAGGACGGAGGCTGTTTTCGTGGCGCTATTGCAAGTTATTCGTTTTGCTCTTCTTCGCCGTAATATCTACGTCCGAGCTCAATCACTGATTCTGGTATGGTGGGATGAATATGGTAGACAAGGAAAGTCCCGATTTTTTGTTTTTTTGTGGTTCGTCGCTATGTTTTGATGTTATCAGTCTATTTAATGCCATGCGTCCTAATTCTGATAGCCACTTAAACGGCGTGGGGGGGCGGTATCTGCATGTTCAGGGCTTGGGTATCCGCAAGTTCTTTTGTATTCACGGAGACCCGCTTGCGGATAAATTCTTCCTCTCATTATTCTCACCATGTGTCTATTGTAAATAAGTTTGCTAATTAGCACAACCAGCGATTGAAATGTACTGCAATTTCTTGCTATATTTTATGAAATATGTTATAGTTAAAAAGCATGGACAAGGAGCCGTTAAAGACTGAATCTGAAGAACCTTCTATAGAGGAACTTTATAGCCAGCTAACGAACTTATTGCCAAAAATAGTTGCTGTTTTTACTCCTTCAAACCGTAGCGAGCAAGAAGAAAAGTTTTTGTCTGGTGAGGTTAGGAATCCTCGGTTTGTTTATGAAAAACTTGACAATGGTAATTTTGATGAAGCTTTAACAGCAATACAACAACTCGGTGAAAATATATTGCGTAGTCCCGATTTGCCGCGAAAACACCGAGCGATTTACGAAGAATTTATTAGAAGTTATAGCGAGCAAACGAAGCTGATCCGCTGCGCTCAAGAGTATCATAGCGCTGAATCCAGTAAGGATAGGCAAGCTGCTGCTAGCGCGTACGAAAATCTGAATCAGGAAATTTATGGCGTTCCGGATGAAAAAACCTACCGCTCGCTGCTGGGTGAAAAGTTAGGTCAGATTGCTGATAAAAAGCTAACTGGCGCCGCCGATGAATTGCGCGGGGAATTATTTCAGATGGTTAAGTTTGATTCTGATCAAGGCGCGCCAGAAAGATTTCGCCCGTCAAACGAGACTGTCGAGTGGATGAAGGGGGTCGCAGAGTCCTTGTATGGAAATATGTTAAAGCATGTTCCAGAAAATCAAGCAAACTTTAATCCTAATGAAGTAGATTCAATATTTATGGAAATAATTGAGCAGGAATTTGGCGAGGCGGCAGCAGATTGGTCAGTTTCTGTCGAAAAAGCCACGGTTATAAACGTTAACCTTTTCGATAAAACAATAGCTATTCCAGATAAAAACATGCTGCGCTCTCGCGAAAAAGTTAGATCGTTGGTGGTTCATGAACTTGGGGTTCATATGCTGAGGGCGGTTACCGGCGGAGAAACTGATGTGTTTCCGCTGGCTAACGGTTTGAGCGGTTATTCTGACGTCGAAGAGGGTTTGGGTGTGGTGATGGAGCAGGCTTTGAACGGAGAATTTGCCGAGCGCGGCGTTGACCACTATATTACAGCAGGGCTGGCACACTATGATGGTAAAGATTTCCGCGAAGCATTTGAGGCTAAATGGCGGCTGTCGTTACTTAGCTCTATTACGGCTGGAGATCAAGTGGATGATGTAAAAATAATGAGAGCAAAGAAGGTTGCCTTCACTCAAACGCTACGAAGTTTTCGCGGGACGAATGATTTGCCGCTATTTAAGGATTTGAGTTATTATAATGGTTCAATGGAAGTCTGGAAATATTTGGAATCAATATGCGGTGATGATTTGCAATTGGGTTTGCTGCTTGCCGGTAAGGTAAATACTTCAAAAGAGCATCAGCGAGCGGTGCTTGAGTCGCGAAGCGTGTAGTTTTAGTTGCGCTAGATTGCATTCTGGTTGCGCTAGCTATATTTCGGCTATTGTAGTGTTGGCGCTAGTATTTTATAATTGTGGTAATTATGGCTACGCTGGAAAGAATCGTCATTGGCAGAAATACGCGGATTGATTTTGGCAAACGGGCTGCCGGCGTGCCAGCTAAGATTGATACCGGCGCTGACGGCTCAGCGGTGTGGGCAAGTAATATTCGCGTCGATAAAAATGGCGTATTAAAGTTTTCGTTGTTCGGCGAGGGTTCGCCGCATTATAATGGTAAAATATTCCGGCGTACCGATTATTCGGTGGCAATGGTAAAGAGCGCTTCCGGGCATGAGATTATTAAGTATCGGACGCATTTTACAATACGCTTGGGCGGCCGGAAAATGAAAGTATTATTTGGCTTGTCAGATAGATCTAATCATACATATCCAGTGTTAATTGGCCGCCGGACATTGCAAGGAAAATTTGTCGTTGATGTTGGTGTAAACGAAATAGAGAGTCCAAAGAGGCTGCAGACAGCTAATTTGAACAAAGAACTAGCTAAAAATCCGCATAAGTTTTATAAAAAATACCATAAACCAAAGGAGGAGGCATCATGAATATCGCAATACTAAGCAATGGTAATGCCAACTACTCCACGCTTCGCCTAAAAGAAGAGGCCGAAAAACACGGACATCAGGTTAAGGTTATCAAGTATAAGAATTGCTACGTGTCAATCGACGAGCAGCATCCGAAAGTTATTTATCGCGGCAGGGAAATCGGTAATTTTGATGTATTTATTCCGCGAATTGCTAGCTATATGACGCGTTACGGGACGGCGGTGCTACGGCAATTGGAAATGGCGAATCCGCAGGCGTTTTTTATGAATCGGTCAATCGCCATTACGCGGGCGCGGGATAAATTACGTTCGACCCAGCTATTAGCGCGGGCTGGCGTGGCAATCCCGAAGACGGTGTTCTCGCGCAATGAAACGGATATCGATGTGCTGCTGGACGAGATTGGCGGCACGCCGGCGATCATCAAGCTGGCGCGTGGCACGCACGGTAACGGCGTGGTACTGGCGGAGACAATTAAAGCCGCTAAATCGGTTATGCAAGCGTTTTACCTCAGTGATTCTGACGGCACAAACGTACTGCTGCAAGAGTTTGTCAAAGAGTCGGCTGGGACAGATATTCGGGCGTTTGTGGTTGGCAGCCAAGTGGTGGCCAGTATGAAGCGGCAGAGTTTGGATGATGATTTTCGCAGCAATCTGCATAAGGGCGGATTGGGAGAAATTGTGAAACTGACTCCTGACGAGCGAAAAATGTGCGTCAAAGCCGCCAAGGCGATGGGCTTGACGGTGGCTGGCGTCGATTTTATGCGCTCAGAGCGCGGCGCATTGGTGCTGGAGGTGAACGCTAGTCCGGGATTTGGCATCGAAAAAGTTACGGGCCGTAATGTGGCTGGTCGGATTATTGATTATATTGACCGCAATGCCAAGCGCGGCAGTAAAAAAGACCGCATTGGCGCATGAATCTGTATCGGCTCTCATAAAACTTGTTATAATAAGGTTATGCAGGCAGCTCAAACGGTAATGAAGTGGTTGATAATCCTTGGCGTTTTAGGGATGATTGGCTGGGCGATATTTTCTGCAAAAACAACTATGAATATGAAAACCACAACAGTTTACGCGGGCAAGGCGATTCTGCGGGCGCAAATCGCTAAGGATGACGCAGCAAAAGAAAAAGGTTTGGCTGGACGGGCACAAATTGCCAGGGATGAGGCGATGATTTTTGTATTTGATAAAGACGGCGATATACCGATATGGATGAAAGGCATGGAAACATCGATTGATATAATTTGGCTGAACGATAAGAAAAAGGTTGTTCATGTCGAGAATAATGTTGAGCCCGATTTTGAGCCGCATCAAGTGTATAAATCGCCGATGCCGGCACGCTATGTTTTAGAGACGCGGGCGGGCACGGCAAAAAAGTTTGGAATTAAGCCGGGGTTGTTGGTCAGGTTTGAGCTGGAGGATCAAAAGTGAGCGTCGCGATTTTATTTGGCGTAATTGTGGCGGTGATTTTCGCAGCTGCATTCGTGTCGTCGCGCCGGTTCGGGCCGCTGGCATTGGCGCTGGCCGCTGGTTTTTTACTGGCTGAATGGTGGTCAAGTTGGCTGGGCAGTATATTGGATGGCTTCGGTATGGAGCTGGATTGGCTGCCGAACGGCGTGATTGCAGTTTTATTATTATTGTTAGCGCCGTTGTTCGCGCTGCTGGCTAGCGGGCCGAAGTACCAGAAAAAGCATATGAAGATTGTTTCTGCGGCAGGTATCGCTTTTCTGGCGGCAGCTTTGCTAGTCATGCCGCTTGGCAAGTTTATGTCGCTGGACGGTCAGGCTTTGGAATTGTATAAGATGTTTGCTGGTGCTTGGCGGTATATAGCGACAACTGGTTTGGTATTGGGGGTGGTCGACGAATTCTTGGTGCATACGGCTAAGAGCGGCTCTGGCTCGAAGAAACATTGACGTTCTAGGCGGTTAGTGTTAGTATAACAGAGCACCTACCCTTTAAGCAGGGTGTGTGTACCGGGTTTAAGATCCGGCTGATCCTTCGTATATTATTAAAATAAGGATTATCTGGCGTAGCGGGTCAGATTTTTTATTTTCGGGTGCGGCAGAAAGTTGTTGGAAGTGGATAGGTGTATAGATAGACTAGATTTGTCTCGCCGGCGCGCGATTATAGCAGGAGAGTTTAAGGACGGTGATTTAGGTAATTTCGTTGGAATTCGCTGTGGTATACCCGTGTTTTATAGTAGCCGAGAAACTGTTAATCATCCGACAACAGGCAAAATTGTTGGTTATTGTAGCGCTATGCAGATAGGGTGTGGCGATAGAACCGACTCAAGTATCCGCTATAAAAAGATTACAGAGTACTTTTTAGAATATAGCAATCGCTTTTCGAGAAAAGAAGACCGGCAAAACCTTCTCGCTGATGTAGGCTCAGCTGTGTTGAAATCGTCGGCGCTTGCAGGTGTGACAGGTGGCTTGTTAGAATGGTTTAATTACTCTCCAGAAATTAGCTTGACTGGAGCTGTTGTTGCAGTGGCTATTGGCGGTCTGAAGTTTGTTAATTCTCGTCGCAAAATCGAAGAAGATTTTAGGTCTTATATTGAAGAATTCTCTGATTATCTATCTAGTATGGATAAGGCTACTATTTCCGTCAACTTACTAGCACCTGACTCGTGTATTGACGAGGACAGTCAAACAGGATCGCTAGATAACAGACAATCAAGCAATGTCTATTTTATCGGTGATATGCCGATCGATCAACAACGACGGGCTGATCGTTTTTGGCGTCGTGCTGATAAGATTTTAGGAGAATATGGCTTTGCAGAGTTGCAGGGGTATGAATCTGCGGGCATGTCGGCGCTCCTCCAGCGAATACTCGATGACGTTGATGGCGATGATACATTTAACTATGACGAAAAAAGCATGGTGGGTGATGCGATAAAATCTTTTGTGCATTGTCGTGAGAGTGCAGTTAGCAATATGCAGAAGTTGCAGGGAAAAGTTGAGTCAGAAAAAGTTCTTCAGCAGTATGATGCTGAGCAGCCGGCGTCGGATAAAAAGAAGGATGTGGCAGCATTCGCTCGGGGAGTGTTGTTAAAATTACTTGGTCATAAAGATGATGCGGCGCAAGTAGGGTTTGCTGGTTTACTGCCAGGAAATAATCCTCAGAAGATATTAGCTCAGCAAATTGGAAATATTGACCGTCAGTATAGAGAGGATTTTCGTGGATTTGTTACAAAACTGCGAGAAGCTGTTATCCTTTCAAAGAGGAGAACCATCCAAACTAACTTAATAAAAACTTATGAAGCAGGAAGTGATTTGCAAAGACTTTTCTGGGGAGAGCTCAGCGAAATTTTGGCTAGAAACGATGTCGATCCTTATGAGATGAATCCGTCTCTCGACCGGTGCAGTTTATTTTGGACTTGCCCAAAATGGTTACACAGAAGGATATGCATCAATTACCTTCCACCGGTGAGTTGAAGCGACTATATGGAATATTTCGGAGAATATGTTCTAAAAAATATCCTGACATTGAAACATCTACTACATTTTTAGGTAGATATGTCAATTAAAGACGTATGATGATACATAAATTGACCGATAAACTACACATTTTTTGGTTGGTAGCGGCGTGGTGTCTAGAGCTGATTATTGGTACAATTACTATTCATTATTTGCCGCGAGCAGCCGCAGCCTGAAGAAACATTGACGCGCTAAACAGTTCGTGGTAGCATAAAGTAACGGACAAGTTGTCCTGGCAAAGTATGACGGGCCCATAGCTCAGCTGGTTAGAGCACCTGCCTTTTAAGCAGGGTGTCCCGGGTTCAAGCCCCGGTGGGCCCTCCATATAATTAATATCTGGCGTAGTGGGTCAGATTTTTTATTTCCGGGTGCGGCAGAAAGTTGTGAGAGATGGGACGGTATATAGACGGGTTAGATGTGCCTCCTCGGTATGAAGGAATAGTAGAAGAATATAGAAATGGTGATTTAGGTAATTTCGTTGGATCCTACTGCGGTCATCCCGTGTTTTCTGGATCGCAGGAGATTATTCATCCAACATCAGATAAGGTTGTTGGATATTCTAATGACGTACAGGTAGGTTGTCAGAAGTCTGTAAGTCAAATGCTATACAGTGAATTCATGTATATGTATGGAGGCGATATAGCATTTGGTGAGCTTTTGGAGCGCGGTGATGCACTTTTGAAAAAAGAACGCCGCCGCCGAAATGCCCCTCTCGATATGGGTTGGACCGGAATAAAAGCAGCTGCTGCTTCAGGCGCAGCGGGCGGCTTGATGGGGTTGTTTGATCTTAGTACGCCGACGAGTGTGGCTGTGGCTACTGCTGTTTCGGCGATTGGCGGCGGGCTAAGTTCGGTCTATTGTCGCCACCGGGGTGAAAAACAATTTAGGCGATACCTTGAATGGCTTTCTAAGGTACTCTTTGATATGGAAAAGACTGTCTTTTCCGTTAACCTGTTAGCGCCTGATTCTCTCGTCGATAGCGATGCCCAAACTGGTTCGGCGGACAATAGACAGGCAAGTAATGTCTATTTTATCGGCGGAGTGCCGGTTGACCAGCAGCAGCGATTTAACTCATTCTGGGATCAGGCTGATGAGGTTTTAGAAGAATATGGATTTACAGAGTGGCAAGGGTATAGAACTGTCGGTATACCGGAGCTAGTTAGAAGGGTATTAGAAGATGTTCATAACAACTGCGATCTTGATAATGACCATAAAGAAATAATAGTCTCTAAAATAAGACATTTTGGACACAGCCGATCTTCTGCTATTAAGGGTATAGAAGGGATTCAAGAGAAGCTTGACGGTAGAAACCTTCGTATAAAACATGGTCTTGAGAAAAGGGGTCTTACAGATCCGGATGAGCTGGTTACTGATCAAATTGAACAAACTGACCGAAAGTGCATAGAAGCATTTTGCGATTTTATTGCGGATATTAAAGAAGTTTTTACTGAGGCTAAGAAAGAGTCTGTTCAGGAATTACTGGTGCGTATTTACGGCGGGAAAAGTTCGCTGCAAGGATATTTCTGGGGCGAATTGAGCCAGGCTTTAGCTATAAATAGTATTGATCCGTACGATGAAGCAGTGGCTGAACCTGCGCAGTTTATTACAGATATACCCGGTATGATGCCGTCAGGAGGCGAGTCTCCATCTAAAGGTACAGTACGTAAGCTGTATGAAGCTTTCTATGAATCGTATTCAGAGAAATATCCTGGTATGTTATCGCCCGATGAATTTATCGACAAGCTTTCTAAAGACATATCGTTGTCCAAAATGCGCGAGTATATATAAAGAAGCAAGCATCCCCGGAAGATAAGCTATAATTTTTAACAACATGTACCATATGTCATACTAAATACATGGCGATACGCAGGCTGACCGAAAAATTGCATATTTCTTGGCTAGTGGCGGCGTGGTGCTTGGGGCTGACGGTTGGCGTAATTGCGGTTCATCATTTGCCTCGCTCAATCGAGTTTAACGTGCTGGCGTTATTTGGCGGGATAATATTGTTTGTGCCAGTACTTGTTTGGCGGTGGCGGGTGCTGCTGATTGTGGCAGTTATTTCTGGTGGTTTGGTAGGATTGTGGCGCGGTGAAATGGGCCGAGCGGGTTTGGAGGCGTATGATTCACTGATTGGCAAAACCGCCGTTATTCAGGGTCGTGTTCTGGAAGATCCTGACATCGATAAAAAAGGGCAAACGGTGTTGCGATTGAGTGATCTACGGATCAATGGTGAGAGGTTGGCGGGACAATTGTGGGTGGTGACGGCTGACAAGCGTCCCATCAAACGCAGCGACATCGTTCAGGTTCAAGGAAAATTGACAGCGGGATTTGGGGCTTTTTCGGCGAGTATGTATCGGGCGAAAATTGGTAGCGTTGAGCGTCCAGTTCCTGGTGACGTGGCGGTTGGGGCGCGCGACTGGTTTGCCGAGCGAGTGCGCAAGCATATTCCAGAGTCTGAGTCGGCGCTGGGTTTGGGATTTTTGTTGGGGCTACGGCGAGCCATGCCGACGGAGTTAAGCGACAATCTAAAGATTGCTGGTCTGACGCACATTGTGGTGGCTAGCGGTTATAATTTGACAATTTTGGTGCGCTTGGCACGGCGGTTATTTGCCAAGCGGTCAAAATATTTGGCAATGCTCAGCGCGGCAACGATGATCCTTGGTTTCATGGCGGTAACGGGTTTGAGTCCGAGCATGTCGCGGGCTGGGCTGGTGGCGGGCCTGAGTTTGGCAGCCTGGTATTATGGCCGGACGATTCATCCGCTGGTGCTGCTACCAGTTTCGGCGGCGATTACGTTGATGGTCAATCCGCAATTTGGCTGGGGTGATTTGGGCTGGCAACTGAGCTTCGCGTCGTTTACCGGCGTGATCATTCTGGCGCCGCTGCTGCACAAATATTTCTTTGGTGAGAAAGACCCCGGCACGTTTCGGCAAATTCTGGTTGAGACGCTGTCAGCGCAGATTGTGACGCTGCCGCTGTTGATGATGAGCTTTGGCGTGGTTAGTAACGTGGCGCTGATTGCTAATATGCTGATCTTGCCGTTTGTACCGCTGGCGATGCTATTGACCTTTGCGTCGGGCGTGCTGGCGGTAGTGCCGATGATTGGCGCGGCCATTGCCCTGCCGACAACCTGGCTGCTGGGTTATATGATTCGGGCGGCTAATTGGCTGGCGGGGCTGGAGTGGGCGCAGATGGAAGTGAATATTACTTGGTGGCAATGCGGTTTGATGTATGCGGCGATGATTGGCGCTATGTAGTGGATGAAGAAGCAGACGAAATTAGATCTCATTCAGGTGAATATCGTGGAGTAGTGTATAATAGTAACAGATTGAAATAGCAAATAAACGGTAGGAGAAATGTATGTCAGGACATAGTAAATGGGCAACGACGCACCGGCAGAAGGCAGTTGTGGACGCCAAACGCGGTGCGATTTTTACGAAATTGGGTAATCAAATTGCAATTGCTGCCCGCGGCGGTACCGACCCGGCGCTAAATTCAAGTTTGGCAATGGCCATTGAAAAAGCCAAAGCCGCCAATATGCCAAGCGCTAACATTCAGCGGGCAATCGACCGCGTGGCGGATAAAAATGCAGCGGCGCTGGAAGAGATTACTTACGAAGGTTACGGTCCTGGCGGCGTTGGTATCATCATTGAAACAGCGACCGATAATCGTAATCGCACGCTGCCAGAAGTAAAAACAGCATTGGTTAAAAACGGCGGGCGAATCGCTGACGCCGGCAGCGTGGCATTTCAGTTTACCCGCAAGGGGGTAATCACCGTGGAAGGCACGGGCGAAGAATTGCTACTGCAAGTGCTGGACGCTGGCGCTGAAGATGCGGTCGAGGAGGACGGCGAAATCATTGTCTATACTGAATTGAAAGATTTGGCGAGCGTTAGGAATAAATTAGTCGAGCAGGGATTGAAAGTAAAAGACGCCGAACTGCGCTACATCGCCAATACGCCAGTTGAGATTGCTGATACGGAAACGGCACAGAAATTGATGAAGGTCGTTGACGCACTGGATGATCTGGACGATGTGGTGAATGTCCACACAAATGCTGATATTACCGCAGAATAAAAATTGATATCAGAAAAAAATCGCCTCATTTTCCGAGGCGGTTTTTATTTTGGTAAAAAGTACGCTACACTAAGGGTAGTCAAACATAAGCAAGGGGCGAGCATGAAATATTTGCGATACACACTACTTATGATACTAATTACGGCGTTGGTTATACCGCCGCCGTCGACTCAGGCTGAGTCTGGTGATTCTGTTGTCGAAAATACATCAGTCGTCGACAATAAACCTTATTTAACTCCAAAGCCCAGCGACGAATCACGGGAAAATAAGCCTGCGCCGCCGGAAGTTTCTGATGCTGGTGTAAAAATTCACCAGTCGAATGACTCTTCTACCGTTAAAAAAGTAGATAATCTGCCAGCGAATACCGTCACCGATAAACCAACCACTACACCGGTTGACTTGCCTGAAGATGATACTGATACGGTGTCGGAAATTGTTATTTCTAAGATACGATTGTCGCCCGCCAACGATAAATATATTGAATTATATAATCCGTCAAACCGCGCGGTAAACTTGGCTAAATGGAAGCTGGAATACATTACCAGCAGCGGTAAAGTAAGGACATTGAGCGAGTTTACTAGTGGGCAATTAATTGCTCCTGGCGGTTTCTTAATTATCAAAGATGTAAAATCGACTAAAGGTTACGATGTAAAAAGCGATGCAAATTGGCAGTCTGTATTATCAAAGACAAACGGTGCTGTGCGGTTGCTGCGTCCAAACGCCACGAAGTCCGACACGATTGGCTGGGGCAAGGAAGCGAAGGATTTTGAAAAAAGGGCAGCCGCTGGCAATAAGGAAATTTTATGGCGGTGTTTTACGGGCGATATTGTAGTTGACAGTAATGATAACGCCGATGATTTGGCCGGGAATGATGATACGCTGATTGAGCCGCGGACGAAACCGAGCTGTCCTAAAGAAGCTGATCCGCCGGTTGTAGATCCGGCTAATCCTGACCCGCCGCTAAATCGCTGCGACGGCTTGGGCTTGAGTGAGATTGGTGCGAATTTGGACGAGCAGTTTATTGAAATAGTTAATGTTAAGAATCA
Source organism: uncultured Candidatus Saccharibacteria bacterium (assembly GCA_963456375.1). GTDB lineage: Bacteria > Patescibacteriota > Saccharimonadia > Saccharimonadales > Saccharimonadaceae > Nanosynbacter. Next base: position 63,820 of record CAUOLH010000001.1, on the reverse strand, counting down.
GGATACTAGTATTTCCGGTTGTAAATTAGCTACAAATCGTACGAAAAAGCCTCATGTGTTTGGCGATACTAAACTGCGGGCGGGCGAATATTTGAAGGTTGACATAAAGTCTGCGAAGTTGATGCTGTCAAAGAGAAGCCGCGGCGAGGTTTATTTACTTGACTCCGCTGGAAATGAAATTGATACGGCTGCCTATGAATCGATGCCGGACAATTCGTCGTGGAGTTTAATCGGCAGCGAATGGGTAAAAACTTACGTGCCGACGCCGGGAGGGAAGAATGTATTTAAGGAGTTTGCCGACTGTAAGCCGGGCTACGTACGCAATGAGATTACGGGTAAGTGTAATAAAATTCCAGCGCCAGCCGCGCTGCCTGCTCCGTGTCCGGCTGGCCAATACCGCCATCCCGAGACGGGCCGTTGCCGGAAAATTGCTGTAGCAAAAACCGTTACGCCGTGTAAAGAAGGCTATTACCACAGCGAGGCGACGGGTCGGTGCCGGTCGATTGCCTCAGCTGCAGCTAAGGCTCTGAAGCCTTGTCCTGACGGCCAATTCCGCAACCCGGCGACAGGCCGTTGTAAGAAAATTGCGTCCGCGGACGATGTCTTGAAAGAATGCCCGGAAGGCTTTGAGCGTAATCCAAAAACGCGCCGCTGCCGGAAAATTACCAAAAAAACTACTCCGGCGGCAGCGTTTGCTCCGGAAAATATTAAGCAAGTTGCCGGCGCAACTTGGGGGTGGTGGGCGTTCGGCGGTATTAGTTCGCTAGCGGCTGGCTACGGGGCGTGGCAATGGCGCTGGGAAGTCTCGCAAATTGGACGAAAAATCCGCAAGTTCGTATCGCGCGGGAAATAACCAGAAATAGTATAATTAGGTAATATGAGAATTATCGGTATTGATCCGGGAACGGGAATTTTAGGGTTTGGTGTTGTCGATTTTAGGCGCGGCGGCAATAAATTTAAGATGGTAACGGCGGGAGTGATTACGACGCCGGCGCATACGCCGACCGATGAGCGGCTGGAAGAAATATTTAATTCGCTAACAGAGATAATTAACGAGACGAAACCTGATGTTATGTCGATTGAAAAGTTGTTTTTCGCGCGCAATGTGACGACGGCAATTTCTGTGGCGGAAGCGCGCGGCGTGGCGATGCTGACAGGGCGTAGGGCTGGTATATCAATTGCTGAATATACGCCGCTGCAAATCAAGCAAACACTCACTGGCTATGGCAAGGCTGATAAAAAACAAATACAAGAAATGGTGCGGCTGAATTTGGGACTAACAGAGGCGCCTAAGCCAGACGACTGTGCTGATGCGCTGGCGGCAGCAATTACTCATGCGGCGATGAGTCGTTTGGCGTGATATAATATTAGATATGGTTAGACGATCTTCTAGCGCCAAGCCGCAGACAACTCGCATGAGCCGGTATGCTAACATTGGCCGAGTAAAATCGAAGCAGAAAAAACAGCCGCGGCAGCACAAGCATTGCCTCTGGTTTTGGAATTTAAGCAGGCGGAAAAAGATATTAGTATGTTTGGCGCCGGTGCTGCTATTTTTATTGATTGTGCCAATTGCCAGTTATCTTTATTATGCGCGCGATATCGGCGATCAAGAACGGCTGATGAATCGTAATAAAACTGGCATCGTACTGACCGATAATACTGGAAAGGAGATTTATAGCATCGGCAATGTTGATAGGCGCAATATGGTGCCGCTTGGCGAGATTTCCGATGACATGAAACATGCTTTGATAGCTAGCGAGGATAAGGATTTTTATAAGCACGGCGGCTTTAATCTGCTAAGTATTTTTCGGGCGGCAGTGACGCGCCATGGCGGCGGGTCGACGCTAACGCAGCAGCTGGTTAAGAATAATTTACTGAATGACGAACACAGTCTCTTGCGCAAGTATCAGGAACTATTTATGTCGATTGCTGTTGAACGAAGATATAGTAAAGACCAAATTTTAACGATGTACCTCAATTCGGTTTATTTCGGCGAGAATGCTTTTGGCATTGAAGAGGCAGCGAAGACTTATTTCGGTAAATTGCCGAAAGATTTGAATGTGGCAGAGAGCAGTATGCTAGTTGGCTTATTGCCGGCGCCGAGTTTGTATTCGCCAGTTAGCGGCGATGCTGCTGAAGCTAAGCGGCAGCAAAAAACAGTGTTAAAGCGCATGGCAAACGAGGGCTATATTACGAAGGATCAGCAAAAGCAAGCCGAGGAGCAACAGCTGGCGTATGCTGATAATAAATCTCAAAAAACCAACTCAACCGCGCCGCATTTTACAGAGATGGTTATTAAAGAACTGATTAATAAGTATGGCGGCGAAAAGAAAGGTTATGAGAAAATAATACGTTCTGGATACCGCGTTAAGACGTCGCTGAACCTGGAGACGCAGCAAATATTAGAGCAAAGTATTGCCAAGCAAATGAGGCGGATAAGTCTGGCTGGCGGCAGTAACGCCAGCGGCGTTGTGGTGGATCCGTCAACCGGCGAAGTGCGGGCGTTAGTTGGCAGTGCCGATTACAACAACCCTGATTGGGGCAAGGTTAATATGGCGACCACGCCGCGCCAGCCGGGCTCAAGTTTCAAACCGATCTATTACTCGCAGGCTTTGGCTGACGGGGTTATTACGCCGGCGACAGTCTTTGAAGACAAGCTGACCGACTTTGGCGGTTATATACCATATAACGCTACTCGCCAATGGTTCGGCAACGTGACAACTCGCAAAGCGCTGAACTTTTCCCTTAACATTCCAAGCGTGCTGGTAATGAAAAAATACGGTATTAGCCGGTCGATTCAAGCGGCTAAAAGACTTGGTATTACCACGCTTGATGAGAATAAAAACTATGGTTTATCGCTGGCGTTAGGTTCGGCGGAAGTTCGATTGACAGAAATGACTAATGCCTATGCAGCTTTTGCTAACCAGGGCGAGCGGTATTCATCGCTGAATTTAATTACTGAAGTCAAGGATAAATTCGGCAAGAACGCCAACTGGCAAGCATCCGATAAGCAGCAGTCGATCAGCAAAGGCGGCGCTTACTTGATTTCAAATATCTTATCCGACAACGCAGCGCGCGCCGGTATGTTTGGCTCTAGCCTGACTATTAGCGGTAAAACTGTTGCAGTAAAAACCGGCACAACTAATGATAACCGAGACGCTTGGACGATTGGCTATACGCCGCAGTATGCTATTGGCGTTTGGGTTGGTAACAATAATAATGCAGTTATGAGCCACGGCGGCGCTGATGCGGCAGCACCGATTTGGCGCAGCGCGATGACCCAATTGTTATCTGGTGTTAAAACTGGCTTCACTATGCCAAGCGATGTGGTGCAGCGCAGTGTGTGCAGCAGTAATGGCGGTTTGGCGGATAACTCCAGTCCAGGCACGTATAAGGAATATTTCCTAACTAGCGCCGTGCCGACACACAAGTGTAATCAAACTAAGCCAAAAATCGAAGTTTGTAACCTGAGTACCAAAAAGATGGAGTCGATTTTTGAGGATGAGTTTGATGCGGGCAAGCATTCTAAGAATGCTAGCGATTGTGCTGATACTAAGAAGAAAAAAATAACTGTTTGCGACAGAACGGCTCGCAGGGTTGTGACTATTGACGAGGATAAATTTGACAGTACAAAGCACTCGAGAAATACGAGCAGTTGTAGCAGCTCTGGGTCTTCTACTGGCGACGATGGCGATACATCGGGCGGCGGCAGTTCCGGCTCGGGGGATTCTGGCAGCTCCGGCAATCCAAGCAATCCAGGTAATGGTAATAATAATGGCGGCGGCCAAACAAATCCACCGCCAGGCGGCAGCGGCGATAATAATGGCGGTGGAGGACAGACTCCTTGATCGCTCACCTCTCGGGAACGATAGCTGAAAAGTTTGGCGCGGGCGGTATCGTGATTGATATTCATGGCGTCGGTTACGAAGTCAGCGTGTCGGCTGGCGATTTTGAGGCAGTGGCGCTAGGTCAAGACGCCAAGTTTTATACCTACCATCATGTGCGCGAGCAGGCGGAAGAGCTATTTGGTTTTTCGAGCCTGGCGGCAAAGAAACTGTTTGAAATGCTGATCACTGTTCAGGGTGTCGGCCCGAAAGCAGCGTTGGCAATTCTCAGCCTCGGCGATGCAGAGCACGTACGCAATGCCATTGCCAACGCTGACAGTGCGTTTGTGCAAAAAGCTGCTGGTATTGGCAAAAAAACTGCTGAGCGTGTGGTGGTTGATTTGCGCGATAAGGTTGGCTTGCCAACGCACTACGGTCGAGCGGACACGCCAGTCCAAACTGAATTGAATACTTCTGATGAGGCACTAGAAGCGCTGATGGCGCTGGGCTACACTTTGGCTGACGCTACCAAGGCGCTGGAAAATATCGACGTCAATCTGCCGACGGCGCAGCGGGTGACCGAGGCGTTGAAGAAATAAAGTTATTTAGGAACCGAAATTGCTAGCTTGCTCCGGTTCGTTTTCTGCTGCCAGTTTTTGCCTTGCTTCTCTGATGAGATCTTCTATGTCGTCAACTGTTAGCCTGCTGCTGTCGTGGAAACTTTGAACACTACCGCGTAATTGCTGGCCCTGCAGATCGGTAATTCCATATAGACCAGGCCGATCGTCGAATAGGTGATTGCATGACTGTTGTTCGAATACCTCAGCTAGCTTTACTGTAGAGATATCTTCTTCCGATGGAGTTTTGCTATACCATAAAAACGGATATCTTATTAACAGTTCAACTATATGCTTTGCAATTTTTGTTGATTTCGGGTCGTATTCTTCTGTCTGTTCAAAATTGCCATATCCTTGCTCTGTCAAAGTGTCGCTAATTCTTTGTACATCAACTGCGGTTCTTCGCGACTTAATACCTTAGCTGGCAATCCTAATATTGCCAAAAGATGCGGCACTGCTTCTGACATTAGCCTAATTCCCTTTGGAACTTGGTTGTATATTTCTCTTATGTCTTTTCTGGTTTCTGGCGTTGAATTTGGCATTGAAAACTCCTCCTATCGGCAGTTTGTAATAGAAATATTATAGCATGAACTAGCGTACGGGTATAATTCTCAGGGTGCTATAATTCGGATGTTGTCACGTTCTATACGCGGTTCACTAGCGTACGGGTATAATTCTCAGGGTGCTATAATATCCGACGGTCGAAGTCTCACCAGTGCCTAACTAGCGTACGGGTATAATTCTCAGGGTGCTATAATAGACATATATGGAAGATACAAAATTTTCTCTTAATCAAACGCCAATTAGTACTATTCTGGCCTGGGTAGAAAGCGGTGCAATTGCTATTCCGGAGATCCAGCGGCCGTTTGTATGGATGAGTTGGCAGGTACGCGATTTGATGGATTCGTTATATCAAGGCTATCCAGTCGGCTATATCATTACTTGGCAAAACCCAGACGTGAAGCTGAAGGATGGGTCGACGTCGCAGGGCAAACGTATTTTGATTGATGGCCAGCAACGTATCACTGCACTCAGGGCAGCGATTAGCGGGCTTGATGTGATAGATAAAAAATATAAGAAAAAACGGATTGCTATATCGTTTAATCCGCTGACTGAGGAGTTTCGTACTCGTACAGTTTCAACTATTCGCGGTAAAGAATGGATTAGCGATATTGCTGAAGTGATGGTAAACGGCTATGACACGCTGACGTTTGTTGAAGAATATGCAGAAAAAAATCCGTCGTTAACGCGCCAAGAGGTTAATACGCGACTTAACCGTTTGATCCAAATTAAAAATAAGCAAATTGGTGAAATCCAGCTTAGTCCATCTTTGGATATCAATATAGTAAATGAAATATTTGTCCGAATTAATGCCAGCGGCGTTAATCTCAGTAATGCCGATTTTGCAATGAGTAAAATTGCGGTTTATGAGAACGAGCCGGGCGATGAAATGGGCATGAAACTCCGTAAATTTATTGATTATTTTGCACATCTGTCGGTTGCTCCCGAGCAGTTTGACATTATTAAGGAAAACGATACAGAATTTGCTAAAACTGATTATTTTACGAAAATATCTTGGCTTAAAAATGAAACAGACGACCTGTATGACCCATCTTATAATGATATTATTCGGGTTGTTGGTTTGACGCAGTTTGCAAGGGGTAAGCTTGGCGATATCGTGGCATTGCTTTCGGGTCGTAATTTTGAAACTCGTCAGGATGAAAAAGAAATTGCCGACGAGTCCTTCCGAAAGCTTGAGAAGGGTTTGTACCAATTTACAAACGAAAATAAATTTAAGCATTTTGTGCAAAACATTTTGCGCGGTAGCGGTTATGATGAACCTAGTATGTTGATTGCTCGCAATGCAGTTAATTACGCCTATGCAATGTACCTGCGGCTATTTGATATTGGCGAAAATCATGCCGAAGCTAATTCGCTAGTTCGTAGATTGCTGGCAATTTCGTTACTGACTGGTCGCCATTCCGGCAGTTTTGAAACTAAGTTTGAGCAGGATATTAAACGGATTCAAAATCCTGGAGATTTGGCTAAATTTGTTGCTACGCTGGAAAAGCAGGAGTTATCTGATATATTTTGGGGCTCAACATTGGTTGATGAGCTTGATAAGCCGACGATAAATAATCCGTTTTGGCACATGTTTGTTGCGGCGCAGAATAAATTACTAAAGCAAGGCTTCTTGTCGAAAAATAATATTGCCAGAGATTTGGCGACTGATGACGTGCATCACATTTTTCCTAAAAATTATTTAGTTAAGCATGGCTATGATAAAACTAAATACAATAGAATTGCTAATTTTGTACATCTGCGCAATGATATAAATATTTCAGTCGGAGATTTAGCCCCTCGCGATTACTTAAGCGATATTTTAAGTAGTAAAAATGACCATCACAGTGATATTACTGGCGAGGATGAACTAAAAAGCAACTTTAGTGATAATGCAATTCCAATTTTATTAATAAAGGCGGTGGCCGTTGATTATGAAGAATTTTTAAAACAGCGGCAGCGACTGATGGCTAAGATGCTAAAAGAATATTACAGGAGCTTATAATGGCAATTCAAAGAATAGTCGATACCAGCCCGCACGATGATGACGCCGAGGAGCAGCGGATTGAAGTCAGTCTGCGTCCGCAGAGTTTTAGCGAGTATGTCGGTCAGGAGCGATTGAAGCGTAATCTGCGGTTGGCGATTGAGGCGGCAAAGAAGCGCGGCGAGCCGCTGGATCATGTGCTGCTCTACGGCCCGCCAGGGCTGGGCAAGACCACCATGGCGACGGTGATTGCTAATGAGATGGGGACGAATTTACGCATTACTAGCGGCCCGGCCATTGAAAAAGCTGGCGATTTGGCATCGATTTTGACGAATTTGGCGGACGGCGATATTTTATTCATTGATGAAATTCATCGGCTCGGCCGGGCAGTGGAAGAGATTTTATATTCGGCGATGGAAGATTTCAAGCTGGATATCGTCATCGGCAAAGGACCAGCGGCCCGGTCGATTCGGCTGGACTTGCCGCGGTTTACGGTCATCGGTGCAACGACGCGGACAGGCAGTTTGGCAGCGCCGCTGCGCGATCGGTTTGGGCATATTTACCGCCTGGAGTTTTATGAGCCAGAGGATATCGCTAAAATTGTGACGCGGAGTGCGGCTATTTTAGAATCGTCAATTCGGCATGAAGCAGCGGATTTATTATCGACGCGAGCCCGCCTGACGCCGCGCATCGCCAATCGCCTGCTCAAGCGCGTACGCGATTATGCCGACGTCAACGGTGATGGCATAATTGATGTGAAAACGACAACGAGTGCCTTGGAAATGTTGGAAGTGGATGAGCTGGGATTAGACCCAGCCGACCGCAATTTACTACAATCAATCCTGGAAAATTATGGCGACAATCCGGTGGGGCTAACTACCATTGCTGCCCTGACTGGCGACGAAGCAACGACGATTGAGGATTTTTACGAGCCGTATCTACTGCAAATTGGCTTCATTGAACGCACGCCGCGCGGTCGCCGGGTGACGATTAAGGCGAAGCGTCATCTCCAGAAATAATACTCGTATTCTGCGGCTTTTTATGATTTAATGAAAGTAGCAAAAACTTAACTAGGAGCCGCCATGGGCAAGCAGCAAACAACGACACCACCAGTTAAGAAATCTAAACTACAGCGTTGGCGGCGGCGCTTTATAATTTTGACAGGAATATTAGCTGGTTTGTGGCTGGTCAATTTTTTAACATGGGTGCCAGCGTATTTGGAGGTTTGGGATATGTCGCGAGACCCAATGGCGGAAAAGGGTATCTTGGGATTGGAGTTAAAATCGTCGTCTGAAGAGCATCGCATTCCTCCGGAAAGAAGTTTTTTAGGGAAAGGTAAATACCCGTCTGTGAACAGATATTATGAAATGCCTAAAAATGAATCAGTGGACAGTTTGTTGAAGAAATTGCGTCAGCAGGCTGAAAATTCTGGCTGGAAAATAGATAAGGAGAGGACGGGCACTGATTACTTTTTTGGTTATAAGGATATAGGTTTTAAGGAGTATTCTCTGCAGGTGAGTATTATTTTGGATGATGCATATAATAACGGCGTTCATGTGATTGTGGGGGGACTGGGAAACTAGTATGAAGCTTAAAATTACCATATTTACAATCATTACGGCAGTAACCGTCGTGCTTTTTATGCAGCAAACAGTCCAGGGAGAGGCTATAGTCCACAACTACGCTGGTAAGAAACTTAATGTTACAGTATTGGGCGATTCTTATTCGGCTGGTAACGGTGCTAATGGCTATGAATATGGTCCTGGTGAATGCCATCGCAACAGTAATAACTGGGCGGAGATATATAAAAGATGGCTAAGCGGTAATGGTTTGGCGATAACGCTGATAAATCGCGCTTGTTCTGGCGCTAAAACTGATGACTTTTTTAAAGACAGGGAGGCGGGCAGCATTATAAAGATGATCAGCGGCGACCCGGACAAATTAGCAACAAACAAACATTCTATTACTAGTAACGTAGTTGGCTCGCGGCGCGGCGAGAGGCAGCGAAGGATTGGCGTAAGATGTAATTATACAATTCGGCGCCAGCTGGATAATGTTAATACTAGTACGGATATGGTGATGATGACGATTGGCGGCAATGATTTGGGTTTTGATGATATTATTAAAGCTTGCTTTGCAGCCGTATTGAGATCAGCTGAGGACTGTCGGTCTAAAATTAATGAAGCTAAGAACGGTATGGGTGATTTAGAGAGAAATACTCGAAATATCTTATCCTCGCTCAACTCCCGCTTGCGCCCAGATGCGAAGATTGTTCTTCTGGGCTATCCGCTACTGGCGCTAAATAACAATGAGAGTCTATCATCTGGTTTTCCTGTCGCCAAAGAGGTGCGTAAGTTGGGGCTGGAGGGAAATTCACGCCAGAAAAAGATCGTCAGTGCTTATAATAAAAGTATTGGCCAGGAAAAAGTGATCTTTATCGACAGTATACCGCAGCGGTTTTCTGGTCATGAGCCGGATGCGTCGATTTTTCAGAAGAATCATGATCGTTGGATTCACGAATTTTTTGAGCCGAGCGCATTTAATATGAATTCATGGTATCACCCAAATTTCTTCGGGCATAGTAGCTACATGTCGGCCCTGCGAGAAAGGGTGCCGCTGCCGAACTTAGTGAAGCCAATCGTGCGTACAAATGGTGATATTGACATAGTATTCGTCGTTGATACGACAGGCTCAATGTCTGGTTCAATTTATGCGGTAAAAAATAACATCCAAAATATCGTAAGCTCAGTTAATGCAAAAACAAAAAGCGCCCGGTTTGCATTGGTAATCTATCGCGACCATCCAAGTCATGGCGGCGACGCGACTGATTATCCGTCGCGGATTGAGACAGATTTTACGAATAATATTGAGGTTATAAAGCAGGCAGCCAGTTCAATGCATCTTGGCGATGGCGGCGACTGGGAGGAGTCTGTCTATTCTGGTATGCGGGCGGGTTTAGATTTACAGTGGCGGGCTGGCGTGAAGAAAATGATGATTGTGATTGGCGATGCGCCAGCCAAAGACCCTGAGCCTGTGACAGGCTTAACGAAGCAGTCTATCGTTAATGCTGCTTATGCCGTTGATCCAGCGCAGGTGTATGTTATTGATACAAGCAGCGACTACTCTTTGGCGGCTATGAAATCTTTAACTGAACAGACTGGCGGCGAGTATGCACGAGCTAATAATGCTGGCAGCGAACTGGTTGACTATATCAACGCGTCAATTGAAAATGTAGCTAGCAAGCCAAATGCTTGGATAAACCGCCAATATGTAGCGAAAGTTGGCGAAACATTAGAGCTCGACGGTGCTGGCTCTTATTCGACGAGTGGTAAAATTGTTAAATATGAATGGGATGTTGACCAAGACGGCGTGTACGACATGGAAACTGATCGGCCCTTCGCGGACTATACGTTTACTAAGGAATTTTCTGGACTGTTGACGCTCAGGGTGACTGACAGCAATGGATTAACAAATGTAGCGACGACAACCTTGACGGTTAGCGATGATGGCGACGAACATGAGCGCGAGTTTGACAATTGTCCTGATGCGGCAAATCCAGATCAAGCTGATTATGACAAGGATGGAATTGGCGATGTTTGCGACTCTGAACCTGGATATTTGGAGGAGTATGGCTATTATCAAATACTGAAACACGAAAAAAATCAGGCGATAAAGAATGATAATCCGAAAAAAGACAATACGGGTCGCCGTACTGGCGGTGCAAATATGAATAGACAGCTTAAAAATAATAGCAATAAAAAGGAGGTGGCGGTTCGAACTCCGGATGATAAAACATCAGAATTGCAGAAAAATGACAATCTGGATGTAAAGGAAAAGATTGAAGAAAAGAAGAAAAGGGATAGTGAAAATAAAGACGAATCGCCGTGGGTGAAAATCGTTTTAGCGACCGCTATAGTAATTGCTGCTGTCGCGGGAATAGTTTTCATAAAAGTTTATCGTCGAAAAGCGGGCTCATCATAGCGCAGATCATGCTATAATATGGTCATGAAACCGCAATCATCGTCAGAAGATTTAACGCAGCCAGTGGCCTATGACGCTGATGGGCGTCCGCTATATCATCATCCGCCGCAGACCGGTCAGCCGGCGCCTGTTGTGGGGCAGACGATGTCTCACGTTACTTCGCGCCCAGAGATAATTGATGGCGAAAATTTTGATCCGCGAATTCGTAGCCAATATGCTAATGAGCCGCAGGTGGTGCATGTTGCCAGAGAGATTGATCCCAAGCCGTTTATGATCAGCGATGAAGTCAAGGCAAAGCATGACGAGTCGGTTGCGCGATATCCGGATTTGAATTTGAGCGAAGGCGAGTATGTTATTTTGGATATTAAGCGTCATCCGATTGGTATGATTATTCCAGTCGCTGTTGCCGTATTGCTTATCGTTGCTATCATGGCGTTTGTGGTGACATATCCATCGTTAGCTGCCGATTCAATAATTTCCGGCATGCCATCGCTGACGACCGTCTTTGGTATAGCGTTGTTGTTTATCGGTTTAGTGGCTTTGGGCGGCGCGGTAGCGTTGTGGATTTATTTGCAGAATCAGTTCTATTTAACAAACGAAAGCGTCATTCAGGAAATTCAGGAAAGCTTAGTGTCGCGCCACGAACAGACAGTGAGCTTGGGTAGTATCGAGGACGCTAGTTTTCGCCAATCGGGAATTATTCAAACGATCCTTAATTACGGGACGATTCGTCTTAGTACGGAGGGCGAGGAGACAACTTATATTTTTCAGTATGTTGCCAATCCGCGCCGACAAATCGCTATTATAAACAATGCGATTGAAGACTTTAAAAACGGTCGTCCCGTCTGCGACGATTAGTTAGGTTATTTATGGCGGCTTTCTTTGACGTAGTCGTCTTCGCCAGCTAGCGTGGCGCGCAGTTTATAAGATTTGCATTTGCCATTGTTGCAATTTGCTGCTTCGTAGCGGTAAGCGCTTGCTCTGTCGCCTATTTTTTTATTGTTCGGATCGTTTAATAAGGCCGTATCCATAGTCAGCAGTGTCCTGTCTTCTAATTTTTCCGGATAATAGCCGTTTTTAGCATAAAAACCTTCCTCCAAGCTGTAATACATAGCGTTGATGGCGGTGCGTTTTTTAGTGTTGTCGGACTCATCTCGTATCTTTGACAGCTGGAAAAATCCCAAAACTGCGACTGCAATTAAGAAAGCTATGACGACCAATAATTCAATAACAGTAAAACCATTTCGCTTATTCATAGACTAATTATAGCAAATATAGCAACAAATCGGTATAATAAAAGTAACAACTAAGGAGGGGAGCGTTATGGCGAAAGCAGACGGTAAAAAATCAGATAAGACAGTGGCGGCTGAGAAGAAGGTTGATGACGGAAAATTGAAAGCACTGGGTCTGGCTATGGATCAAATCACCAAGCAGTTTGGTGATGGTTCAATTATGAAACTAGGCGAAGCTCATAAAGTTGATGTTGAAGTGATTCCGTCAGGTTCGCTAAGCCTCGATTTGGCGCTAGGTGGCGGTTATCCAAAGGGTCGTATCATTGAGATTTACGGCCCAGAAAGCTCTGGTAAGACAACGTTGACGCTGCACGCCATCGCCGAAATTCAAAAGCAGGGCGGTACGGCGGCGTTTATCGACGCTGAGCACGCGCTTGACCCGAGCTATGCCAAGCGCTTGGGCGTGGATACCGAAAATCTGTTAGTGTCGCAGCCAGACAACGGTGAGCAAGCGTTGGAAATCACCGAAACCTTGGTGCGCTCAAACGCCGTGGATCTGATTGTGGTGGACTCGGTAGCGGCACTGACCCCGCAAGCGGAAATTGACGGCGACATGGGTGACTCGCACATGGGGTTGCAAGCACGGCTGATGAGCCAGGCGCTGCGTAAATTGACTGGTATTATCAACAAGTCGAAGGCGACGGTGATTTTCATTAACCAGATCCGCATGAAGATTGGCGTGATGTTTGGCAATCCTGAGACCACGACGGGTGGTAACGCGCTGAAGTTTTATGCCTCGCAGCGCGTGGATATTCGCCGGATCGGGCAGATCAAGGTTGGTGATGATATCCTCGGTAACCGTACCAAGATCAAGGTGGTGAAAAATAAGATTGCGCCGCCATTCCGCATCGCTGAATTTGACATTATGTATAATGAAGGCATTTCTAAAACTGGCGACATTTTGGACCTAGCAGCTACGCACGGCATTGTCGAAAAATCTGGCGCCTTTTACAAATATAATGGCGAGACTATCGGCCAGGGCCGCGATAAAACTAAATTGTACCTGAAAGAAAACCCTGAAGTTCTGACGGAAATTGATCAGAAAGTTCGCGATAAAGTAAAAGAAGCGGAAGTCTGAAGTTAATTTTAGATAGATAGTGCATGAAAATCACCAACATCTCTCTTCAGGCTCGTGATAAAAATCGTGTTAATGTTAGCGTTGACGGCAAGTACCGCTTCAGTCTTGATATCTTTCAGGTGGGTGAGTTGGGGATTAAGGTCGGGCGCGAATATAGCGACGAAGAATTGGCGGCGCTGGAGGTTGAGAGTCAGTTTGGTAAGCTGTACGCCCGGGCCATGGAGTATTGCTTGACGCGGCCGCGCTCGGTTAAGGAACTGCGCGACTATCTGTGGCGTAAAACCAGACCGACCAAGAAGCGCTCGCCAAAGACCGGTGAAATTACCGAGCATCCGGGCGTGAAGCCGGAAATTACCGAGCGGGTGCTCGCGCGGCTGATCGAGAAAAAATATCTCGATGATGAAAAGTTTGCCCGCTTTTGGCTGGAACATCGTTTTTTACAGAAAGGCACTAGTGTCAGGCGGCTAAAATTAGAATTGGCGCAAAAGGGAATTGACCGCGAGACAATAGAACAGTTGGTTAGCGAAAATATCCGCTCCGACGACGAGGAACTGCGAAAAATTATCGCTAAAAAACGCTACAAGTATGCTGGCGACCAGCAAAAATTTATGGCCTATCTAGCGCGGCAGGGATTTTCGTATGATGATATAAAATCCGCCTTAAGCGATACGAATAACGATTAAAAACTAGTGCCTGTCTGTTGATTCTGGCTGGGTGCGCGGTTGTTTTCGGAAAGGATTTTCGTAGCGGGCTGCCGGCGCTGCTTGCTGACGTTTTTCAATTTTATGCGAAACGGTGGCGGATTTGACAACGATTTGCGTGTCAGTAACCTTAATTATCTGCGAACGATGAATTAATAGTTCGGTATCGCCAAAGCTTTTCAGAAATGGCCGCCGAATACGCAGCTGCTGAATCAGAAAATCACCGGCAGTTATCGTGTAGCCGATGACTTTGCCGATTTTATGCTTCTTTTCGTCAATGACAGTTTTATCATTTAGCGAGAAATTGATCTCATAAATTTTCTTAAGTTCAATAACGTCGCTAACGCTGACTAGCTCGTCAACAGAGTCGATAATCATACCGAGCGGTCCGATCTCGCGGATGTCTGCTACCCTTAGGAGACTTGGGTTTTGATCAAGCAGTCTGCCTTCAAGCTCATACGCTACGATTGATAAGTTTCGCGGGTCAATAATTTCTCTAGAAGTCCGCGCTAACTCAGAACCAGTCTGTAAGCTCATTACGGGCATATGTATAAATCTATCGGCAGCTATTAACATACCTTTATTATAATCTATTTATGCTTTATTCGGCAAATGGATTTGATCTGCCGGCAGGAAGCGAGAATGAATCAATCGACGAACTGGCCGGCTCAAAGTTTTCGATTGACTTAATGGTTTTTTTATCAAAGATAATCTCTGTGGTTTGAGATTGGTCGGGCGAAGTTGATAATAGGCTGATAAATAAGACGATAACCACTGCCACGCCGCCAATTACGATGAAGCTGTAAAGCATGACATGAAACCGCCATAAAAACTTGGCAACGGGCTTTATGATAGGTTCTAATTGTGCTGATAGTGAGTCTTTCATCGTACGTATACTCCCAATTCTAATGATTGCGCTGAGACTTCGCCTCGCTGTTCGCCTCTGGATATAGACACGCCGGAAATCTGCATTCGTGTCACGTTATTTTCCACCAAATGCAGGAAATGTAGTAGATTGTTGTAAGGGACTTTGTCGCCGAGCTGAATGGATACCGTGATACTTTTTACGCCGTTCACTGAAGTTGGCTTTTTAGTGGTGGTTTGGCTGCTTGACGAAGATGACTTGGCGGAGGAGGTGCTGCTGTCCTGGAAAGTGAACGATTGTATCGGTACGTTTGCCTTGGCGGCGTAAATAGATAGATCGTTGATGATCTGGTTCTGGTACTGGTAGCTTTTTGACTCGGCAACAATCTGCTCTGCTTTTTTAGTAGCCACCGGATTTTTCTCTAGCTGGTCTTTCAATTTCAGCAAATTTTGAATTTTCATATCAACAGCTGAAGCTTCTGTTTGCATATCGGCGACTTCTTTCGATGTGGTGCTTAAAAAAGAATAAGCGAAGTACGATCCGGCAACCATCGCTGCTAAGATTATAAGAAGAAACAGCGCTAAGACAATGCGTGCCGAACTAGCAGTTAAACCTTTTTTCATTGCTTGGCTACCTCCGGTTTTAGCGTAACGTTAATACTAATAGAAACTGGATAGTCTCCTTTTTCGGCGCCGCTCGCGGCTGAGCTGATTGACTCCAGGTGAACATTCTGAAAGATGCCAGACTCCTCTAAGCTGGTTTTTAAGCGCAGAGCATCGTTATTAGTTTTTCCAAGGGCGCTTAAGGATGTCGGCGCTCCAAATGTTGATGAATCAAGTGTCAATGATTGCAGTACGACATTTGACGGCAGTGCTTTGGCGATTTTGGCGATGACGCTTGAGTAATGTACTTCATTACCTAAAATAGCCTTCGCTGTCGATAAGTTATTCTTAAAAGAGTCAACATTCTTTTGCACTACTTGATATTCGGTTAACTTGCGATTGCCTTCGTCGATAGCTTCTTGGGCTGTTGATTTATTATTAGTTAACAACAAATAAAATCCAGCAATCGTCACGGCCAATAGCCCTAACAAAGATAACGACACGATACAATAACGGCGCAGCAGCACGTTGACCCTTCCGGCGGTAATTTGTTTTTTCTCTTGGGGAGGGAGAAGGTTAATCATAGATATCCTCCGATCTTATTAAGGCTAATCCTGCGACAGCCACAAACTGCGCCCGCTGCTGTTTCGCCGGTTGTTCCAGCTTGCCAAAATCCAGTGATTGCCACGGGCTGGCGACGCGCGCTGGCATGACTAGTTCGTTCGTGAAAAATTCACCAATCCCTGGCAGGTTACTGCCGCCGCCGACGATAAGCACTTGCTCAATCTTTTTATCCGACGGGAAACGGTCGGTATAGTACCGCATAACCTTCTTAATCTCGCTGGTCATTTTCAACAAGCTAGGTTTCAGCGCTTCCATGATCCTGGCTTGGCGAGGTCCTGGATTAAGACCATTCAGGACTTTGAATTGGTGGGCTGTCTCAACGGGGACATCCATTTTTTTCGCTAGATCTAAGGTCAGCGTGTGTCCGCCGACATTCAGTCCGCCAGTCACTCGAACATCGGAATTAAGGATAACGATATCGGTCGTAGCTAAGCCGACGTCCACGATAATCGTCGGTAAAACGCCTTCTTCGGTCCTTTTTATTAAGCGGGCTATTGAGTTAGCGTCCGGCTCAATAGTAGCAACCTCCAGCCGGCATTGTTTGGCTGCTTCAAGTACGTTATCGATAAGCTTTTTCGGCGCCGCGCACATTAAAACGGTCAGCTCTTCTTTGCCACGGCTAATTACCTGATAATCCAAATAAAGCGATTCCAAAGAAACCGGTATATATTGTTCAGCCTCAAGGTTAACAGCGTTGCGGATGTTTTTCTCTTCGCTGATCGGCATTGAAAATGTTCGTGAAAATGTCCGGCTTGTCGGCACGCCCAGCGCCACCCGATTGCTGTCAATTCTGCCTACAATGTTATTATTAAGCATTTCTTTCAACTTGCCAGCAATATATTCGACGTCGTCTCCAGAGTCATTGCCGCTTTTTTGCGGATCTAAACTAATCGAACCATAGCCGTGGACAAGCATTTTATTCTTGTCAATCGACATAATCCTCATGCTAGTTTTACTAACATCAAGTCCGATAACTGGTTTGTTCTTATAAAAAATGTTTGACATTTAATTTTCCCACCTGTACTTAAAGTATTGTAGCATAAACATTTTATAAATACTATGATTTTATTTGCTGAGCTAGTCCGGTTATCGGCATCATGACGCTGGCGGCGACTAACCCGACCATTCCGCCCATAAACACAATCATCACCGGCTCGATAATGGAGCTGATGCTGTCGATGGCGGTATCAACCTCTTCTTCATAAAAATCAGCAACTTTAACGAGGACTTTATCAGTTTGTCCAGTCTCTTCGCCGACGGAAAGCATTTGGGCGACAATCGGCGGGTATAATTCTTCGTCTTCAGCAATTATTTTTGACAAAACTTCGCCGCCTTGAACGCGTTTGGCAGCGCTTTTCAGGGATTCCTCGTAAACGGTGTTACCGACTGCTCTGGCTGTTACGTCGAGGGCCTCTAAAACAGCTACGCCGGCACCGATCAAGGCCGAGAATGTCCGCGTAAAACGCGCGACCGCCACTTTCCTGACAATCTTACCGACGAGAGGCGCTTTTATTAGGAATTTGTCAAATTTTTTCTTGCCGTTTGGTGTTTTAATATAGCGGAGCGTCGTCCAAACCATGCCAGCTAAAACAGGAATAATCAAATACCAAAACGACACTAAAAAGCCGCTAATGCCGAGCATTGCTTGGGTAAGTGCTGGCAATTCCGCGTCTTCGCCAGCGAGGTCTTTGATAGTTCTGCCGATAACCGGAATCACGAAGATCATCAAGCCGAAGAATGCACCGATAGTAATGACGACCAGCACCATCGGGTATGTCATGGCGCCTTTGATCTTCTTTTTGATAGAAGCATTTTTTTCCTGCTGCAATGCCAAGCGTTTCAAAATATCGTCCAAAATACCGCCCGCCTCGCCGGCTGCTACCATATTGACATAAATATCGTTAAATGAATCGGGATGTTTTCCTAGGGCATCGGCGAGCGCCATTCCGCCCTCAACGTCCTTGATAATAGCGTTAATTGTATCGCGGAAACCAGCGGTCTCGGCATGCTGCGCCATTGAGCTAAGCGCGCGAAGAATTGGCACGCCGGCTGAAACCATAGCGCTCAGCTGCCGGGTAAACATCACCAGCTCTTCAGTCTTAACGCCTTTTTTCTTGCCAAATGTGAAACCGGAACTTTTACTGTTCTGTTCCTTTATACTAATTAATTTCAAGCCGCGGGTTTTTACAAGGTTGATGGCTGACAAACGGTCAGTGGCTTCAATTGTCGAACTGACGGTTTCCTTTTTTGAGTTAACTGCTAAAAATTCAAAACTTGGCATATATTTACTCCCTTGTTGCTCGTAATACTTCCTCAATTGTTGTTACTCCCCGCAGGGATTTTATTAGACCATCTGTTTGCATAGTGACCATTCCTTCTGAGATAGCTTGTTCTTGTATGTCATTGCTGGTGGCGTTGGCGGTAATCATTTTTTGGATAGGCACTGATATACCAAGCACCTCGTAAATTCCGACACGGCCCTTGAAGCCGACATGGTTACATTCGTCGCAACCCTCGGGATTCGGCCGCCACAGGCGTTGAATTGTCACATCGGTAGAGCCCATCGGCGTGTCGCCGCCAATTTTATCGGCAAAGGCCTGTCCTTCAAGTTCGTGCAGCCGCTGGATAGAGCCTTGTTTTAGGCTAAACATTTGCACGATATAACTGAGTTCTTCGGCATTAGGTACATATTCCTGCCGGCAATTCATACACAACCGCCGCACCAAGCGCTGTCCAATCACCGCCTTAACCGTCGAAGCGATCAAGAACGGTTCAATTCCCATATCCAATAAGCGCGGCAAACAAGTCGCTGCATTGTTGGTGTGCAGGGTAGAAAACACCAAGTGTCCAGTCAGTGCCGCCTGCACGCCCAGGTTAGCCGTCTCGCCGTCGCGAATCTCGCCAACCATGATGATGTTCGGGTCTTGGCGAAGCAGAGCGCGTAGTCCTGAGGCAAAGGTCATGCCGGCTTTGGCATTAGTCTGGGTTTGGTTGACACCTGGGATTTTATACTCGACTGGGTCTTCAATAGTCGAAATATTCACGTCTGGCGTATTAAGTTCCGACAGTATGCTAAACAAGCTGGTTGATTTTCCCGAACCAGTCGGCCCGGTCACCAAAATCATACCGTTTGGCTGCGCCATGGCATCTTTTACGGTAGCTAGCGATAATCCCCAGTAGCCAAGTTTGTCGAGCGAAATTGCCTGGTTTGACTCATCCAAAATACGCATCACCACCTTTTCGCCGTCGGCAATTGGCAGGGTCGAGACACGCAGCGCGTATTGTTTGCCGGAAACTTTTATCTTAAAGCGTCCGTCTTGCGGTACGCGGCGTTCGTCAATCTTCAGATTTGATAAAATTTTAATGCGGCTAACCAACGCGCCGTGAACGTTGCGCGGCAGCTTGTTGACCTCTTTTAATACGCCGTCGATGCGGTAGCGGACTTGGACGTAATCCTCGCGCGGCTCGATATGAATATCAGAGGCATTGGATTTGATGGCGTATTCCAGTAGCAAATTAACTGTCTGGGCAATCGGCGAATTTTCCGCGAAGTCGTCTTGGCTGACGTTTTGGTCTTCGGCAGAAGCGTCTTTTTGAACAGAGATAACCTCGTCCAACTCGTCGTTCATGTCGCCGCGGTAATTCTCCAAGCAATCCAGAATATTGCTTTTTGTTGCCAGGAAAACCTTAGTGTTGTAGCCAATTTCTTTCTGGATAAAGTTAAGCGCCTGCACATCGTCCGGATCTTCCATCGCCAGCGACAAGCTGCCGTCATCATTTATCGCGAACAGAACGACATTATATTGGCGGGCAATATGCTCCGGGATTTTTTTCAAAACATCGTCCAAAATATCTTTCGGCTCAATTCTGACAAACGGCACGTCGATCAGTTCGCCGATCATTTTTGTCAGTTTTTCGTCGGAAACGACTTTTTGGTCGATAACAGTTTCCTGCAAGCTCTGCTTTGATCGTTTGGCGAGCGTCTTTAACTCATCAAGCTGCGAATCATTAACGATCCCACCCTGTTTCAGAAGTTTCTCAACTGTCTCGTCCGAAACGCGCATAATTCTTATGGTTATTGTACTATTGTCGCTAAAAAAAAGCTAGCGTATACCGCCGCGAATTTTAAAGTCAGACCTCACTCAAATCAAAATCTAATACGTGTCAATATATCGTTATGAAATGGTATAATTAAAAGTAGTGAAAATTGATAACGAGGCAAGAATGAAACAGCTGGGCGAGGCGATTGGCCGGTCGGTTTCTGGCGGCGAAGTTTTGGAATTGGTCGGCGATATTGGCGCGGGGAAAACCACGTTGACCAAGGGTGTTGCGCGGGCGCTGGGGATTAACGAGCCAGTGCAAAGTCCGACTTTCACAATTTCACGCGTGTATGATTCGCCCAAAGGGCTGCGGTTGGTGCACTATGATTTTTATCGTTTGAGCGAGGCAGGTATTATGGGCGATGAGATCCGCGAAGCTATGGACGATAATTCGGTGGTGGTGGTTGAGTGGGCGGGCGCGGTTGATGATGATTTGCCGAAAGATCGCTTGGTGGTAAAAATTACAACAATTAGCGAGGAAGAGCGGCTAGTGGAATTTCATCCTGGCGATAAAAAGTCAACTGAACTTTGGCAGAAGATAAAGGAGAATTTGGCGTGATAATTTTATTAGATACCTCGACGGCAACTTGTTTTTTGACGGTGGTTGATGATGAGGCTCGGCAGGATTTTGAGTGGCAAGCGGGGCGGACATTGGCGCGCGGTTTATTGAAGTTTTTGGAAGAAAAAACCGGCGATTTGCACGATATCAGCGGTATCGGCGTAATGAAAGGGCCGGGCAGTTTTACTGGATTGAGGATTGGACTGACGGTTGCGAATACGTTGGCGGATAGCCTGAATATACCAATTGTCGGCGCAATGGGTGAAGATTGGCGGGAGACGGCTCTTAGCAAGCTGCGCGCTGGCGAGAGTGAGAAAATCGTTATGCCAGAGTATGGTGCTGCCGCTCATATTACCGCGCCGCGAAAATGATCATACTTATGCTATAATTTGCAGCATGACAGAGCGCGCCATAAAACCAAAACAGCCCGTAAAACATAAGAAGAAAGCTATAAAAGCTGCGAAAGTCGATATGCCTCAGCCAAACAGCGCGGCGGAAGCGGCTATTTTTGTTGGTAGTTTGGGGATGGCGTTGTATGCAGTTTTTATGTTTATGCTAGCATTTGTAGCTTTAGCATTTAATGATACTGGTCGCAGTGGGATGGGGCTTGCTAGTCTTATATTATTCTTATTTGGCATTAATATTATGGTTCAAAGTGTTCGTGTTTCCAAGGAGAAGTGGCGTGTAGATCGTTATGGTCAGAGAATTATTGCCGTATATACAACATCTGTTCCGCTATTGATACTAAGTGCGGATATTGTAGTGAGTGTGGTGATATCTGTAATTGGATCAATGTATTTATGGTTTTTATTAATACGCAAAGATAAGCTGTATAGAAAGAGATCAAATAATAACCGAGCAAGCAAATAGCCACCGGGATAATTTCTTATTAGGTTCGTGTGCGAAAATACTCGAAACCGTGTATAATTAAATTACGGCGGTTTGTAAGTTTTGACTCGCCGGATTAGATAGTTTGAAATTGATTAGTTGTTGATATATTTCCTTGAGGCGAATACTCAGGGGTAGCTAATCGGAAAGGAATGACAATGATAGGAATAATTATTGCCGCCATCGTCGGAGCTGGGCTTGGTGCGGGCGGATTTTTTGGTTATCAGCGGTCGCGCCAGATTAACGGTAAAAATCAGATTGAGCGCGATTTGGCGGATGCTAAAATTAAAGCTGGCGACATCGTTCTGAAGGCTAAAGACGAGGCGCTGAAAATTGAGAACGAACGCCGGCGCGAATGGCAAAAGACCGAGAATCGTTTGGCTGACCGCGAAAAAACGCTTGATAACAAGCTGGAAGAGCTAGACAGGCGATCAGAAAAGCTGCGAACCCACGAGGACGAGATTGACAACCTAAAAAGTGAAATTCGTGATATTCGTTCCCGCCAGCAGGAGAAATTAGAGAAAATTGCCGGACTAAAGAAAAAGGATGCGGCCGACAAGTTGATGAAAATGACCGAACGCGACATTAAGCAGGATTTGATAGGACTAGTGGCGAAGCTGCAGCATGACGCAATGGATGATGCTGAAGAACGGGCGCAGATGATTTTAGTAACTGCTATGGAGCGGATGAGCAGCGAAGTAACGGCTGAACGGACAGTGACGGCAGTTAAGCTGACCGACGACGAGATGAAGGGCCGGATTATCGGTAAAGAAGGACGCAACATTCAGGCTTTACAGCGAGAAACAGGCGTCGATATTCTAGTAGATGATACGCCGGGTATGGTTATTCTATCTAGTTTCGATCCGATTCGCCGGCAAGTTGCCCGGCTGAGTTTGGAGATGCTGATGAAAGACGGCCGTATTCATCCGGCGCGTATCGAGGAAGTGGTCGCCAAGGCGAAAAAACAGATTGATAAAGAGGTCAAGCAGGCTGGCGAGGATGCGGCGCGCGAAGTTGGCGTGGTCGGTATTCCTAAAGAAATGCTGCGAATGCTGGGCGAGTTGAAATTCCGGACGAGTTACGGCCAGAATGTTTTGAAGCACTCGACGGAAATGGCGCAAATTGCCGGCATGATTGCTGAGGAAATCGGCGCGGACGTACGCATCACTAAAATTGCCACGCTGCTGCATGATGTTGGTAAGGCAGTGACGCATAAAATTGAAGGCAAACATCATCATATTGGCGCGGAATTTGCCCGCAAGTACGGCATGGACGAGCGGATTGTACATGCTATTGAAGCGCACCACGATGATATTGAGGCGACGACGCCAGAGGCGATTATTGTCCGCGTATGCGATGCAGCCTCAGCCGCACGCCCGGGTGCCCGCAATGTTTCGGCTGAAAACTTTGCCGAGCGAATGCGCGACTTGGAGAATGTGGCGACTAGCTTTGAGGGAATTGATAAAGCCTATGCAATTTCCGCCGGTCGCGAAGTTCGAGTGATTGTCAGTCCGCAAAAAATTGACGATTTGTCGGCTATTAAGCTGGCGCGTGATATCGCGACAAAGATTGAAAGCACCATGCAATATCCCGGCGAAATTAAAGTTAATGTGGTTCGCGAGACGCGGGCGATTGAATACGCGAAATAATGGTGCAGTATACTAAAGAGCAGCGGCAGAAGTGGATGGCTAGTTTGGATGCTCGCTTCTCTAGCGCGGCGGTATTGATCGAAAATACTAAAGGCGAGCTGCTAATTCTAAAAGCCAACTACAAAGATAATTGGGGGCTTCCGAGCGGTGTCGTCGATGCTGGCGAATCGCCGCTGGCGGCTGCAGTCCGCGAAGCTAAAGAGGAAGCTAATGTCGACTTAGCGCCAGGAGAGCTTACCTTGGCGATGGTTGCGTCGCGCCAATCCGAAGATTATCTGTCGCATCAGTTTGTGTTTACGGCGGTATTGCCTGACGATAGGCTTGCTAATATTCGCTTGCAAGAATCGGAAATCGAGGATAGTTATTTCATAAGCAAAGAGGAAGTCGCCCAGGCTAATTTTCCGCTGCTTTGGGCGGTGAAATTATGGGCGAAACAAGAGTTTGGCTATGTTGAAACTAAAATTACTAGCACTGTCGCCGGTTCGCAGGACGAGAAAATAGTTGCTATCACGCCGATGTATTCATCAGCTAAGAAGGAGGATAAAAAGATGGGAAAATTGGTTATTAGCCGCCACGGCGAAAGCGAATGGAATTTGCTTGGTAAATGGACGGGGTTGACTGACGTTGGCCTGACGAAAAAGGGTATAGCCGACACAGAGCGGCTGGGCGAATTGCTAAAAGGTATGGCGTTTGACGAGGCATATACTTCGGCTTTGAAGCGGACGCATCAAACGCTTGACGCGTTGCTGAAAGGTGCAGGCATAACAGAAGATATGCCAGTGGTGCGGGCAGCAGAATTGAATGAACGCGATTACGGTGATTTGACTGGCAAGAATAAGTGGGAAGTTAAGGACGAAATCGGCGAGGAAGCCTTTAACGGCATTCGCCGGGGTTGGGATTATCCAGTACCTGGCGGTGAAACATTGAAAGATGTTTATGCGCGTGCTGTACCATATTTTCAGTCTGAGATTTTACCGAAATTGCAGGCTGGCGAAAATATTTTATTAGTGGCGCACGGTAATTCTATTCGGGCGCTAATAAAATATTTAGATCAAGTTCCTGAATCGGATATGGCGCACGTGGAAATGCCGTTCGGACAATTATTGGTCTATACATTTACGGCAGATTCAGCGCTGCCAAAAAATAAGGAAGTTCGTTCGGTGGAGATTGAGCCGGTGAATGCATAGTCTCAAAGCGGAAATACCAGCTGGCCGCAAAGAAAGTATCTATAACGCCGCTTGTGAAGTATTGCCGGCCATTGCTTACGGCGATGCTGCCGGTTTGCCAGTTGAAGGAAAGCCGGCTGAGTACATACGCGAACGATATGGCAGGATTGCTGAATTGCAGGCGCCGTCGGACCATCCGTTTTTTCCAGGAAGCGCGCGCGGCACGGTTAGCGATGATACGCAGCTGAGTCTGGCGGTGGCTGAGAGTCTCATAAGAACTGGCGGTTTTTCGCTTAAATCTTTGGCGGCTGGGCATATTGCAACTTATCGCCAGGCTCCGCGCACAACCGAGGGCGCGCCGCGCGGCTGGGGCGGTTCCACGGTAAAGGCAGTGGAGCGAATGATTAGCGGCGTACCGCCTCGCGAATCTGGCGAAAAAGACAAGGCGGGTAACGGTGTTGTCATGAAAATGGCGCCGCTAGTTGTTTGGCAAGTATTGGGCGAAGTTGATAAGCGAACGCGCCGCGGACAATACGACTTGCTTACTAATATGACGCACAATAGCGAAATTGCGCGTATATGCACGCGTCTGCATGGCGAAGTGCTGAGCGCTTTGCTTGAAGGGCGAACGGTAACAGAGTCAGCTGATCGATTTATTCAAACCCTAGCCGTAAATGATTTTTCTAAGGAAAGCGAATTGCTACATCGAGCAGTCCATAGCCCGTGCCAAACCGACGAGGAGTTAGCCGAACGTTATGCTGCCGGTAAATCGGGTACAGACTATGGTTTTTATGTGCCGGAAACTTTAGCGATTGCTTACGATATATTCTTAGGGGTTGGCGGCGATATGTCGGCGGCGGTGTACAGGGCAGTTAATCTCGGCGGCGACAGCGATAGCACAGCGTCGATAGTTGCCGCGATGATAGCATGCCAGTCGGGCGGTGCATACAAAGAGCCGCCTGATATGGAATCTGTTCAAGGTATTGAGGAGTTTCGTACAGTATCAACGCAACTAGCCGAGGCGGCATTACGGCGAACAGTGAAATTGGGATGACGGCAACTGGATTTTTTGCCTGATCCATGCTAGAATTGAGCTAGGCAATTAGTTCAGCCTTTTCGGGGTGTGGCGCAGTTGGCTAGCGCGCGCGGTTTGGGACCGTGAGGTCGAAGGTTCGAGTCCTTTCACCCCGACCATTAAGTCCGTATTCAAACCCGTGTCATGGTGAGCCCGTGGCGCGGGTTTTGAAAACAATCTGCAATATATACAACCATACGAGTGGGAATGGAAGTATAAAAATTTGCCCATTAGAGGCAATTTACGTTATAATCAAGTTTATATGAATAAAGAGCGCTTAGGATCAGTTTCCATTCCCGAAGAGGCTGACAAAGCTGCACCAGACAAACAGCCTATGAGCGAGATAGAGATGCTCAAACTTATGATGGCAACTATTCCCTTTGGTTACCCCCCACTCGCTACAGGACGATGCACCCTGACGAGGTAGATCCGTCAGATTTTGCAGAAATGAGCGATGAAGAGTTTAATGACTACCTAGTAGCTCTCGATATAATTTTAGATTATCGCGCTATTCCTAGAGGCGCTCGACCATTGTCACGTATGTCATAATATTGTGAACCCTTATATGACGAAGTAGATGAGATGATTCAATCGTTTACACGGCGTTGGAGAATCTCGCGTCTTGGCTGGGGGATGAACTGGAAATCTAATCCTATTACACGGGCTGGTCGCAAATTAGTATTGTGGCAGCGGTCGAGAAAGGTTCTAACCTCTCTCATACAACTCAACAATCAAATCGCCGTCATGAAATTCCTGTTGTAATTTCCAGTTTTTTGGCACGGTAGCCATAAATTGATCGTAGTTTTTAGTTCGGCTGATCAGCCAAATACGCCTTGAGGATACGCTATCCATCGTCGGGATTTGCGGCGTTTTTGTTTTTTTCACCAAGCCCCATTCACCCCAGCCGTCGTCGCCTTCCGGTGCTAGCAGTACAATTTCCTGCCCGGTTTTATTATAATAAGACGTATTGAAATAAGTATAAATTTCTGTCGATAATATCGTGTCGCCCGGCTTAATTCCGCCGTTGATATGGCTCATTGCCGTATTTGTATTATTCCAAGCTGCTTCTGCAACCTCATGAATGCCGACGTTCCACATGTATCTGCCGATGTATATAGCTAAGAGGAACGCTATTGCTGTTTTCCACCATTTTTTAGCGCCGATTAAACATAAATAAACCGCCAGCAATGCGTAAAATGCTGGCGCTGAGTAGGTGAAATAGCGGTCAAGATATACCGGCTGGCGCAGGCTTAATAAGTAGACGATCATCATCGGCGCAAGTAGCCAGGACGTTAGCAGCCAGATTGCGGCGCGTTTTTTCGGGTAATGTTTTGTCAGGCAATGCGATGCGGCGATCATCATCGGCGCTAGCATTAAACCAAAGTATTTGGTTATTCGATAATCGTATGATATGAACATTGATAAGGTGTTTGGTATACTGAACCTATCAACTTCTGGAATCCAAAAACCGCCGCCGACTTTGGTTGTTTGGGAGATCATAATTGGCAGCCATGGTAAAAATAACAACAGTCCGAAACCAGCGCTTAGCCAGAGATTTTTATTTCGTATTACTTTCAGGAAGGCTTTTTTATTGCCGCCGAAGGTTAGCCATATATATATAAAGTGTGCTGGAATAATAAGCGCCAAAAAATACTGCGTGTAAATTCCAGCAGCAACTAAAGCGCCATACAGTAGCCACCAGTGTTTTTGTTTTTTATGATCAATTGCTTGAATAAAAACATATGTGGCAGCCAAGGCGATGAGCGCAGCCAGTGCATACATCCTGGCTTCGTTGCTGTAACGAACTAAAAACGGCCCGATTGCTGCAAAAATCGTTCCCAGAACGGCGATTTTTTTGGAAAATAGTTTTTCTAGTAGAAAAAAAAGTAATGCTACAGTGGCAACTCCGCAAACAACACTAAAGCCGCGCAGCGATTCGACCGATCCGCCGAATAGCAGCTGCCAAACATGCATAATCATGTAGTAAAGCGGCGGGTGGACGTCGGTGATGGTTATGGATAGAATGTCGCCGATTGGCTGCTTAACGAGTGCGGCGGTGTAGCCCTCGTCGTGCCAAATGTCTGCTTTAGTAAGGTATAGTAGCCGGGCGTGGACGGCTAAAAGTAATATTGGGATAAGATATATCCAGCCGGGAATTTTATAGCATAAGCTAGCAAGGCGTTTGGCTGCTGATTGAGTTTGTTTCATCGCGGGCGTTTCTCAGCTGTTTCTCGCGCTTTTCTGGCTAAATTGTCGTCAATAAAATAATTAGCAATCTCAAGGTTGCGCCGCTTCAGAGCGGTATCAATCAAAAAGTCGGCAATTTGCGGATTCTTCGGCAGTAGCGGCCCGTGCAGATATGTGGCGATGATATTGTTATACCTTACGCCTTCGTAACCGTTGTCGCTGTTTCCTGCGCCTCTAACAACCCGCCCTAAAGGCAGGATATTTTCGTCCAAGAAGGTTTGCCCGCTGTGGTTTTCATAGCCGACGATTCCGCCGAATTCTTTGCTCTCCAAAGTAATGTTGCCAATCATCCGCTCGTCGCCAGCTCTGGTCTCGATTGGCAGTATGCCTGCTCCGATGATTCTTTCGCCGCTATTGGTGACGAAAAACTTGCCAAATAATTGATACATGCCGCAAATCATGAGCATCGGCACGCCGTCTTCGGCGAGTTTTTTTAGCTCCGCAGCGCGCCGCAGCAGGTCTTCCTGGATAACATTTTGGCCGGAATCTTGGCCGCCGCCGCCAACGAAAATATCGCCTGCCGAAAAATCTGTAGAATCGCCTGGATTGTGATCGATAATTTTGACTGGATAATCGCGCCATTGCAGGCGTTTTTTTAAGACTAATGTATTACCCCAATCGCCGTACAGATTCATGTCGCGCGGGTACAGCTGGATGATAGTTATAGGCTTCATGATATTTTCTCCACTTCAGTTTTATCGCTGAGTAATTTCCTGAGCGTTGTCATGGCAGTGTAGCTACAAAAAATCTGCTTAGGTTCATCTGGATTATTGTCTATAAAATAATCCAGTGCTTTTGCCAGGTTCGGTTCGACTTTTTCAACCGGCACTTCGTCGTATTGCAGCCGCAAAGCCATGTCGTAGGCGCGGATACCGCTGACAGTTGACACGGCTTTTATTTTTGAAAAGTCAACGTCCCACAACCAGCTCATGTCGCGGCCGTCGGCGTAATTATCGTTTATGGCGATCATCATCGCGGCCTGGCTGCGAGCAAACGACAGTAGCGCCAGGCGAAAGCCGCTGGGGTTTTTTACGAGGATTAATTCAATTGGTATGCCGTGCAGCATAATAGTTTCGCCGCGGCCAAATGCTGGCTGGATATTTTTTAGTGCCAGAAGCAGCGCGCCAGTTACTTCGTTGCCAGCAATCTGCCGTGCTAAGGCAATGGCCGCCGCGGCGTTCAATAAATTATACACGCCAGTCAGCTGCGTGCTAATGAGCGCATTTTTATCGGATATTCGGAAGACTGCCCGCTGCCCGTCGATTTTTGATAGCAGCACGTCGGCAATTACTCGGCTGTTGGCTCTGGCTGATCCGGATTTGAGTGTGTCGTCGGTCGGCATTAGCTGTAATAACTCGCTGGTTGTGCCGAAGAAAACGGATTTTGCCCGGATTTTTTTGCTGATTGCGAATATCCTTGGATCATCGCGATTCAATACTACTGTGTCGATTGTCGCTGCGGCGATTTTTTCTAATAATTTGGCAGTTGTATCAATCTCGCCGAAACGATCTAGCTGGTCGCGCATGACATTAAGCAGCAAGGAGAATCGCGGCTGCACCATTTTAACAAATTTAACCGCCCAAGCCTCGTCTAGTTCTAGTACGGCGATGTCGGCGTCCAGTTTGCCGTGAATGTCAACCTCGTTTAATAACGCTGCCGCTACGCCGCGGGAAAAATTGCTGCCGGTACGGTTGGTAAAGACTTTCATTCCGACTGATTCTAATAGCTCGACAACTATTTTCGTGGTAGTTGTTTTACCGTTAGTGCCGCTGATAATTACTACTCCTTGCGGTAAATCCTCTAAGGTGCGCCTGATAAAATCCGGATCAATTTTTTCCACCACCAGACCTGGCAAAGCCGATCCGCCGCCGCGCAATTGCGCCACTTTTTTTACGCTTTTGCCAATAATCGTACTGATCATCTGCCTCTGCATACTAGCTATTATAACCCGATTAGCAAATATGCTACAATAAAAACATGTTTTTGGTGGGGATTTTTCAATGGTGGTATGGCAGCGGCCTATGGGATTACGCTAGGCGAAGCTTCGTGACAGTGTTAAGAGTGGCCGATCATTTCTCTATTGGATTATTATTAAGGACATTATTTAACCCATTTCGCCAAATATCCGCCAGTTATGTTGACGGTCCGCTGCCAGTCAAATTAAGAGCCTTTTTCGACAGGTTAATTTCCAGAATAATCGGCGCGGTTGTTCGTACACTGGTTATTTTTATTGGTATTATAGCGATTGCTATTGTGGTTATTTTTGAACTAATCGGCGTTTTGGCGTGGCTAGTTTTGCCAGTGCTACCAGTTGTCGGATTTATCTTATGGCGATTGGGGGTGACGCTATGAATGTTGCTCCAAGACTTAATTATCATAGTTTACGTTCGCAAAAAGCGCGTTTTTCCGTTCGTTTCGGCAAGGCTTGGCATTTGCTGACCGGCGTTTTAAGCTGCGGATTACTTTTGCTGGGGGTTTGGTCGCTATTTAAGCATGGCGCAGCCGGCTGGCTGTTAATCGGCTTGAGCGGCCCGCTTATTATGCTGGCAATTTGGTGGGAAAAAGATTTGAAAACAGCTGAAATTAGTAAAAATCCGCAAACAATTGATGATGTTATGGCGGCAGATGTTTTAGGAAAATTATCACCTCAGCCAACGCCGAAAGACGTGGCTTTAGCGGTCGCTGGAACGCGTGCCGGGCTTTTTCTGGCGGTACGTTTGGGTGTGACGCCAAATTTGCTGCAAAACATCGCGTCGGAAAATCCGGCAGATATTGAGGCGATTTGGCAAACCGCGATTGAAATTTGGCAGGAGACCGCCAGTCCAAAGATTACCGGCGCAGTCCTAGCAGCGGCAATTGTCAAACAGCTGCCGCAACACGATGCACTGCTGGCAAATATGAAAGTTGACTTTCAAGATGTACTGGAGGGCATTCGCTGGTACGAACGAAGCAAAGAGCTAATTGAGCAGCGCAAAGTTAAACCGCTTCGTACAGGCGGTATTGCCCGGGATTGGTCGTTTGGCTATACGCCGCTGTTGAGCCGTTTCGCGCAGAATATTAGCGCGCAGGTGAGCGGCGGTATAATGGCGACCAAGCTTGACATGCATAATAGTGCACTGGAACAGATGCTGGCAACATTTAGCTCTGGCGGGCGGCAAAATGTTACGCTGGTTGGCGCTGACGGCGCAGGTAAGACTACGGTAGTAGCGGCTTTTGCCGAAATGCTAATTGACGGTTATAAAGGCGTGCCGCGGCATCTGCTATATCAGCAAGTTTTTATGCTGGATGCGTCGTCGCTGGTGAGTTCGGCGTCCGGCCGCGGTGATTTGGAGAACTTGGTGACGATGATTATTAACGAGGCTTATTTGTCGAAAAATGTTATTTTATGCTTGGATAATGCGCAGTTATTCTTTGAGGAAGGCGTCGGATCGGTTGATTTAAGCAATGTCCTGCTGCCGATTCTGGAGGCGGGGCGGCTGCGCATGATTTTGGCGATGGACGAGCAGCGGTTTTTGCAG
The DNA here is from genome assembly GCA_963456375.1 of uncultured Candidatus Saccharibacteria bacterium. Lineage (GTDB taxonomy): Bacteria > Patescibacteriota > Saccharimonadia > Saccharimonadales > Saccharimonadaceae > Nanosynbacter. The sequence continues at coordinate 32,489 of CAUOLH010000001.1, read as the reverse complement.
ATTTCCCAGATGAAACCGCAGTTGGCGCACGCACTAAATACAATCGCTATCCGTCCGACTGACGAGGCGGGAACTATGAAGATTATGCGCGACCAACTCTTCTTTTTTGAGGCGCAATACCGGGTGGCGTATATGTATCAAGCTTTGGCTGAGGCTTATCGGGTCGGTGATCGCTATGTTCAAGATTTGGCGATGCCAGGCAAAGCTTTGAAGATTCTAGAGTCAGCTGCTAGCTGTGCTCAGAATGGACTGGTGACAGCGCAATCGGTGGACGATGCAATTGAAAAAACCTTGGGTATAAAAATATCCACAGCGAATACCGGCGACGAGCGTGAGAAATTGCTTAATTTGGAAACGTTGATTCATCAGCGGATGATTAATCAGTCGCGGGCGGTGACGGTTGTTTCCGATGCTATTCGCCGCGCTCGTACTGGCGTTAGAAACCAAAATCGGCCGATTGGCGCTTTCCTGTTTCTTGGTCCGACTGGCGTTGGTAAAACTGAACTATCCAAAGCGCTGGCGGATGTTTATTTTGGCGGCGAGGGTAGTATGGTTCGTTTGGATCTTAATGAGTTTGTCCGCCCAGATGACGTAGCGCGGCTGATTGCTGATGGCGCGCATGATCCAGGCAGTTTGACTGCCCAGGTACAGAAACGTCCGTTTTCTGTTGTGCTGCTGGATGAGATTGAGAAGGCTCATCCGCAAGTTTTAACAACGCTGCTGCAGCTACTGGACGAAGGCATCCTGCGCGATGAAAATAACCGGGAAATTAGTTTTCGCGATACGATTGTTATTGCTACGTCAAACGCTGGAGCGGATAGGATTCGCGAATATATTGAACGCGGTTACCAGTTGGAGCAGTTTGAACAAACGTTTATCAACGAGCTAATTAATGCTAATCTATTCCGGCCGGAGTTTTTGAACCGTTTTGACGAAATTGTCTTATTCCGTCCGCTGGGCAAGGAAGAGCTATTGCAGGTTGTCGATTTAATTTTGGCTGGCGTTAATAAAACTTTGGCGCCGCAAAAAATCCAGGTTGCAGTTGAAGAAGAAGGTAAGAAATTATTGGTTGAAGCTGGTTACGATCCACGTCTGGGCGCCCGTCCAATGCGCCGCGTTGTCCAGCGAGCAGTTGAGAATACCATCGCCAAGCAGATGCTAGCTGGTCTGATCGCGCCGGGTTCGACGGCGACTATTACTGCTCAGCAAATTAGCCAGGTGCTTGATGCATCAGAAGTTTCGCAGCCAGCACCGCTTCCGCCAACAGACACCCAAGGCTTCGGCACCCAATCTTAGCTAGCGAATTTACTTTGCTGTAATTGTTGTTTTAACGTCTGCCGATGCGATTATCGCGCCAGTCAGCAAAGGCTGTGTTGTGTTCCTGTTTGGATCAAATGGCCGTCTATTCAGGTTATTGACATTATCGACAAGGGCAGGGAAATTCTTTGCCAAATCATTGTACGGCCTGCCATCAGGTATCGTACTATCGGTGGTGATGAATACCCAGCCGGCATTGCGCTGGCGCGATAAATTGATTATTTTTTGGTAATCGCCAGCTTTTGCGGCATAAATCGTATGGAAAATACGATGGGAGTTTGCCGGATCTTTTTCAAAGGCAGAGTAAGCGGTCTTATAGTTATTAATATATTCGTCAGCAGTGCCTTCGTTAGTCATGAAAATATCGGCGTATGGCGCAATCGCGTCGGTGATGTGCGTGCCAGGATTGGCGACGACCAACTTGTTGCCGTAAGTGCTTTTCGTGTAGTTGTATAATTCTGCCATGTAAGCCGTTGCGCCGTTATTTCTGGATGACACTTCGTCGAAGTAAAAACCGTGAATTTTATCTGCTCCGTAAAGTTCAATGAACTTAGCCATGGCGGCTTTAACTTCGGCAATCGGGCGAGTTTGATGAATAGTGCGGATGTAAGCGACAGTTTTGAAACCAAGCTCGGCGTTCTTTTTTAGCAGTCGCACATAGCCTGGGTCGAGCTTGGCGTCAGGACTGCCGTCTGCCATGATGAGTGTATACGGGATTTTGCTGCTGCCTGCTGCATGAATCGCTTTCCAGTAGTCAGACAACTCACTGCCGCCAGCCTCAGCGAGCGGATAAACGTATGATAGCATAAAGACCGATTGAGCGTTGACCGCAGTATATGTACTAGTATTTGTTTTATTAACCATACCAGCGACAGCGTTGCTAAGAGAAACGGTGTAAGTTTTACCTTTACCGCCAGTGCCGGCATTGGTGTCAATGTAGAATTTGGCGCTGGTTTCTCCGGCTTTAATAACCACTCGCTGGCTGTCCCAACGGATGTTGAGATTGTTCGGATTGCTAGTATTGTGCGTGATCTTGATATCCGCGCTAACATCGGTACTGGCTGCTTTGTCTAAAGTTGCCGTGTAAACAGCGGTCTCTCCTTCTTTGACGTTGGTTGGTCCATGAAGGGTAATTTTTGGCGCAGTCGCAGCAGGACTGATTATCCCCGCGCCAGTGCCGCCGCCTGAATTATCGACGACTGACCCGCTAAATCCGCTGGTGACGCTCTCTTTATGTCCTTTTTTGTCGGTGTAACTGGCTTGGACGATGACTTGCATGCCGAGGTGGTCTTTGGTTTGCGCGAGAGTTTTGCCAGTTCCCAGGAATTTGCCGTAAAATTCGTACCACCTGTAAGTAATACCGCTCTCTGGCACGCCATCAGCATCGGTAATGTGAGCAGTGAATAATTGTCCGACTCGGTTTATTCCGTCGATGGTGACGCTACCATGGTTATTATTTGATGCGGCGTTGCCGACAGCTATCGTAGCTGAGCTAACTAAATCTTTCATTACGTTTTTGCCATCAGCATGAGTTGTTTTGACGGTGATTTTTTTGCCGGCTTCGGCTGGTGTCAACTTGTATGAGAAATAACTGGCCCCGTGAATAGCCGCGCCGTCAGCGAACCACTGATAATACCGTATGCCGCCGTCTTTCAATCCGTCGGGATCGTCTATCTGCGCAATCAGTGTCGAGCCGACTTCTGCCGCGCCGACGATTTTTACGGCTGCCTGCGTTGGCTCGGGTGTTGGCTTAGGCGGCTTGGATGGATTGGACGGCGTAGCTGGTTTGTTGCCGCCAGGCTTAGTGGTTGGTTTGCGTTTAGGTTTTTGGAAAATACTACTGCTGGTTGGTGCTTTTTTGCTTGCTAATATTGCTTTGGGGTATTGGGAAGCGGTGCTGCTGCGGCGCACGGCGGCAGTATTGTCGACAGTCGTCTTAGTGGAACTATTTGACGAGGCTTCTGTATCTTTATTAGGTTGATTGGTTCTATTATTATCCAAATTTGATTTTGAGTTTGTGCTCGGCTGCTGCGGACTGGTGTTTTCACCATCTATTTGAGAGGCCGCGACGTGATCAGGCTCTTTCTTCCTTTGACTGTGTTGGTTTACATTTAGCAGGCTAGTAAATAGCCAATATAGCAAAGCCGCTACCAGTGCGGCGGTAAATATTCCAGCAACAATTTTTATTTTTCCATGATTTGTTTGTTTATTTTCCATATCCCTCTCCTCAGAGTACTAATACTTATGATTTAAGCACAGGCAATATGGAAAGTCAAATATGAATAAGATTTACTCCCTTTTTGGACGTTATTAGAAAATCCCTGATCACTAAAGATCTATTTCGAGATCATTCAGGCGATTTCGCATAGTTACAGCAGAAACACCAAAGTATGTCGCAACGTCGTCGATATTCGCTCCCAGACCGACAAACCCCTGGACCTCATTCTCGGGAATCAGCAGGCAACAAGCAAAGTAGTCTGCAAATAGTTCTCGCGGAGATTGGTCAGGCGTCCTTGAGCCGATAGGCATGATGCCTCCGAGAATTTTCTCGTCGCTAACCATTGATTCGTCGGAAAAGCCGAGATGTCCAGGTATTTTCTGGTTCGGGGAGTCCGAGTCTCTAAAGCGCTCGACGCAGTGGCCGATCTCATGAGCGATCGTGAAGCGTTTTCTAGAAGTGGAAGCATTATTATCTACAAATATTTTCGGTGTTTCCTCTTTTCTAGTTTTTAAAATGGCACCCGCAAGTCCTCCCGGAATAGGCGCAAAATATACCTCCATCCCCATCTTTACTGCGATACTGTTCGGGTCAACAGGAATCTTACCGTCCCAGTACGCGCCAAGGAGTCTCTCTGCCCATAGTTCAGCTTTGCCGAGATCTGCTGGCCCATGGTCTTGATCCCGGGAGTTTAGTTCATGACCGGTTGTCGGCTTCTCGCGGACAGGATCTTCAGTATTCTTATTTTTGATCATGCTCAGACTAGCAGCTCGGCTAGCTTGGCGGCCAAATAACCTAGTAAGCCACTCGCGCAGACAATGCTCTCGCTCTGCATATAAATCAGGACTCCGTCTATCTCCCCGTTCTTTCATCACTGAGGATATTGTAGCAGAGATTTAAGAATCATATCAATTGATGATTCGGAATTGCTGAATGGTTTTTAGAATCAAAATAATTCGTTGCATATTTTTCAAAGACTGTCTGCTCGCGCGCCATGTAACAGGCGCATGCACGTTACGGCAATTACGGCGGCGACAAATAGTATTGCGGCTGTTTTGGAAAGTATTGAAATTACGACTCGCGATTTGCGGTTCGTACTATTGTGTGAAGCTTTTTGTCGTGCCCGCCAAGAAACGAGCAGTAGCAGCGTAACGATAATAAGTTCGATGCTGAGGCTAAAAAGATCAAGACCCCAGTCTCTATGAATTGGAACAATGTGTGGTGTCTGATGAATAGCTACGCAATCAAGACGCCTGTGTACTGGGCTAAGAATCCATCCAGCAGCTTCGTCGTTACGGTAAGGAGTTTCAGAAAAATCGCACATAATAAATTTATTTTGGTACCCCGCACAGGAATCGAACCTGCAACCTTTGGTACCGGAAACCAACGCTCTATCCAATTGAGCTAACGGGGCATTTGGTGCGCTGCTTACAACACAGCCAAAGGACGTATAATTTAACGCCGAGGGTGGTTCAGCTGGATTGCCAGAGCGCAAAAATTGGTACACCCGGCAAGATTCGAACTTGCGACCACTTGGTTCGAAGCCAAGTACTCTAATCCGCTGAGCTACGGGTGCATAACGGGTATATTATATCACACTAGCGCCAGCCAGGAAAAATGATATAATGTGCTTATGGAAATGAGAACTGATATATCTTTGAAAAAATATACAACCATGCAGCTGGGCGGCAAAGCGCGTTTTATGGCGGCAGCTAGCACTGCTGACGATGTTAAAAATATTTATCAGGAAGCTAGTACTAAAGGCTTGAAAGTCTTCGTTCTAGGCGGCGGCAGCAACGTGATCACGCATGATGAAACATTCAACGGCGTCGTTTTGCTGAACCGTATCAAAGGTTTTGACATTATATCTGATGATAGCGAGAATGTTGTTATAAAAATCGGTGCCGGCGAAAATTGGGATGAAATGGTGGAGAAAATAGTTGGTATGGATTTGCAGGGCGTTGAGGCGATGTCGGGCATTCCTGGAACGGCTGGTGCTGCGCCGGTGCAAAACATCGGTGCTTACGGACAAGAGATTGCTGATACGCTGGTTAGCCTGGAGGCATTTGATTCAAAAGAAGGGAAAGTCGTTACAATTAGCGCCAAAGATTGCCATTTCTCGTATAGAAATAGTATTTTTCGCAGCAGCCAAAAGGGGCGGTATTGTATTTTAAGTATTACATTGCGTCTGTTCCGTACTCAGCCTAAGCCGCCGTATTACGCTGCCATCCAAAAGTATCTTACTGAAAATGATATTAGAATTGTTAATTTGCCAGTCATTCGAGTGGCTGTTCTTAATATTCGCGCTGAGAAATTGCCAGATCCCGCCCAAGAGCCAAATTCCGGTTCTTTCTTTAAGAACGCCATCATAGAGCAGTGGCAGCTTGACGAATTAAAGAAAAAATATCCGGATATTCCGAATTACATTATGCCGGATAATACATATAAAATTCCTACAGGCTGGCTTATTGAAAAGGCTGGCTTAAAAGGAAAAACATTCCATAATATTCGAGTTTACGAAAAAAATGCGCTGGTTTTAGTTAATAATGGCGCGGCTGGCTATCCTGATTTGGCTATGGCCAGAGAGAAAATTGTTCAGAAAGTATACGATAAATTCCACATTCAAATCCAGCAAGAGCCGCTTGAATTAGAATAAGGCTTGTAGTTTTTTGTCTTTGCGGTTATGCTTAATGTATGAGGATGAGGCGTGGATTTACAATCATTGAACTAACTATCGTTATTGCTATCATAGCAATCTTATTTACCATCGGCGTTGTTAGCTTTCGCAGCTATCAGGCGAGCGCCCGCGATAAGGAGCGCGAGGCTGACATAGCGGCGATTCAAATGTACTTGGAAAGTATTTATTCGCAGGAAATCAAAGACGGCGGCGGCAATGTTATCAAGCCAGTCGGCAGCTATCCGGCTTATTTTTCCGGCGCAGCTGGATCGTCTAATTTGACCAGTGCCCAGTTTGATAAAATATTAGCCAATCTACAGGACGATGCGAAAAAAGGCCCGTCCAGCAACGAAGCGCTAATTCCAGCCAAGCAAGGTATATTTTCTGGCGGCCGCAGCATTAACAGTATTGCTGATATAAATTCGTATAAAAATAACTACGCTGCCAATAACTTGCCGGCATATCCAAGCGGCGCATACGTATACTTTGCTCACTCTGGCAGCGGTACGAAATGCCAGGAGAGCGGCGTTGAATGCCGCCAATACTCAATTATGTATCATTTAGAAACCAAAGATTCAGATAAATGGCAAGTCATAGAAAGCAGGCATAAATAATGAAACAGGGTGGGTTTACGACAGTAGAAATATTAATAACCCTTTTCGTGGCGGCGCTGTTTTTAATGAGCGGCTACCAGCTATACAGCGTGGTCATAAATCAGTCGGCTGACACTAGGGAGATGAGCGAGGCTAGTAATCTTGGCTATGAGATTTTACGCAAACAAAATTACGCCGCCGTTGCTAATACTTGCTCATCGCCGGCTGTATCGCCAGCAACTCTTCGGCCGAACTCTTTGCCGAAGCCAGCGTCCGCTACTGTCTCTATGTGTAAACCGTATACGGATTCATCATTAATAAGAGTTGTCGTTACTGTTAAATACGGTTCCGATGGCGAGGAGGTGTCGCATGCAACGTATCTTGGAGGCTAAGCGCCGAGACCAGAGTCGTAAAAGAAGCGCCGGATTTACGCTGATAGAACTGTTGACTGTAATGCCGCTTATAATATTAATTGTTAGCGCCATGGTGGTGGCGATAGTAAACTTAACCGGAACCTCTATGCGCGCTAGCGCCCGTACACAGCTGCAGAATGAGGTGCTGGCGGCGCTTGATCAGATTGAGCAAGATGTAAAGTTAAGCACTGACTTTGACGGTATGGCGTCTAATAAAATATCAATGCATAATCTGGCGACGTCTGCCAACCCATTAAGCGCCAGCCGGAAGCTGATTAAAAAAAGCGACTGCTCGGTAGCGGGAACTGGTATTTCTGTGGCGGAAGCACTGGTGTATAAGATGGAATATTCTGTCGTTGGCGGTAATACTTTAAAGCGTAAGGCTAGTATGGACAGCGGCTGTAGTTCGTCTTCGAATATTTGGCAAAGAGGCATTGATGATACTTTGATTTCTGCTGGTAAAGAAGTCAAACTAAGCGTAACTACTAATTCCGATACTATGGAAGTAAAGTTAACTGCTTCTAAGACGGTTGCCGGCGACGACATCAGCTATACTGGCTGGCTATACGTAAAATCTCTCAATTTTTAATAAAATGCTTGCGCTTATTACTCGCTTCTGATACACTAATGCTTGTTAACAACTTAACTTAAAAATAGGGGGCAAATCAGAAATGGTTTCTTCAAAAAACAAAGTAAAAGGTTTTACGCTCGTTGAGCTTCTAATCGTCATTGTGGTCATTGCTATTTTGGCAGCGATATCAATTGTGGCTTACAATGGTATTCAGCAGCGTTCACGCGACTCAGCAGCGGCAGGTTCTGCGTCTCAGTTATCAACTAAAGTTGAGGCATGGAATAGTGTAAAGGGTTCATACCCGACTGATAGTCAAGTAAGTACTGATCATCTAGTTGATTCTGACGTTAACGAAGCGGCGATTGGTGCTGAGTTGCAGAGTAGGATTATCACAGGTACCGCTACTCCAGACAACGAACATCCTGTTCATTACAAGCAATGTGGCGGTGGTACTGGTGCTAGGATTACGTACGTTCACGGAGGCGGTACTGAACGTATTGATCGTGGAACTGGTTGTTAGTATATCAGTAAACCGGTATTATAAAACCCCGGAAAACCGGGGTTTTAATTTGTGTATCGTCTATTGGCTAACAGCCGGTACCTCGTTTGAGTGTTTCAATGCCGCTACCCTTTTTGTAAGCGATTTCTGCGCCGGTAAAGTTAGGAGAAGCGCCGCATGTTTTATAGTTAACTAAAATATCATTTGCTATACTGGATGTTCCGGAAGTGGTAATTTTATTTCTCAAATCTTGATTTAGTTTTGCCTCGGTAACTTTCGCATTATCAAGCCCGTTCTCAACCTCTGATGTTGAAGGATATCTGCCGATTCGGCTATTCCATACCTCAATTTTTGCTGATAGCTGCGAAGCAGTTGCTGCCGCTGCTGAGTCGCGTGAACGCTGCTGAATACCATTGTAAGCCACAATTGATATCGCTGCCAAAATAGCAATGACCACAATGACGATTAGAAGCTCAACGAGCGTAAAACCTTTTACTTTGTTTTTTGAAGAAACCATTTCTGATTTGCCCCCCAATTTATTTAGTATTACTTATATGGTAGCGGAAAACGCGCCGCAAGGCTAGTGGTTTGTTGCGTAATCTTCGCATGCTCTGCTGGATTATCAGTGGTGATCGCCGTGATAATCCACTTGGCAACTTGCGTCATTTCCGTTTCCATCATACCGCGCGTCGTCACCGCTGGCGTACCCAGGCGTAAGCCGCTGGGGCGAAATGGTGGCAGGCTGTCGTTCGGGATGGCGTTGGCATTAGCGGTGATGCCGCTGGCTTCCAGCCGTTCTTGAGCAGTTTTACCATCAATTCCAAAGCTGCCATAGACATCTGCCAACACCAGATGGTTACTGGTGCCGCCTGTCACTAATTTCAAGCCGCCGCGCTTCAGCTCATCCGCCAGAACAGCCGCATTCTTTACGATTTGCTGGGCGTATTCCGTGAACTCTGGGCGTAGCGCCTCGCCAAAGGCGACTGCCTTGGCGGCGATGGTGTGCATGTGCGGGCCGCCCTGGGTGCCAGGGAAGACCGCCCGGTCAATCAGCGTTGGCAGATTCTCCAAGGTCTTTTCCGGCCGCTTCAAAGGATTGCCGACCACACCTTTTGACAGAATCAGGCCGCCGCGCGGGCCGCGCAAGGTTTTGTGCGTGGTAGTGGTGATAACGTGAAAGCCATAATCGAACGGATTTTTGGCTACGCCGCTGGCGATCAGCCCAGCGATGTGGCTCATGTCTGCCATTAACATAGCGCCGACTTCGTTGCCAATCTCGGCAAACTTGGTGTAATCTAGCTCGCGCGGATAGGCCGAGAAGCCCGCCAAGATGATCTTTGGCCGATGCTCCAGCGCCAAACGGCAGATTTCTTCATAGTCAATTTCGCCAGTCTCGACATCCTTGATGCCGTAGCGGACGAAGTTATATTCGCGGGCCGAACGAGTGACTGGCGCGCCATGCGTCAGGTGGCCGCCGTGCGCCAAATCCATCGCCAGAATGGTATCGCCCGGCTCGCACCACGCATAATACACCGCCTCGTTGGCCTGGGCGCCGGAGTGCGGCTGGACATTGGCGTGATCAGCGCCGAATAGCCGTTTAGCGCGGTCAATCGCCAGCTGCTCAATTTGGTCGGTGTTTTCTTGTCCGCCGTAATAGCGTCGTCCGGGGTAACCCTCAGAATATTTGTTGGTAAAGACGCTGCCTAGCGCTTTGAGTACACTAGTTGAAACGTAATTTTCGCTTGGGATCATTTCGATCCCCAGCTGCTGCCGTTTTATTTCTGCCGCAATTAAATCGGCGACCTGCGTATCCTGCATGGCATTTCCTCCTTTCTTCTATTATATCATTGCGTTAATATACCATCTGTGATATAATCGCCGCATGAATAAAGATAAGTATTTGAAGAAGATTGGTAATTTAATCGCTGAAAACCGCCAAAAACAGGGCATGACGCAAGCACAATTGGCCGAGGCGATCGGCACCTCGCAGAGCGCTATTAACCGGATTGAAAACGGTGGTCAGAATATTAGTATAGAGATGGTAGCGCGTATTAGTGAAGTATTAAATAATAACATTATGATGGTAAATCATTCTGGAAAAATGAATTTTCGGGTGCATGGCGGTAAAAAATTGTCTGGTGAGATACGCGTTAATACGAGTAAAAATGCGGCAGTCGGTTTGCTGTGCGCCAGTTTGTTAAATAAAGGGAAAACCACGCTCAGGAAAGTGGCGCGGATTGAGGAAGTTAATCGGATTATTGAAGTATTAAACTCAATTGGCGTGAAAACTCGCTGGCTGGACGGCAATGATTTGGAAATTATGCCGCCAGCGCGCCTGAAGCTGGAAAATATGGACATAGAAGCTGCCAAGCGGACGCGTACGGTGATTATGTTTCTTGGCCCGCTACTTCACCAGTATCGTGATTTTCGTTTGCCGTTTGCTGGCGGCTGTAATCTCGGCAAGCGCACGGTTGAGCCGCATCTGAGCGGCTTGCGCTGTTTTGGTATGGATGTGGCGGCAGAATCGGAATATTATCATGCGCAAACTAAGGTGATTTCTGGTGATCGAACGATTCTTTTGACGGAGCGCGGCGATACAGTGACGGAAAATGTCATTATGGCGGCGGCGTTGTCGCCAGATACAACAATCATCCGCAATGCTAGTCCAAATTACATGGTGCAGGATGTCTGTTTCTTTCTGCAAAAACTGGGCGTAAAAGTCGAAGGAATCGGTACGACGATTTTGAAAATTACTGGCCGTAAGCATATTAATAAAAACCTTGATTACTATCCAAGCGAAGATCCGATTGAGGCGATGAGTTTTATCGCCGCGGCAGCAGTGACCGGTTCGGAAATTACCGTGCGCCGGGCGCCGATTGAATTTTTGGAAATTGAGCTGGCGACGCTGGCGGAAATGGGTTTGCAGTTTGAATTAAGCCAGGAATATTTTGCGAATAACGAAAGGACGCGCCTGGTTGATATCCACCTCAAGCATTCTCAGATGAAAGCAGCCAAAGATAAGCTGCACGCGCTGCCGTTTCCGGGGATTAATATGGATAATCTGCCGTTCTTGGGGCTGATTGCAACCGTTGCTAAAGGCCGGACACTAGTGCACGACTGGAGTTATGAAAATCGAGCAATTTATTTCACCGAGCTAAGCAAATTAAATGCGCAAATTGAGCTGGTTGATCCGCACAGGGTATATATTACTGGTCCGACGAAATGGAAGCCGGCTGACGTTGTGGCGCCGCCAGCGCTTAGGCCGTCAGTCGTAGTGCTACTGGCGATGCTGGCAGCACCAGGCGTATCAATCCTTCGCGATGTATATTCAATAAATCGCGGCTACGAGGAGCTGGCTCAGCGGCTCAATTCGCTGGGCGCAGAAATTGAAGTAATTATTGAATAGCGGTTTTCTTTGGTTCGGATACTGGCGTGTTTCGCGGTGCTGGTGATTTTTGCGAATGGTGCTGCGGAAACAGGAACTTCAGATAATCTTTCATCATACGCGTACCAGAAATGATCGGCAGGTATGCCTTTAACTGGCGGTGAACAGTCTTTTCTGACAATTGGTCGTTCTTAACGGCAGCGGCAGCTTTTAGCATATTGACATACAGCGACGATATTTCGGCATCGTAATTATTGCCCGACACTTCCAGGCAGGCAATCGGTTTGACATCCGCGACGCCGCCATCGCTGGTAGAGATAAGCAATTTAAGGTTGGCGATATCTTTTTCCCACGACGTGCCGCAGGCCTCCAGTCCGATCATCGGCACGTTAATCGCAATATCCGAGCCGATTGCCAAAGCTCGGCCCAGTTCTTCGTCATAATCCTGGATATAATGGACACGCTCGCGTAAAACTGGATCGCCGTCAACGAGCTTCAGGATGTCAAGTAGTCGCTGGTACATAGCCGTGTCGCCCTGGTGGACTTTGCCGGCTAAAATGTAGTGCGCGTTATGGTTGATTAAAATCTGGCGCAGAGTTTCCGGCTGTTCAAACGCCATATACGGGCGTTTATAGTTGGCGAATCGCCGCTTGAAATCAAACAGCACCGCATCTTCGGGAATTTGTACTGGTTCATTGTACTGATTTTTGCGCGTCGCTAGAATCCTGTTCAGTTCCTGGCGTCCAAGCCTTTTTAGTTGGCGAATGACCGGCGCGTCAATTTTATCAATTTGTTCTTTGAACTCTTCTGTCGGCAAGCCAAACTTATCAATGACGTTTTGGCTGTAATAAGTATTCATAATTTCTGGCAGCACCCATGTCTCCATGTCGATGCCATTAGTGATTGCTTGGAATTTAACTTTATCATTATTGCGATCGCGAAAATCAGCTACGCGAGCGTGTAGTTTGCTGACGCCATTTTTTGCCTCGGTCAGCTCAATAGCTAGTAAATTCGGCCGCAGGCGGTCATTGCGGAACTGTTCCATTAGCCAGCAGCGTACAGCGTTGCTTTTTAGGTTTGGTAAAACTAGTTTTTCAAATTGCGAGCGATTGAATTCCGGCTCGGCAGCTTGCAGTAATGTATGATTAGTGTACAGTGTATGCTTGCGAACGTAAACAATGGCTTCATATAAATTCATGCCGTTCGCGCATAGTTCGTCCAGCCGTGCTAGCGCTGCGAAAATAGTTGCCGTCTCGTTCAGCTGGATGACCGCTGGTTTAATGCCGACCAGTTTCAGTGCCTTGTAGCCGCCGAAACCCAGCGCTACTTCTTGATACAGCCGGTGATCGCCAGAGCCGTCACCTTCGTATAACTGTCCAAAGTTTGGTTCTGACATTGTGATAAATTGCGTCGAACCGAGCGTTTTCCTGAAAATACTCAAACTTGAGTCGGGGAAGCCTGCCGAGCTAACAGTAACTTCGTCAATGTATTCAAAACCGTAATCTTGCGGCGAAACTTTTTCCGAATATTCATTCTGCGACAAACCATCAATTTTTTGGTGCGACTCGCTGCGGTAAAACGGTGTCACTACCACGAACGGTACTTCCAATTTTTCAGCCACCCGCCGGGTATCCGCCGCCAAAACACCGAGACCGCCGCCGCCCTTAATGCCATTGGCCTTGTCATAAATCTCCATTGTCCAGTAAACGTACGGCCGCGTTTCTGACAGCTGATGTGTTAGGCTGCTGCGTTCAATCAAATTATAAAATTCTGATGCGTCCTCAATGTCTTGAGGCTGATATTTCGGTGTATCGGTGTAAGAATATAGATCCATGATGCCCTTTATAGATTAAATAACAACCTACTTATTATAGCATAAACATATTAACTAATTAGCGGTAACGTCTGGTATATTGGTAAAAACCTGCTGCCAATTAACGTTATCATGCGTTTGGCGTAGATGCTGCGGAATGATAAGAAAGAATTCGGTGTCATGTTTAATCGCGCGAATTGTTAAATCTGAAGATTTGCTGTTTTGAGTGAGTTGAATCTGCGTGCCATCTCTAGTAGTGGAATTTTGGCAGTTTTCATCTTTCTTTTTCTGGGAGCAGTTTAAGGTGCGAAGCAGCGATTTCTTTTTTTCAGCGACCATAATACCGCTTGAAAGCCAAATCCGATATTCAATATGCCCAGATTTATAACTGTCGTAGATACGGACAAATTTTTCATTTTTTACGCGTATATGGTTTGGTAAATTTAATCGATAGGCTGTAAGTTCTTCGCTGCTGGGTGTAGGGCGCAAGAAAACAATTACCAAACCTGCTGCGAGATGTATAAAAACAATAGTAACTATGGCAATAATTAAAAATATATGGCGCTTAAAAAAGCTAAGCAAGATAATCTCCTGGTGCGGGTGGGGAGAATCGAACTCCCATCTCAAGTTTGGAAAACTTGCATACTAGCCGCTGTACTACACCCGCAGTGTGTTCTATTGTAGCAGAAAGATGATATAATGAAAACACGCCCTGATAGCTCAGCTGGATAGAGCAGGAGACTTCTAAGCTCAAGGCCGTAGGTTCGAATCCTACTCGGGGCACCATTATTATACATTGCAAACAGGGGGATATATGGATGCAAGCGGTAGGCCGCGAATGTCGCGCCAATTATTAAACAGGCTGATGTCTAATCATGCAGCTAATGCGCAGACCTACGGTACAACCAGAATGTCGTCTGCGAATCGTACTCATAACGTAGATCGCCAATACGTAAAGGGATACGGCGATTCAATGTCGGCAAACTCCAGCATTGGCAGTAGCCAGCGGGTTGGCGGCAGTGATGCTAGCAGCGGCAGCGATACGGCAATGCCTGGGCAAAATCGCCAGCTCAATCGCGTACAGCCTGGTAGTTCTCGACAGTCCTCTACTGGCTCTCAACATTCATCTACCGGCTCTCGGCAGCCTGGTAATTCTACTAACGCGAAAGGCCGAATTGTCTTTAAGGAACCGCCAGCTCGGTATAATCCGTTTGCGTAAAAGCCATTTATAAAAAATTGCTTTCTTTGCAGCGTATGCCAGACGCTAAATTAGAATTAATGACAGAATATGCAGGAACTATCATGAGAAAAATGCTAATTGCAACTACAAATCATAACAAAGTGTCCAGGATTAAACGGCTGCTGGTCGATGTGCCAGTAGAGATTGTCTCGCTTGCTGATTTACTGGCGGAGCTACCTGAACCTGCCGAGACAGCTGGGTCTGGAATTGCCATTGCCGCTCAGAAGGCACTAGGCTATGTCGAACATGTTGATGAGGGTACTATAGTTTTAACGCAAGACGACACTATCTCATTTGAGGGAGTTGCTAGCGAGGATAATCCAGGTGCATTTATTAAAGAGCCAGTGAGGCTGAAATATGGCAATTTCACAGATGACAATGCCATTAAATATTACACCGATCTTGCGAAAAAGTATGGCGGAACAATTCCAATGACGTTTCGTTACGGGCATGCTATCGCCTATAAAACTAAGACAGATCGTCAAAGAATAAAAATTGCTGCAAGCTCATCGGAATTACCAGCTCGCTTAGTAAGTACACCTCGAAAACCAGAACTGGTGCCAGGATATTTCCTATCGTCAATCATGCAGCTCAATATTAATGGAGAATGGATATACTACACAGAGTTAAATGAAGAGCAGAAGGTAAAAGCCGACGACGATATAAAGGCCTCTATATTATCATTGCTTCAGGAGGTGCTGTAGAGGGATTTGACAGTATAGGTTTACTCGTGGCTATGCTGCCGGGTGTTAAATATCCAGATGCTCCTAATTGTTAAATCAAAATATCGCTCAATTGGAGCGATATTTCATTGAAGTTCTACTCTGGAGGGCCAGGAGGGGCTTGAACCCTCGACACCCTGCTTAAGAGGCAGGTGCTCTAACCAGCTGAGCTACTGGCCCATAGTTCAATTATACGACAATCAATAAGAATGTCCACACTTTTATTATATCACAATTCACCAGAAAAGTAAATTGCGATAGGACTTGGGGCGAATGATGGGGTTCGAACCCACGGCCTCCGGAGCCACAATCCAGCGCTCTAACCAAACTGAGCTACATCCGCCAGAAACCCAAGCTTTTCAGATTATACCACAGGTTATCTCTGTACTCAAGGAGTGGTAATTGTTATACTGGGTAAAATGAGAGAGCTAAACGGATCGGAATTGGCGGGTTTCATCAAGGAGCGTCAAGCCAAGCAAGTACGAGCGTTGCGCCAGGCGCGCCATATTCAGCCGCGCTTAGCAATTGTGACGGACGCTCAGAATCCAGTAATTGAGACATATATGCGCCTGAAACAGCGGTACGGTGCGGATATTCTAATTGATGTGGAAATTCATCGAGCAGCTTCAGGGCAAGCATTAAATATAATAAAAGAATTGAATATCAGGCAAGACGTGCAAGGAATAATTGTCCAATTGCCTGTAGACAATCCAGAACAAACAGATGAATTATTAGAAAGCGTTGATAAAAAGAAGGATGTTGACGGTTTGTGTCGCAATGCGATTTTTGATGCCGCAACGCCGATAGCCATCAATTGGCTGCTGGCTGGATATGGTATTGAGTTGAAAGGAAAAAAAATAGCGATTGTGGGGCGCGGACGTCTGGTCGGCGCGCCGCTGGAGCGAATGTGGCAGAAGTCTGGAATTGATACTACGGTGTTTGAGAAAGGCGATGACTTGGGTGAATTGATAAATTATGACGTTATCGTGTCGGCTACGGGAGTTCCAGGATTAATAACGAACCAGATGATAAAACCGAAAGCCGTGGTTATTGATGCGGGAACGGCGTCGGAGAACGGTAGGATAGTTGGCGACACGGCAGAGGAGGTTCGCCAGCGGAATGATATTACCATCACGCCTAAAAAAGGCGGTGTCGGTCCGCTTACGGTCGCTGCATTGTTTGACAATGTCATTAACGCCTGCCTAAGATTGCCGGTAAAAACTAATTAGATATTATTTATCAGTTAGTCGTTTTTTATGGCTGATTTGACTTGCTCGACAACTTGGCGCGGCGTGTAGTTTGCTTTGACAATGTAGCTATCAACACCCAGGCTTCGTAGCTCGTGCGGCGCTTCTTCTTCGCCAAGGTTAGTTAGTATGATAACTGGCACGGTTTTACCCCAATCTTGAGAACGGATTATTTTAAGCGCTTCGGTGCCGTCCATCTCTGGCATTTGCAAATCTAATAAGATTATGTCCGGCCGGACTTTTTCTGCTACATTAATACCAATTTGCCCGTTTGCCGCCAAATGCACCTCAAAACCATCAGACTCAAATTTTATGCGGTACATCTGGCTGATGGTTGGATCGTCTTCAATAATAACAATCTTTATCATAATAAAAGTATAGCATGAATTACCGGGTTGGATGTTATAATAAACATTAGCATGACAGCGCACAATCCTATTCTTATGGTTGCTCTGGCGGTTATATTAGCGGCGGTTGCTATCCATGCTTCGGTTTCTCGTTATAAAAAAATAGGCGCTAAGGCGGCGCTAACGCGCGGCGTTGTGTATGTACTGCTGATCGGCTCTTTGGCTGGTATTTATTTTGTTTTGTCCTATGCGATATCTAAGCTGCTGCTGTACGAAAACATTGCGCTGGGGTCTAGCCTGGAGCCGATAGATGTTATTCTGGCGGTGGTTTTGGCATTTCTTTTCCAGCCGATAAAAAAGTTTTTTGACACGTATACTGATAAAATATTTTATCGCAATGAGTGTAATTTTGAAGATTTCTCCCAAGGTTTATCGGCCATATTAGCGCAAACTACTGATTTGCAGCTATTACTCAGGCGAATCAGCACCTATATTATGCGGGAATTTGAACTGGAAAAAGTTACGTTTTGTATTCCTAGTAAAGGTATTTACGGCCGGGCTGGACGCCGGCGCTATGCGGTAATTGAAGATGATACGCGAAAAATTATGCAGTACTATTGGAAGCATTATAGTTTTCCCGAGGCGATTATTGCCAAGGATATTAAAGATAAAAGTTTGCAGAAGTTATTTAAGCTGCATAAAACTGCGGTGGCAATTCCTTTGATGCAGCAAGACCGCGAGGCGGGCATACTATTTTTAGGCGAGCGTAAAGGGCGTAAATATAGCCGGCGGAATATCTGCATTCTGGAATCGGTAGCTAGCGAATTGGCAATCTCGATTCAGAACGCTCTGTCGGTGGAGGAAATTAAGCGGCTGAACGATACTTTGCAGCGTAAAATTGATGAATCGACCAAAGAGTTGAGATTAACCAACCGCCAGCTTCAGCGGCTCGATGAGTCAAAGAATGAGTTTATTTCAATGGCATCGCACCAGCTAAGAACGCCGCTAACGAGTATCAAAGGATATTTAGATATGCTGCTTGAGGGTGATTTGGGCAGGGTCTCGTCAACTCAGAAGGCTGTTCTAAGGGAGGCTTTTTCTTCTAGCGAGCGAATGGTGCGGCTAATTAACGATTTTTTGAACGTCTCGCGCCTGCAAACTGGTAAATTTGTGATTGACAAGCAAAAAACCGACATTGCGCAAATTGTAAAAGAAGAAGTTGCTCTATTGAAAGTGGTGGCTAGTCAGCGGTCAGTAAAGCTGAAGGTAAAAATTAATAAAAATATACCGGAAGTTAAAATTGACGCCGAAAAAATTCGCCAAGTTATATTAAACATGATCGATAACGCCATCTACTATTCCAAGCCTAATAAAGACGTAGCGATAAGCCTGTCTCAAAAGGGCGGCTTTATCGAATTTACGGTGAAAGATTCGGGCATTGGCGTGCCGAAAGCCGAGCAGCCGAATTTGTTTGGTAAATTTTTCCGCGGCTCAAATGCCAGGAGGAAACGGCCGGATGGAACCGGGGTAGGCTTATTTTTAGCGAGGAAAGTTATTCTCTTTCATGGCGGAGAAATAATATTTTCATCAGAAGAGGGGAAGGGCAGCGTGTTTGGATTTAGAATTCCAGCGGGCAAACCTTAGGCAAAAACATTAAAATAGGCGAAAAATTCCCGACAGAATTAAGACAATTATTAATATAATAACTAGGACTATGCCAGCTGGTTTAAGCAGTGATTTCCGATCAAACAACCACTGCGATGTTTTCGAGCGGCTGGCGGCGGTTATTTTAGTAACGCTTGGACGCTTAGAGGCGGCGTCTATGCCGGAATATTTCTTACTGCGTTTTTTCTTCTGCTTGGCCATACATTTCTATTATACAACAAAGACACTCCCTGCTAAACAGGGAGTGTACTGTCTGAAACTGAACGCTTCAGAAAAAGATTTTGGAGCGGTCAGTCTCTATATACGACGCCGGCTAATGGCGTAGGCTAGACCAGCTGTCATCAATGCGCCGAGTCCAAGTCCGCCAACTAGCGGGTCATTCATGCCGGTTTTTGGCAAAGCAGCCGGTTCTGCTGAAGGGTTTTTTACTGTTGATTCGGTGTTTGTTGTCGATGGAGATGGGGATGTTGGAGATGGCGGCTGTGTCGGAGATGGAGATGTTGGGGCTGAAGGCTTGCTTGGTGTCGTCGGCGTCGGGTTTGATGGCGTCGTCGGCGTCGAAGGGTTTGTAGGGTTTGACGGAGCTTTTGGATTCGGGTTAGTTGGTGTTGAAGGTTTCTCTGGCTCTGTCGGTTTTGACGGCTTTGATGGATTCTTATTGTCATTCGGCTCTGTCGGTTTTTGATTATTATTTGCCGCCTCAACTGTCACAGTTGCACTGTCGCAGCTATCCGGCGCATTTGCCGCGGTTTCCGGGATATCTGCGCAGGCGGTGTTTTTAACTGCGCCATTTACAGCAGCCGGAGCTTTCGCAGTAATTGTAAAGCTTACAGATTGTCCAGGCTGTAATTCAGCGATAGTGTAGTTCCACTTGTTGTCTTTTAGCGTGCCAGCGCTAGCCTTAGTGAAGGCTATGCCTGCTGGCGCATTATCGGTGACAGCGACGTTTTTAAGATTGGTTTCGCCGTTGTTAGTGACTTTAATTTGGTAAGTGAATTCTTTATTAATGCCAACCGCTTTTTGTTCAGCGTTTTCTACCAGCTTGTCGATTTTAACGCTTGATTTTTTAGGAGTAGCCTGCCCGTCGATAACGAATTGCTTTTCGCAAGTTTCGCTAGTGACGGTCTTTTCTGAGCCGTCTACTGCTACGGTAATGAAAGCTTTGGCGGTATATTTACCTGGCTTAAAGCCATTGAAGTTGCCTTTGTCTGAGCTGTAAACTTCATTGTTATTGGCATCATAAACCTTGTACACCACCTTCTTAAATACCGCGCCGTTTGATGCGGTGTATTGTACGGAAAACTTGAAGTCATCTTTAGAAATCTTCTCAATAGTTAGCGAGTTACACTTGTAAATTGGAGCCTGCGCGCATTCGTTTTCTACGGTAACTGTCGCTTCGTCGCTCTTAGGAGTGTTGCCGACGTTAATGGTGGCGGTGTTTTTTAGCACCGTCGTGCCACATGACAAGTTCTCTTTGCTAGGAATGACAGCTTTATAGTAAACGACAGCATTACCGCCCGAATCATGATGTCCGAGATTTACGCCGCTTTCCATAAGCTTGTCAGATAATTTAGTGCCGTTTAAGACAGACGAATTGGCTACGTACCGCAAACCTTTGCCCATTTTATCGCGTAAAGCGACATTGAGTTGGCGAATTTTACTTTTGTTGGTGTAGGTTACTTGGTATTCGACAGTATCGCCCGGTTTGGCGGTAGTACTATCCTTCCATTCAGCTGTACCAGCGACTCGAACTTTCTTATCGATAGTAAAAGCTGCGTCCGTGTTGTTTGCCGGACCCAAAGCGTTCAATGCAACTGGTAAAACTGCGGACACCGCCGCGATCATAACCAGCGCATAAAACTGCTTTGGCGCATTTTGCAGCCAATTGATATATTTACGCATGCATCGCTCCTCCTTACTGCCAACCAGCTCCACCGCCAGCTAACATTAATTATTAAATCTGCATTTGATATCATTATTATACAGAATATTTTTAGAAAAGTCAATAAACGATCAATGAGCGTAAGAGATATTTGTCGTACGCGTATAGACACAGGGCTAGGTTTCTGCTACAATAACTGGCGTTGAGGCCTTATCGTCTAGCGGTTAGGACACCAGGTTCTCATCCTGGCAACCCGGGTTCGATTCCCGGTAAGGTCACCAACTGCCGCTAAAGCGCCGATTTTTAGGAGGCTTATATACGGTACTTCTGGATAGTATCTACATTTAGATGAACAACTTCAATCTGACGCGGCAACTGGCGAAAAAATATTGGCAGAAGTAACGCGAGCGCTGCGTGGTCGCGGACTCGTTTCGGATACAGAATTTACTCATTTACGCGAACATTTTGCCCGAGATCGATTGAATATCAGAAGATTATTGATACCGCGCCGCTTGCGGCTGTGCTGAGACTTACGAGGCCTAAATGGTAGCAGCGCTCTTTGTTGGCGGCCCAGGGTAGCGATCGTCTCGAGGGCGGTGAGGGTAATGATACTTATTTTAGCAAAGGCAATAGAGCGGACGTAATACACCGAAAGTCTTATCTAAGCTACGTTTTCTTTTCAAAGAGATACAGGTATGATCTTAGAGCAAGCTACAATAGCTCAACTAGTACAAGTCCAAGCTATTGTTTAGAAATATTGGACAGCTCCGACTGCTTGATTGTACTAAGCAACATACTTCAAGCCTAATAGAAAAAGTTAAGTGTTTATGCTTTGGCCTGCTGCTTACCTCTGATATAGTCAATAATCAGAGGAGAGAGTGGTTAGTAAGCGAGAAAAATCAGATAAGGATAGTCAGGCAGCGCCGGTTAAAAAGCGTGCTAGTGTTAAAACTGCGTCAAAGAATCGTGAAAAATTACATGATGATCTGGCAAATAAAAAGTTTGGCGGCAAGTTAGATCCTGGTCTGTATTGTTTCACGGCCATCGCTCAGTTTCACGGTATTCCTGCTGACCCGGAGCAGATTGCTCACGCCTTGGCGATTGACCCGCGTGTGGGTATGAGTGAAACGGATATGCTACGGGCTGCGCGTTCACTCAAATTGAAGGCGCGGACGGCTACGGTTAATTCTAAGCAATTAGCGAAATTGCCACTACCGCTCATCGTTGGTATGAAGGATGAAAAGTTTGCGGTGTTGGCGCAAATTGCTGATGATGTCATGGCGGGGCAACTTACTGACACTAAGAATGACAGTCGCCGCAAAATTAAAGGTCCTGGTAGAAACATCAACAGTAAATTCCTCATTCTACCGCCAAATGGCGGGCCGCCGCAGGTGATGTCGGCTGAGGATTTTCAAGATAAATGGACTGGTCGCGTAGTACTATTTACGCAGCGCTTTTGGAAAGAGGCGGATAGAAAGTTTAACTTGAAATGGTTTATTCCGACGATTATCAAATATAAAAAGCCATTACTGCAAGTCTTGCTGGCGGCGCTGGTGGTGCAGATTATTGGTATTTTTACGCCAATTCTGACACAGGTCGTCATCGATAAAGCTCTCACACATCACAGCGTCTCGACGCTTGACGTCATCGTTGGCGGGCTGGTAATTATTGCGTTGTTTGAGGGGATGCTTGGCGTCGCTCGGAATTATATTTTCACTCATACCACTAGCCGAATTGACGTAATTTTGAGTTCGCGGCTGTTTCGGCACTTATTTGCCTTGCCGCTGCGGTATTTTGAAACCCGTCGAGTTGGCGACACCACGGCGCGGGTGCTGGAATTGGAGCGGATTCGGGCTTTTTTGACTGGTACGCCGATGACGGCGCTGATCGACATTAGTTTTATGTTTGTTTATATCATTGTCATGTTGTTTTATAGCACGACATTAACGTGGGTGGTGCTGGGTAGCTTACCGGTATTTGCGATATTGTCTTGGGTAATCACGCCGCTATTGCGCCAGCGTTTGGATGAAAAGTTTAATACTGGCGCCGAGTCTCAGTCATATTTGGTTGAGTCGATCACTGGCGCGCAGACTATCAAATCGTTTGCGCTGGAGCCGCAACTACAGAAAAATTGGGAAGGCCGGCTAAGTAATTATGTTCGCGCTAGTTATAAAACTAATTTACTGTCAGGTAATGCTGGCGCGCTCGGTCAACTCGTTCAAAAGATTTTCGACATCGCTATTTTGTGGGTTGGTGCGCACATGGTGATGGCGGGTAGTTTGACTATCGGCGGGCTGATTGCTTTTCGGATGCTGAGCGGTCGAGTGAGCGGCCCAGTACTGCGCCTCGTGCAATCATGGCAAGATTTTCAGCAAACAGGTATTTCGATGAAGCGGTTGGGTGATATTTTCAATACCAAGCCGGAGCCGACACTTGATCCGAGCAAGTCGCGCTTGCCGAGCATTGCTGGCGATGTGCGGTTCGAGCATGTGCGTTTTCGCTATGCGCCAGACAGCCCGGAAGTTATCCGCGATGTGTCGTTTGGCATTCGTCCTGGCACGGTGGTCGGCGTGGTTGGGCGCAGCGGTTCGGGCAAAAGTACGATTTCTAAATTATTGCAGCGGCTGTACGTACCAGAATCAGGCAAGATTTTGATTGATGGTGTCGATATTGCTACTACCGACCCGAGCTGGCTGCGCCGGCAAATCGGTGTGGTTTTGCAGGAAAACTTTTTGTTTAATGCCAGCGTACGCGATAACATCGCCGTGCATGTGCCGAGTAGTAGTATGGACGACATCGTGAGGGTGGCAAAAATTGCTGGCGCGCATGAGTTTATAACTGAATTACCCAATGGTTACGACACGATGGTTGGCGAAAAAGGCGAGGGTCTGAGCGGCGGACAAAAGCAGCGCATCGCTATCGCCCGGGCGCTGCTACATAATCCTAAAATCCTGATTTTTGACGAAGCGACATCAGCGCTTGACTATGAGTCGGAAAATATCATTCAGAAAAATCTAAAGCAAATTACGGCTGGTCGAACGGTTATTATCATCGCGCATCGTTTGTCAACGCTCAAGTCGGTCGATAAAATCATGGCCATTGATCGCGGCCAATTGGTTGAATATGGTACGCCGGCGGTGCTGCTGAAAAAGAATGGTTTGTACGCGTACCTGCATAAGCAACAGTCAGGAGATGAAGCATGAGTTGGCTAAAACGCGACCGGCTGCAGTATGAATTTTTGCCAGCAGCTGAGGAAATTGTTGAAACACCAGCGGCACCGTTGGGAGCGTTGGTAGTTTGGTTGGTTGCATTGTTGTTGATTGTGGCGTTAGCGTGGTCATACTTTGGCAGGATTGATATCGTTGCGGTAGCTAATGGTAAAATTTCTACTGAAGGTAGCACTAAAATTATCCAGCCGGCAATTTCTGGCGTGGTGACAAATATTAATGTGCATGAAGGTCAGCGCGTCAAAAAAGGCGAAACTTTGCTGGCGCTTGATAAAACAACTGCCGAAAAAGATGTTGCTACCGCCAATCAAAGTCTTAGCGCGGCTCGAGTCGAGCGCGATATTTTGCGGCGGCTAGCTGTTGGCGGCAACACTGATGAGATCATCAACAATGCAGATTTGCCAGATGAGTCCAAAGCTATGTTGCGGCAATTTGCCAGCTCGCAAGCCGCACTTTCTGCGGCCAGGCAGCAAGCTGTAAATGGTACGATTTCTAACTACCAGCAACAATTACAATTTAATCAGCAAGCGAAAAACCAGCTGGAAACCAATGTGCAAAATCTTAAAAATCGCAAAGCCGAGATTGAAAAGCAATTACCAAACGCCAATCCTGTCGATAAGCTACGTTTGCAGAACGAGCTGACTAGTATTGACCAGCGAATAACCAGCGCGGACAGCGCTGTCCTTGGTCAAAATCAGCAACTACTGCAATCGCAATCGGCGCTTACTCAGGCGCAAAATCAATCGCAAACCCAAAATGCCGAAACCAATAGTGCCTTCAGTAATCAAATCATCACAACAGAAAAAAGAATTATTGAACTGGAAAATAATCTGGTCAAGGCCAAGCAAATTTTAGCGCAGACTACCATCACTGCGCCTGTTGATGGTACGGTACTGTCGCTGACGGTGAAAACAATTGGCGGCGTGGTCAATGCTGGGCAGCAGCTAGCACAAATTGTGCCAGAAAAAGCGCCGCTCTACGTTGATGCGGCGATGGATAATCAAGATGTCGGCTTTGTTAAGCCTGGCCAGCGCGTGGTCGTCAAAGTCGCTACTTATCCATTCCAGCGTTACGGCTACCTGGAGGGGACGGTTGAAAATATTAGCCCCGATGCTATTCAGGACGACAAGAAAGGTCTCATTTACAAAGCTAAAATTAAATTGAATGATGATAAAAGCTCCAAGCAAAATCAACTCAAATTGCTGCCAGGCATGAGCATCTCCGCCGAAATCACCACCGGCCAGCGCCGCATCATTGAATTCTTCCTCGACCCGCTGATGACCAAGGCGGATGAGAGTTTGAAGGTGAGATGAAATAATGTTTGGCGCGCGGCATGGATAACGCAACTTATTTATATTTCTGACGTGCTGTCAAAATAACGCATCGTCATGAGACGCAGTAGCTGATATAATTTATCAACGTCGCTATCTTTACGAATAATGCCGCCTGGACGCGAAAGCTTATTGTCTGACTCCATTTGGACGATGGTATAAGTTAGTAGATTGAGTAAAAATTCAACGCTGTATCCTTCGCTGTGAACAATCTGCCGGCGGGCGCTGTCGATTGATTTTAACATAGGTTGGTAGTCGGCGATATCAATATTAAATTTGGCGAGAGCGATTTGCAGTGATTGCATAAATGTCGGGCGAGCAATTAATTCATAAATATCTTTTTCCGGACGCAAATAAAAATCGCGGACATCGTCCGCTAATTTAGACTCAATCGATTTAATCGCTGCTAAAACTTTTTGGATATCATGAAGAGTCTGCCGTTTGGTGCTGCGATTTTGCCGGCGAATTTCACGTTCAGCAACCGCTTCGGCGAAACTTTGTAACGCGAAAATTAGGCTGGGAATGTTCATATGTACAGCATTGGAACTGTTACGAAAGCGGTAATCAATCAGCCGCGAGAACGCCAGCCCAATTTTGCTCGACGAACCAAGTTTTTTATGATGACCGGGATTCAGAAAAAAGTAAGCCATCTTGGCTAAGCTGTCAGCGTGCATCTGTGACTGAATGCGCGGGATTGAGCGATAGGATGGCGAACTGGTTGACAGGGCATACAAATGAGGATTGGCTAAATATAAGCAAACATCATCGCCAAGCTGTATCGAATCAATCGTGCAATCTGTCGAGTCGAAAAAGCTAACCCAATACAGCTGAAAAGCTAGTAGGATATTACCTAAATTATTAAACGAAAAAGAGTATTTTTGGCAGGTGAAACTGTAACGTAACTGCGAATCAAGCTGGACGGGCGGCTCATCGCGCACTTGTCTGGAATTAATTTTGGTGGCGTATCCGGCGAAAATTGACGCGCGTACACCACGGTGAATGGAGGAGCTCAACTTCGTCGAGGCGGCTCGTTTGATGAGTTGGCCGGACATGCCGGCAGCGTGCGATTGAAAACCCAAGTTGTCTGGCGCGTGTTGAGCGAGAATGGCAATGTGGACGTTTGAATACTTGCGCAGAGGTATAGTCAAACCATCCATCTCGGTAGATTGCCAATGCAAATAGGCGCGAATATTATACGTGATATTTTCTGGCGCGCCTTGGATTAGGGTTTTATTATAAAAGACGAACGGCGCGATACAGTCGTTTCTGGATTTGATAATAATCAGTACTTTGTCAAATTTTCCAGACGCCAGAAATGTCATTGATGCGGTTAGTTCGGAGGTTGTGGTATCAAACTGACCATAGCCAGAAGCGATTATTTCTTTACTCTTGGCGTCCATGTAAAACGCCTCGCCTATATATAAGTTGTTACGGCGATTTTTATATTTCATGGCTTTATTATAGGTTAATTTTATATTTGTGCCACCGCTACCGCCATCTTAATTGCGTAAAGATTATGTTTAATATAAAATTAAACTAATAGTTAGCAAATTAATAGCGGGGCGGGTATTTAATGACAAAGAGTAGTATAGCAAAAACAAGACGTACAAGTAGCGGAAAGACTCAAACTGGTAAAAAATCGCCTAAAAGCATTCCTGCGAAAAAAGTAAACTCCAGGCTAAAACCTAACCGAAAGCATATCTCGAAACTATGGGTTGCAGCTGGAGTCGCTATGTTAATAACTGCAATAGTTGCGGTATACATAATAGGTTGTTTGATGATAAATCGAGAATTTTTAGAAGAACAATCAAAGATGAAAAATTATCTTGATGCAAAATATGATAGTTCTTTTTCGGTAGCAAAACCATCTAAAAAGTCTAGCGGACTAGGTATTGAAGGGGTTGTGTCTGCTCAGGCTTATCCTAATAATGACCCCAGTCTTAAATTTTATGTGATGACTTCGTCAAATGGTGTAAGAGATTTTTATCTCAGCGCCATCTGGTCTAGGGCAGAAAATAATAGACTTAAAGAAAACTCTGTTGTTGACGGGGCGTGGGCTGAGATTAATGTGATTGTTAATGCGGATTATGAAATTTTATCTGAATTTCGAGGTAAGCCATTGTCGTATAAAGATATGAGCTTGAAGTATGCTTCCAAGATGAGTTATATGATATCAGGTGATAGAATTTCGCAAGACATTACGGTAGTGCAAAAGGATAGAGATTCTTTATTGAAATTAATAGAGTACGCAAACAAGCAACCAGTGCAGAATAGAACTGTCCATTATATGATAAAAAGCCCCGACTCTAGTAAATATACAGTTTGTAATTTATCTGTAAAAAGATTAGGTGAATTTATAGATTATAAATCAATAGAAGACTGCTTTGAAGAAAAAAAGGAGGGTTCACCAAACTAACCCGGAACAAGCTCTAGTTTTTAAGTAGCTATCTACATTGTAAAACAAATCTGGATTATTGTAGCGGTTGTCGAATTCTCGAAGTATGAGTGCTAGATCGTTAAGATTAAACGACAGATCTCTGTAGACATACCGTAAGATGCGTTTTATGACGCTCCAGAGGTTTTCAATGTGGTTAGTCGGTCCAAAAAATCCTTTGGAGTGGTTGCAAGCCAACCATTCATATCCTAGCGATGCTAGTTCATTGTAGCCAGTAAATCCATCTGTTAAAACCATACTGCCGGGCGTAATAGCTTGCTTAATAAAATCTCCCGCGTTATTGCGATCTCTTTTGCGAATAATCTTCAATCTTATCTGTATACTTTTTTGGTCAATAGCTCCAATTACCAATTTTTGCTGGCCGAATCTCTTCTTGCCAAAGAAACTGCCGTCTACTTCAATAACACCCTCCAGTTGTCCTTTTACAGGCTCTAGAGAAGCTCTTAGGCGCTTTAGCCAGCGATTTACTGTTGGATAGCTAACTCCCGCAATTTTTGTGATTTCGCCGATACTGCACTTGTTTTGCCAGCACCAGATGAGAGCAATGATTTGCCTAAAAGATAAATTGCAATAGCTAAATACTTTAGTATCTGCTTTAACCGAGTATTTTTTCTTGCATACTGGACAGTACTCGTAATTTTTTCTGAATTTAATTCTCTTAGAACTGCAATACTTGCAAGATACCTCGCCCCAAATACATTGATAGAATCTGCGATGGCAGTGATACTCTGAAAGAATATCTGCTAAACTATTCATGAGAACAGTCTCCTTTCTTGATTTAAGGTTGTTACACTACTTATTTTAAACAAGGAGCTGTTCTTTTTATTCTTTAGTTATGCTTTTTAGCCGTATTGCATCTAATTGCTGTTTTAATTTGTTATTTTTAGGTTCGTTGGGCGGACCCTTTTAAGACTTGTATAGTCTACTGTATACATCTATAATAAAGGTAGTGTTTTAATTTATTAAATGGAGAAGATCATGAGCTTTATTGGCAGACTGATTGACAAAGATAAAGTTAAGGAATTAACTGATAAGTATAAACTAATTAGACCAGGATTTGACGACAGCCATTCCCTTGATAGCCATATGGTTGCACTGGCATACAGTAAAAAAGACGACGCGATATGCGTCTCAGTGCAGTCTCAGCAAGGAGTATCTCTTAATGGTCAGCTACCCGCAGGAGGAATTCCTCGAATAAATACGCTAATATGGAAGGGATTTAATATACGTATAGATTTGTATGAGAGTTTCATGGGGCTCAATGTGGAAGAGTTTAATAATGGGCATGAACAAATCAAGGAGTTCATGCTAATAGCAAAGCGTATTATAGCTCCGATTGAACTGAAGGGTGAAAAGGAAAAAATTGCACAACTAGCTGAAGAAGGCTCTCTTGCTCTTCATCAAGTCACGCTTCTACCCAGAGACAGCCAGAAGAAGAGTATTTTTAAAGGAATTGATATAACTTTTATGAATAAGGATAAGATATGGAAACTGTAGAGGATATTATCAACTACGTATCGGAGTGGAGAAATAGAAACTCTTATACTACATACAGCGATGGCACATTGAATGAAGAGAGTTTATTCAAATTATTAAAAGATGTGAATGGCAAGATTGAAAAGTTGTCATTCGAAGCACCTGCGGGCAAGACAAGGGCTTTTCTTTACAGCAATACCGTCTTTAGAGAGTATGGGGGTTATGATTACGCTAGGCATGCAGTAGCGGCTGATAAAAAAGGATTTACTATACAGGATCTCAAAGAGGCCGAGCTATTGGGCGACAGGATGCTTACCGCTCTGAGGAAAGCTGTGGGTAACGATCTTGTGGCAGCTCGAGTGATGTCAGGTGGAATCACGATAGACCCGTCGTCTGGATTGTTTGTCAAAAGTTCCCCATATGGCGCAGAGCTCAATGATGGTAGAAAAGCCTTAAGTATTACCGACATGGTTTCAGGACTTTTCGCCGAAAGAACTATAAAGGGTGACATCTTTATAATTATGCCAAATGCAGATACGAATAGTGTATTGTTCCAGACCGAATTGCTAAGAGCGCTTAATAACAAGAGTGTTACATCTATTAATGGCGAGCCAATAGCCAAACTTAGAGCAAGATATTATTCAGAGGGACTACTTGGAGTATTTAATTACCTCAAAAGTGAAAATGCCAAGTTGATGGATGGTCTTGTAAAACCTGATGGCAAAGGTGGCTATGATGTTAATGTTGATCCTTTTGTTAAACATCCTTCCGAGGCCTGGCTGAACGGTTATGAAAAGCGTATCCGCAATAATAAATCTACCCTAGAATTGTTAGTAAAGACTATAGACAAAATGTCAATAGAAAGTAAACCTCTGGAGGCCTATATTGGCAAACTAAAACTTAATTATTCTGACGCTACTCAGTTGACAAGGTCAGTGAAGATAATGGAGTCTGTCGTCAAGGGTAATGGAGTAGTTGCTTCTTCTATTAAACAACTAGGGGCAAATAATATGGCCTTATACATGGCTTCCAGACCGGGGGCTATGAAAGCTCTTGGTGTTGTCGGTTCTGCTTTGCTTGCTATTGATGCAGTGTTGACTATAAAACAGGCGGTTGAAGCATATAATAAAGGTGACTGCTACACGGGTACTAAAATGCTCCATGATTGGGGTTGGAGAACTACTTTCGGATTAGGATCAGCAACAGCAGCCATGCAGCTAGGTCTACCTATCGCTTTGTTGGCCGTTGCAGGTACCTCTTTAGTATTTCCTCAAGGCGCTATACTCGTAGGAATTATGGCGGAGTTAGGTTTAGGATTTCTAGGATGGAATGCTGGATCGTTTATTGGTGGAGGGATTGGCGATTTGATATGGTCGCTCATGGGTCAAGCTGGATTACTACCTATTCGCATTGATCCTATCGTCCTCGATATTTCTGGTCTTGGTATCACTACAAAGTCGGTCACTACTGGCGTGTATTATGACTTAGATAATAATGGTTTTGCCGAAAAGACTGGTTGGATTGATGCAAAGTCAGGTGTTCTGGTGCTTGATCGTGATGGTAATGGTAAGATTGAAGCAGGCAAGGAGCTATTTGGCGATCGGACTATTCTTGATGATGGAAAAACTGCTTCAAGCGGTTTCGCGGCACTAGCAGCACTGGATTCAAATCATAATGGTGTTATTGACGCCAAAGATGCAAAGTTTTCTGAGCTGAGAATCTGGATTGACAAGGACGGGAACGGCGTTTCGACGCCAGACGAATTGCTTACACTGGAGGAGGCGGGTATCAAATCGCTCAATTTGAGCAATGAGTTTGTTGGCAAAGTTGACGAGAACGGTAATACGATTGCGCGCGTCGGCTCATTTACTCGCACAGACGGCACGACCGCTGATATGAAAGAATTTTTCCTACAACGGGACACAGCAGATGTCCAGATGACAGATTCCGTGGAAGTTCCGGAAGACATTATGAATCTACCCGAGATTCATCCGATGGGTAATACATATTCTCTGCGCCAAGCGATGGCGCGCGATACTACAGGCGCGTTGAAACAATTAGTACAGGATTTTATGAACGCCAAAGACACCTCTTCAAGGCAAGCAAAATTGCAGGACATTTTGTTTGCATGGGTTGGTGCTTCACAGATCAATCCAACAAGTCGCGGTAGTAGTTTTGATGCGCGCAAGCTGGCAGTGCTTGAGACAGTGACTGGCACAAGCTACCGCAACTCTCCGACAAGTTCGCCAACCGCTGCTGAAGCGCCGATCTTGGAGCGTTCATATACGACACTTCTTGAGAGTATCTATACGATGCTGTCTATGCAAACGAGTCTAGCGGATGTCTTCCGAAAGTTTAATTACTCGTTAGATCTGGAGTCGGAAAATCCGATTAAACTTGATGTTTCTAGCGTTCAAGCATACTTAGATGAACAACTTCAGTCTAACGCGGTAACTGGCGAAAAGATGTTAGCAGAGATTACGCGAGCGCTACGCAATCGAGGACTTATTTCAGATGCGGAATTTACTCATTTGCGCGAACATTTTGCTAAAAAGTCGATTAAATATCAGAGAATTATTGATACTGCTCCACTTACGACTATGACAGGTACTGATGCGGGTGATAGTATTAGCGGGGTTGTAGACAGAGATAATGTTATTACTGCGGGTGACGGTAATGATACTCTTATTGGAGCAGCCAGAAACGACATTCTTCATGGCGATGCTGGCAATGATGAACTTTGGGGTGGTGTTGGCAACGACACCCTCATCGGTGGTCAAGGCAACGACATTCTTGAGGGTTGTGAAGGCGACGATGTCTACATCTTCAACAAGGGAGATGGGGAAGATGAAATTGTAGATAATAGCGGCACAGATACCATAAAATTTGGCCAAGGTATTAACCCAGAAGATATTGTCGTAAAAGCTGCTAGAGGTGATTTTGACGGCGTAAGTCTTGAACTATCTATTAAAAATACCGATGACAAGATTACTATTCGTGAACACTTTGCATATAATAATCAGGTTGAAAATATTATGTTTGCTAATGGCGTTACTTGGTCGTTTGAAGAAATTAGCAAGCGTGCACATACTATGTACGGCACTGCTGACGATGATGATATATGGAACTTTGACGACGACCCCATGACCGTGCATGGTCTTGACGGTAACGATACTCTCCATGGCAGTGTTGCCAACGATCTCCTCTATGGCGACGAAGGCGACGACAAGCTATGGGGCGGCAGTGGCAGCGACACTCTTTATGGCGGACAAGGCAACGATGAGCTCCAGGGTAACGCCGACAACGACATTCTTCACGGCAATGAAGGTCAAGACATTCTCCACGGCGACGAAGGTAACGACATTCTTCATGGCGATGCTGGCAATGATGAACTTTGGGGTGGTGTTGGCA